>JBBQVZ010000104.1:0-12311 GCA_038211015.1 Actinomycetota bacterium | reverse complement strand
CCGAACGGCCGAAGTTTCCTCGCCGAATGGCCGATATCCGCTCGCGGCCCGGGGACGTCGTCCGGTCCGGTCCGGCGGCAACCGGCTGATACGCTCGCCGCTCGTGAAGGACATCGGGCTGGTCGGCGTGCCGTTCTCCGGAAAGTCAACCCTGTTCACGGCACTGACGAGATCTGGATCGCACGGAGGCCAAGCGAACGTGGCGGTCGTGCCGGTCCCCGACCCTCGGCTCGCCGTCCTCACCGAGATGGAGCGCTCGAAGAAGACCGTCGCCGCACAGGTACGGTTCGTCGACGTCCCGGGAGGGGTCTCATCGGCGCAAGGGATCGCGAAGCTCCGGGAAGCCGAGGCGCTCGCAATGGTGATCCGGTCTTTCGGCGCCGACGCCGAGCCTGCCGAGGAGCTCGCGACCGTTCGAGGCGACCTGCTGCTGGCCGATCTCTCAGTGGTCGACTCCGCGCTGCACAAGGCGGAGAAACGCGCGAAAGGCAAACCGTCGGCCGAAGTCGCGGCGCTGGAGACGGCGCACGCGGCGCTGGAGTCCGAGACCCCCCTGCGCGACGCGAAGCTCGATCCCGAGGTGGTCGCCGAGCTGCGCGGCATCGCTCCGCTCACCTTGAAGCCGGAGGTCGTCGTCGCGAACCTGGAGGAAGGGACGGAGGTGCCGGGAGCCCTCGCCGATGCCGGCGCGGTCGGCGTGTTCGCGTCGATCGAGGCGGAGACGGCCGAGATGGATGCCGATGAGGCTCGGACCCTGCTCGAGGAGTTCGGCGTGGAGGAGCCGGGCCTGGAGAAGGTGATCGCGGCCTGCTACCGCGCGCTCGATCTCATCACGTTCCTCACGACCGGTGAGGACGAGACGCGCGCGTGGGAGGTGCGGCGCGGGGCGACCGCGCCGGAGGCCGCCGGCGTCATCCACACCGACCTGCAACGAGGGTTCATCCGCGCGGAGGTGATCGCCTACGACGAGCTCGTTGCCGCCGGATCGATGGAGGCCGCCAAGGCGGCCGGGAAGATCCGCGTCGAGGGCAAAGACTACGTCGTCCGCGAGGGCGACATCCTCCACGTGCGGTTCGCGGTCTAGGCCTTCTTCACGCTCCGGACGACGAAGCCGTCGTGATCGCGAGGCGGGAAACGGTGTCCTCGTAGTGGACGATCCAGACACTCATGGTCGCTGGGTCGAACGCGGCAGCGATCCCATCGGCGTCCTTGCCCGGGTTCTCGTCGGAACGTTGATCGACGATCCCGCTCGCTGATACGTGCCAAACGCCCTTCCTCGTCGTCTCACCACCTGAACCGCTGATGACCCACACGCCTCCCACTCCGTCCGCCACGAGTCCAGCCAACTGGCCGGGCAGATCCACCGGCCCAACGATCTCGCTCCCGGTGCTCGCGTCCAGCGCGTACAACCCATCGCTCTTGAAGAACCAGAGTCGGTCGCCCGAAACCGAGACGAAGAAAGAGTGGTGCGGTTCCGGGTCGAACTGGTCTTCGATGTCTCCCGTGACGGGGTTGATACGGAACAGCGTCCCCGGGGGTGCACCGTCACTGTCGTCGGTGTTGCCGAGGACCCAGATCCAGCCGCCCGCACCCACGACGGTGTTGGACCAGTTCGCCGGGATCGAGGTCTGCGAAAGCACCTCGTGAGTGATGGCGTCGAGGTGGTACAGCCACATATGACCGACGCTGTCGCCGAAGGTCACCACCCAGATGCCCGTGTCGTCCACCCAGATGTCCGCCGCGCTGCCGGCTCCGACATCGATGGTCTCGACAAGGCTGTTGGTTTCAGGGTCGATGCGATACACGACCGTTGGCGTGTGCGGTGCTTGGGCGCCAGTGGTGATCCACACGCTGTCGAGGCCGGAGGTGACCCCCGCACCCCCGAACTCCCAGCCGGGAACGGACGGCATCGGGATACGAGCGATGGCGTCACCCGTGTCAGGATCGAGCCCAAGGAGCTCGCCTCCGGCGGCCATGCCATCACTTGCGACCACCCACACGGCGCCGTTCCCGACGACGACCCCTTCGGGGAAACGGAGATGCGTGTCGATCGTCTGCGTGATGGAGGCGTTGATCCGGAACGGAGTCGGCGACGCGTCAATGGGGAGCGGTCGCCAGGCGATATCGCTCGCGCCGTAGTCGGGGGCCGCGATCTCGTGCAGGGCCGACCCATCTGGGTGCATCAGGTAGAGCGCCGGATGCGAGAGGGCATCGCAGGGACAGACCGATCCCGTGAACGCGATCCACGCACCATCGGGTGACCAAGCCGCGTCATCAACGCTTGCGAGCGATCCGGGATCGTCGGCGAATGGCATCCCCGCGATCACACGTTCGTTAGTGCCGTCGGAATCGCTCACATAGACCCACCACTCTTCGCGGCGGATGGAGAGGTAGGCGAGCCGCGTCCCATCGGGGGACCATGAGGGGGCGAAGCTCGAGCCATCCGGTGCGGCTCCGGCGAGCTCTTGAGCGCCCGACCCGTCTGCCCCGACCGACCGGATCGCGACCCAGCAGCACTCTGCGCCAACGCCGACGCGCGTGAAGGCGATCGTGACTCCGTCGGCAGACCACGCCGGGTCGAACTCCGGCGCCGGGTCGCTCGTCAGCTGGGTGATGTTCGACCCGTCTGCATCCATCACGTATAGGTCCGTCGGACATTCGATGTCATCGCCGGGCGTGCATACCGGCACCGACGGATCACTGCGGGTGCTCGAGAACACGATCTGTGTGCCGTCCGGTGACCACGAGGGCCACGAGTCGTTAGGTCCATCCGTCAGACGGCGGACATCGGAGCCGTCCGCGTTCGCCGTGTAGATGCCGTAGGCGTCGACGAGCGCGTTGCGGAACGTGATGCGTGACCCGCCGGGTGACCAAGCGATGCGATCGAAGTGCACCGGGTCATCGGCCGGGAACGCCATGCGTCCGGAAGAGCCATCAGGCCGAACCGCCTCCCACCAACTCGGGCCGTCGCCGCCCCCCACCCTGAAGTACAGCTCACCGTTCGCCAACGGAGCGATCGGCCCGATGAACGCCGGAGACGTTCGCGGCGGCGTCTGGTGGAACGCGAGCACGACGAACCCGGTCGTCAACGCCGTCAGGAGGAACGCCATCGCGATGACGGTCACCCGACCCCGGGTGTTGAGGGCCGGATAGGGCGATGGCCACGGCTAACACGCCGGCGTCGTAGAACGAAACCCACACCATTCCGTCACCGACAGCGATGTTGGCCGGAACGTCGTGAGGGAGGGGTGTCCCGTCGCCCAAGAGCGCTCCTGATTCCGGATCGACCTCAACGACCCTGGCGGGAACGTCCGGGTCCGGGAGATAGATCGATCCCGATGTCGAGCCCGTGTTCATGAGCAGCCATAGGCGATCACCATCGGAGGCCACCTTCCCGGCTAAGGCGATGGGGAACGAGTCGACCAACGTGCCATCAGCGTCGACCTTGTAGAGCACGTCCGTCCCAACGGCCCAGATGGATCCCCCAGCTTCTGCGATCGAGAAGACGTTGGCCACGCCAGCGACGGGATCCGCCCGCGACAGATCCTGCTCGACGCGAACGAGCCCGGAGGTCGAACCGCTCGACGCCGGTGATGAGTAGCTCACCCAGAAAGCGCCGCCCGAATGGACGATACCGCTCTCTCCGAGCCCGGGACCTCCCGTGAGGATCGAACCACCGAACGCACCGGTGAGTGGATCGATCTCGCTGAGGTCGCCGTTCCCCTCCGCGCTGTGACCGTAGTAGATGCGATCGTTGGCGAAGTCGATCTCGCGGATCCCCGTCTGGATCTCGAAGTGACGATCGATCTCGTTCGTCGTGGCATCGATCCCGACGATCGAGGCGCCGGCGGTGACCCAGACATGGCCGGCTCCTGCCGTGATGTCCGACTCGTCCGCGTGTGCAACCGCGATCTCGGCTTCGACCTCACCGGTCGACGAGTTCACGCGGGTGACGCCGTTGTCGCCGGTGATCCAGACGGAGCCGTACGCGACGAGCAGGTGCCATGGCGCCGGCGAGATACGGGCCTCCGAAACGCCAGGAGATACGACGCTTGGGACCGGCTGTGTCGGGGAGGCTGATCCCGCCTCCACGATCTGGATCGGGAGCCAGAACTGCGCCTGTGCGTCGTCCCATCGAGCGTCGACGACGACGAGGTATGAGCCCGGCGGGAGATCGAAGTTCCACCCCGGCGCGGTGAGGTCGAGCTGCAACGGAGTCCCCACTGGGGGACCATAGTTGGGCGTCAACCCTTCGTTTGCCGACATCTGCAGATCGGCGGGCGCGTCCTGCAGGATGAGCGGTGTCCCCCTCTGGACCCGCACCGCGTCGGCATCGGTGAAGGTCTGCATCACGGCGTCCGCCGAACCGCTCCCGTTGTCGAAGGTCCATGAATGCGTGCCGAGCGTTGCCCAGTACGCACTGCCCCCAACCACGAGCGACAGCTGCGGCGCCTGCGGATCCTGTTCGTCGAACCTGAAGACCGCTGCCGCCGTGGTTGGCGCGATCTGGAAGGACACGGTGAACGTCGCGGCTCCATCGGGCCAGATGCCGGTCAGCTCCATCACGTACTGGTCCACTTCGGAGGGAAGGGTGGCCGAGCCATCGGACAGATCGAGTGGTTCGGTCGGTGAATCGATCGATACGCCGGAACGGACGGTGGCGGAAGCCGACGTCGCGTCGCCCGCGATCACCAGTCTGGTACCGGCCGGCACCTCGAACAACCACTGCAACTCCGCGGTGGATGAAAGATCGTCGGGGATGCCGGGCCACCCGGTGACACCCTGCGTATGGATGTCCCGCTCCTGGTCGCCGAGCCGGAAGGTGGCTGTCGGGAGGTGGATGTCGTTCTCCGTCGAAGGTTGAGTGGGTGCCGTGAGTGTCACCGCGAGGTCGCTCCGGCTGGTCGCGTGCGTCGTGCCACCGATGCCGGTTGGATCCATCGGACGAAGGATGCGCCACGCGAAGAGTCCCGCCGCTCCGAACACGGCGAACGCAACGACGCCCGCGACCACACGCTGCCGGTTAGGCGGACGAGCAGGATCACTCGACCCGTGGGCCGCCTCGGTTCCGACACGCTCCCATAGGTCGTTGCTTGGATGGACGTTACGCAAACGATCGAGCTCGGCTCGCCAGCGCTCAGGCATCGTCGACCACCTCATCGCCGAGCAGCTCTCGAAGTCGGCGTCGCCCACGGTGCAGATGCACACGAACCGTCGGCAACGCGATCCCCATGCGGTGCGCCACCTCGCTGATGCTCAGCCCTTCTTCGAAACGGAGCACGAGTGCGGCCCGTTGGTTCGGCGACAGTTCACGGAGGGCGCCGAGCAGCTCGCTCAACTCCGGGAGCTCCTCGCCACGCTCCTCCTGCACGCCGACACGGTTCTGCTGTTGCAGGTCCTTGCCGCGATCCGGAACGCCGTCCGGTAGACCCAAGCGATCGGATCGCGGATGGAGCCGGCGTGCGCGATCGCGCGGGCGAACGCCTCCGCCACCGCATCATCGGCGATGTCACGCCGGCCACCGGTGTACGCGTAGATCGCGCGCCAGAGACCCGGACCGTCGTCGCGGAACACACGCTCGAAGTCGTGGTCACGCTCGTTGGACGGCATCTCTGATGCCACACCCTCTAGGTTGGTCCACATCGCCGCAACATCCACGGGCTCCACCTTCCATCAGGACAGAGGGCCGCGGAGGGTCAGTCGTTTACATCGGAGTAGCATCTGCCTCGATGTCGGACACCTACCGGATCGGCGAGGCTGCGGAGATCCTCGGCGTTCGCGTGGAGACGCTCCGGCGTTGGGAGCGCGACGGCAAGCTGAAGACGCAGCGGACGAGCGGCGGTCAGCGGCTCGTCGCGGCTAAGGAGGTCGCGCGGTTGCTCGCCGAGAGCCGGAGCCAAGAGCCGATCGTCGCTGGGAGCGCGCGGAACCGGTTCCACGGCGTGATCACCGAGATCAAGCAGGACAAGCTCGCCGCGACCGTCGAGATCCAGGCTGGGCCACATCGGATCCTCGCGTTCATCACGCGCGAGGCGGTCGATCAGCTCGGGCTGAAGCCGGGGATGGAAGCCGTCGCGACGGTCAAGGCCACCAGCGTGATGGTCAACCTGCCCGAGTAGTTTCGCCAGCTTTCGGCCACGCTATCGCCATCTTTCCCTTGTGACTACCCCATGTCAGCCTTATCCTTCACGTCTGGGAAGGAGGCCTCGGTGGTCGGGAAGCGCTGGATCGTGGTCATGCTGGCGATCACATCTACGCTCGTCGCTTGTGGATCCAGCGACGAGCCCTCGGACCACGCCACCGAGCTCACGGTCTTCGCGGGATCCTCCCTTACCGCAGCGCTCACGCGGATCGGCTCCGACTTCGAGGCGGCGAACCCCGGGACCACGGTCACGTTCAACTTCGGCTCCTCCGGCGACCTGGCATCCACGATCGAGACGGAGGGCACCGCCGATGTGTTCGCGTCGGCGAGCGGCGCCTACATGAACGAGGTGAGCGACAAGGTCGGCGTCTCGGGTCGCGCGGACTTCGTGCAGAACAAGCTGGTCATCATCACCCCGCCCGACAATCCCGCGGACATCGCGAGCCTGGAGGACCTGGCCAAGCCCGGCGTCCAGGTCGTGCTCGCCGCCGAAGGTGTGCCCGTCGGCGATTACGCGCGACAGAGCCTGGAGAGTGCCGGACTCACGGATGACATCCTCGCGAACGTCGTTTCCAACGAAGAGGACGACGCATCGGTCGTCGCGAAGATCACCGCCGGTGAAGCCGACGCCGCCATCGTGTACGTGTCCGACGTGACGAGCGCGGTCGCGCCGGACGTCACGTCGGTGGCGATCCCCGACGACGTCAACGTGATCGCGACCTACCCCATCGCGGTGGTGTCGACATCCACCCACGCCGAGCTCGCACAGGCATTCGTGACGTACGTGACCGGCTCCGAAGGCGAGGCGACCCTCAGGGACTTCGGCTTCCTGCCACCACCGGCGTCATAGGCTTCACGACATGGCCGCTTCCCCGGAGAGGAAGACGCCGCTCGTCATCGCCGTGCTGGCGGCGATCGGTGCACTCTTCGTCGTCCTACCACTCGCGGCGCTCCTGATCCGCGCGCCGTGGTCGAACCTGGCGAGTGAGCTCTCTTCCGGTGGTGCTTGGACGGCGCTCCGCTTCTCGATCGTGGTCTCGCTGTCCGCCGCCGCGATCTCGCTGATCCTCGGTGCGCCGATCGCCTGGGTTCTGGCACGGTCGGCCGTGCCCGCGCGCGCGGTCCTGCGCGCGGTCGTGATCCTGCCGCTCGTGCTTCCTCCGGTCGTCGGCGGGGTGGGCCTGCTCGCCGCCCTGGGTCGAAGCGGGATCGTCGGGCGTTGGCTCCACACCGTCGGCGTCCAGCTCACGTTCACCATCTGGGGCGCCATCGTGGCGACGACGTTCGTGTCGATCCCCCTGGTGATCCTGGCCGTGGAGGCCGGCCTCCGCTCGCTGGACCCACGCTTCGAACAGGCCGCGTCCGCGATGGGCGCGTCGCGCACCTATGTCCTGCGGCGCGTGACCCTGCCGCTCCTGCGACCGCAGCTCGCCGCAGGCCTGGTGCTCGCGTGGGCGCGCGCGCTCGGCGAGTTCGGGGCCACCATCACGTTCGCGGGGAACCTGGCCGGTCGGACGCAGACGCTCCCGCTCGCGGTCTACCAGACCCGTCAGACCGACCCGGGAGCCGCGATCCTCATCTCGCTGCTCCTGGTCGCCCTCTCGTTGGTCGTCCTGATCACCATGCGCGACCGGATCTTCGCCCGATGACACTCTCGGTCGACGTCCGTGTCGCGCGCGGGTCGCTCCAGGTCCGGGCGAACCTCGACGCCAAGGACGGCGAAACCGTCGCACTCCTCGGTCCGAACGGCTCGGGCAAATCGACGGTCGTCGCATGCCTCGCGGGGCTGCTCCCCCCGGACGAGGGAACGGTCGCGCTCGACAAGCGAACGCTGGACGACGCCGCGACCCATCGCCACGTTCCGCCGGAGGACCGGCCGATCGGTGTCGTCTTCCAGGACGGGCTCCTGTTCCCGCACCTGTCGGGGGTCGAGAACGCCGCCTTCCCGCTGCGCGCCAGGGGGGTCGCTGCGGCCGAGGCGCGCGCACACGCCCGCGAGCTCCTCGGCCGTTTGGGCTTCCCCGCCGCGCGCATGGATGCGCGCCCGAAGGACCTCTCCGGGGGCGAGGCGCAACGAGTGGCGATCGCGCGTGCCCTGATCCACCAGCCGCGACTGCTGCTGCTGGACGAGCCGACCTCGTCGCTCGACGTTCGGGCCCGCTCGGAGATCCGCCCGCTGATCCGCTCGATCCTCGACGGCTTCGCGGGCGTGCGGATCCTGGTGACGCACGATCCGGTCGAGGCGCTCACCCTCGCCGATCGCATCGTGGTCCTGGAAGAGGGGCGGGTGACACAGTCCGGCACGCCCGAACAGCTGCGGAACGCACCCCGCACGTCCTACGTGGCCGACCTGGTCGGCCTGAACCTGTTCGCGGGCCGGCTCGAACCGCTCGACCCGGGCGCGGGAACGCTCGTGACGTCCGCCGGCGACGTCGTGGTGCCGTGGCCCGACGATCTCCCGAGGGAGCCGGTCGACGGGGTGCTCGCGGTGCTCCGTCCGTCCGATGTGGTGCTCCATACCTCCAGGCCCGAGGGATCCGCGCGCAACGTGGTGCACGGCCGAGTCGCCGAGATCGCGATCGAGGGCGGGCGGGCTCGCGTCCGGTTGGCCGGAACGCCACCCGTCGTCGCCGAGATCACTCTCGGCTCCGTCGATCGGCTGGGCCTCCGCGAAGGCGGAGACGCGTGGGCCTCGTTCAAGGCCGTCGAGGTCACGCTGATCCTGCCGTGAAGCCATCGCGCATGAGACGGCCTGCACGACCGTCGACCGGTACGCTTGTCCGGTGAAGACGGTGGAACGCACCTCGCTCGAGGACCCGGAGCCGCAGAAGCAGCCGCGGCACGGGATCCTGGGGTTCCTCGGCGAGGTGCCCGGGCTCGTCCTCATGGCGTTCGTCCTGGCGCTCATCATCCGGACGTTCCTGTTCCAGGCGTTCTTCATCCCCAGCCCGTCGATGGAGCCCACCCTCCGGGAGGGCGACCGGGTCCTGGTCAACAAGATCCCGTACTACTTCCACGATCCGCGTCGCGGGGACATCATCGTGTTCGAGAACCCGAATCCGACGGCCACGACCGACAGCGGCGTCGTGATTGGGTTCTTCCACTGGCTGTTCCAGGGCCTCGGGTTCCAGCAACCGGAGAACGAGGACTTCATCAAGCGCGTGATCGGGTTGCCAGGTGACGTCGTCGAGGGCAAGCGCGGCTCGGTCTTCATCAACGGCGAGAGGCTCCGGGAGCCGTACCTCACGCAGACGACGCAGCCGTTCGATGCGACCACGGTGCCGGAGGGCAAGCTCTTCGTGATGGGCGACAACCGCGGGAACTCGCTCGACTCGCGATTCACCCTGGGGTTCATCCCGATCGACAAGGTCATCGGCGTGGCGTTCATCAAGCTGTGGCCCCCGTCGCGCTTCGGGCTTCTGCACTAGTCCGGCACGGACCAGCTCTCGCGCTACTCCTTCAACGCGCGGGGGCCGACCGGCTGCTCACCGGGAACGAAGAGCCGGGCGAACGACCACACGATCGCCGCGATGCCGATCGCCGCGAGCCACACGACATCGTCCGGCGACTCGAGCGCGAAGAACTTCTGTGTCGCAGGCAACATGACCGCGACCAGGAACAACCCCGCCATGGACCAGATCAATAGGAACCGTGCACGGTTGAGCGGCGCCGCGATGATCGAGAGCACCAGCAGGCCGATCCACGTCAGCACCATCACGGCCGCGGTCCGCGCCTGGATCAGGCTGACGCCCGCCTGTCGCTGGACGATCGCGTATGCCAGGAATGTGGCGATCGCGGCGAGCGCGCCGGCGGGAAGCGCGAAACGCGCCACCCGCGAGACGAACCCGGGTTTGAACCGATCGGTGTTCGGCGCGAGAGCCAGGAAGAACGACGGGATGCCGATCGTGAGCGCGCCGATCAGCGTCAGGTGTCGTGGAAGGAACGGGAACGCGAATCCAGCGACTCCCACGGCGAGGGACAGCAGCATCGCGTACACGGTCTTCGTGATGTAGAGACCCGACGTGCGCTCGATGTTGCCGAGGACCCGTCGTCCCTCCGCCACCACCTGCGGCAGCGCGGCGAAGTTCGAATCGAGCAGCACGAGCTGGGCGACGGCGCGCGTGGCGTCGCTCCCCGAGCCCATCGCGATCCCGATGTCCGCATCCTTCAGCGCGAGCGCGTCGTTGACGCCGTCGCCGGTCATGGCGACGACGTGACCTCGCGAGCGCAGCGCGTTGACCATGGCGCGCTTCTGCCGCGGCGTGACACGCCCAAACACCGATGAGCGCTCCATCACGTCGCCGAGCGCTTCCTCATCGTCGGGGAGATCGCGGGCGTCGATCGGACGGTCCGCGCCCTCCAGCCCGAGCTGCTCCGCGATGGCACCCACGGTCCGCGGGTCGTCTCCGGAGATCACCTTGACCGTGACGTCCTGGTCGCGGAAGTAGCCGAGCGTCCGCGCCGCATCCGGGCGGAGCGTGTCCTTCAACATGACGAGTGCCGCCGGCCGGATCGACTGCGGGAGCCGGCCGTCCTGCGGCATCCCGTCGGCGCGAGCGACGACCAGCACCCGAGCTCCTTCGGCCGCCGCATCGGCCGCACGGCCGCTCGCCGCGTCCTCCGGGCCGATCAGCACGTCGGCGCCCCCGACCAACCAGGAGCCCTTGTCCCCGAAGGCGACGGCGCTCCACTTCCGGGCGGATGAGAACGGCACCGAGGCGGTCTGCGACCAGCTGCTCGATACCGTCGGGTACCGCTCGTGGATCGCGGCCATCGTCGCGTTGGGGTGTTCGTCGGCGGCCGCGATCGCGGCGAGCGCCTCCTCCACCTGAACATCTCGGTCGAGCGACTCGACCGAGATCACCGCGAGCTTGCCCGCGGTGAGCGTTCCAGTCTTGTCGATGCAGAGCACGTCCACGCGCGCCAGTCCCTCGACGGCCGGGAGCTCCTGCACCAGCACGTTCCGCCTGGCCAGCCGCAAGACGGCCACGGCGAACGCGACGCTCATCAACAGGACCAGACCCTCTGGAACCATGGCCACCGTTCCGGCCACCGCGCCCGACACGGCCTTGCGCCAGCTGTCGTGATGACGCAACTGGCTGACGAACAGGAGAGCCGCCGTCGGCACGATCGCGATGGTCACCCAGCGCAGGATCTGGTCGACGCCATCGCGCAGCTCCGAGCGCGTGAGCGTGAACCGTCTCGCCTCCAACGCCAGCTTCACGGCGTAGGCGTCGGCGCCGACCGCCGTGGCGACCATGCGACCCGCCCCTGCGGCGACGAACGAGCCCGAGAGGGCCTGCTCTCCGGGGCGTTTGGGCACCGACTCCGATTCGCCGGTGAGGAGCGACTCATCCAGCTCGAGCCCATCGGAGACGAGCACCTCACCGTCCACGACGACCTGCATCCCGGCCGACAGCTCCAACACGTCGTCCAGGACCACGTTATCGACCGGAACGTCGCTGATCTGGCCCTCCCGCACGACGTGGGCCTTCGGGGCGGTGAGCACGCTCAAGCGATCGAGCGTCCACTTCGCGCGCAGCTCCTGCACGATCCCCACGCCGGCGTTCACGACGAGGACGAACCCGAACAGCGCGTCCTGGAAAGGCCCGACGACCAGGATGACCGCCAGCATCGCACCGAGGAGCGCGTTGAATCGGGTGAACACGTTGGAGCGGACGATCTGCGTGACGGTCCTGGTGTGCGACCGCGGAACCAGGTTGACCTGCCCCCGGGCCTCGCGCTCCGTCACATCGGCCGCGCTGAGGCCCCGATCGGCATCGACCATGCCGGAAGCCTACCCGCGCACCCGTCAGGCTTTCATCGACTCGAACTGCGGGAGCACGGCGAATCGGTCGTCACGTCGTCGATGTCTTCGCCCTCGTTGCGGATCCGCTCCACGTCACCTTGGCCGAGGAACCGAGCCGCCTCAGCGAGGTACTCGACCTTCTCGGGATCGAACCCCTCGACACGGGCGCCGATCACGTCGGTCGCCACGGGGTCGTCGCCGAAGATCAGGACGTTCGCGGCCAGCGGCGTTCCGGAGATGGGACCGTTGCCCTCCATGCCGACGATGCCGTCAACGATCGCGTAGTCGGGTCGGACCGCGCCTGCCACGTCGAGGATCGACTGCTGGATGCCCGCCCAGTGCAGCGCGTTCTTGGGCCAG
>JBBQVZ010000103.1:0-12331 GCA_038211015.1 Actinomycetota bacterium | reverse complement strand
CGGCCGGCCTTGCATGGCCGCGGTCCGCAACGTTTCCAGAGCAGCCGGACCCGAGTCGGCGGTGCTGACGGTCATGCCCCAATCGGTCAGGTACTCGGACAAGACGCTTCGTTGAACGGCGTTGTCATCAACGATCAGGACATTGACACCGGCGAGGCCGGCGTCGAGCGACGGCACCACGTCCCCCGCCTGCCCGGCGTCGGCGTGAACACAGATCGTGAACCAGAAGTTGCTCCCCACCCCCGGCCGGCTCCACACGCCGCAGTCACCCCCCATGAGCGTAACGAGTTGGCTGCTGATGGCCAGGCCCAGTCCCGTGCCCCCGTACTTCCGGGACGTGGATGTATCGGCTTGGACGAACGGCTGAAAGACCAGATCCAGCTTGTCGGGCGCGATACCGTCGCCGGTGTCCGATACCTCGAAACGAACCACGTTCGCCGTGCAACGGGCTGCGCACTCGAACCTCGCGCACCAGCCCCTTGGGGGAACGTCCGCACCGACGACGTCGGCCTCGGTGACCCGAACGACGATCTCGCCGGCCTGAGTGAACTTGATCGCGTTGCCGATGAGGTTGGTCAGGACCTGGCGCACCCGACCCGGATCGCCGCTGACCACGGCGAGGACCGAGCTCTCGATGACGGCCACCAACTCGAGCCCCTTCGTCTGTGCCGGACCCGCCAGTAGGTCCACGACATCGTCGACGACGGTCCGCACGTTGAATCCGATGTCCTCGATCTCGAGCTTCCCGGCCTCGACCTTCGAGAAATCGAGGATGTCGTTGATGATCGTCAGCAACGCCTCCCCCGAGTTGCGCACCGTCTGCGCGTAGTCGCGCTGGCGAACGTCGAGGTCGGTCTCGAGAAGAAGATCTGTCATCCCGATGACGCCGTTCATCGGAGTGCGGATCTCGTGGCTCATGTTCGCCAGGAAATCCGACTTGAGCCGGGACGCCTCGGTCGCCTTGTCCCGGGCGTCCGACATCGCCGCCTCCGCTCCCGTCTCGGCGGTGACGTCGGCGAGGGTCCCGACCCAACCCGCTATCCCGCCGTCGCTGTCCGGGATCGACTTCGATGTCACGAGGACGATCCGCGATGCCGATCCCGGGGTCTGTATCTCGAATCGATGGCACAGCTCTGCCCGATACACGCCACCGTCAGGCAACTCGGCGATCAGGCCTGCGCGCTCCTCCGAGCCCATGATGGTGTCCCACTTCCGCCCGGCCGCCTCCTCTGGCGGGATGCCGGTGATCTCGGTCCACCGCGGATTGGTGTACACGTATCTGTTCTCGGGGTCGGTCTGGAAGATGCCGATCGGAGCGGCCTCTGTGAGGAGCCGTAGTTGGTCGGCGGACCTCTGCACCTCCCGAGCCCGAGTGGCGAATCCCTCCGCCTGGATGAAGAGGTTCGCGAAGACCGAGACCTTGGCGCGGAGCTCGTCCGGAGGAGCCGGGGCGAAGATGAAGTCGACCGCACCCTCTGCGTAGCGGTCCCTGTTCGCGATCTCGTCCTTCCCGTGCGCGGTGATGAAGATGATCGGCGTCATCTCGGACTGCCGACGCTGACGGATGAGCGCGGCGGTCTCGAACCCATCCATGATCGGCATCCTGACGTCGAGCAGGATGACCGCGAAGTCCTGGTCCGTGACGCACCGCAGGGCGGCGGTACCGGAGTCGGCTTCCACGATGGAGTAGCCGAGCGGCAGCAACACGGCCTTCAGTCCCAGCCGCTTCGCGGCATCGTCGTCGACCACCAAGATGGAGGCGGATGCCTTTGCCGAGCCGGCAGCTACATCGGACGCATCAGGCCCGGCAAGGTGTACCGAGCCGTTCATCCAGCGGGCTTCGCAGTGATCGGAAGCCACGGCATGAGGGCCGCGAGGAGCTTCTCCTTGTCGACCGGCTTGGGAACGTAGTCGTTGGCTCCGGCGTCGATGCAGCGCTGACGCTCGCCCGCCCCCGCCTTGCCCGTGATGGCGATGATGGGGAGGGACTTGAAGCGATCGATCGCCCGGATGGCCCGCATGGTTTCGTAGCCATCCATGACCGGCATCATGATGTCCATGAGGACGATGTCGATGTCGGACATCCGCTCCAGAGTGGCGAGGGCGTCGGGACCACTTTCGGCAACGATGACGTCGGCGTGACCTCGTTCGAGGAGTGCCGTCATGGCGAAGATGTTCCGGAAGGCGTCGTCGACGACCAGGATCTTCACTCCCTCGATGGGGCTGTCACCCTGTCCGTTGGATCCGGATAGATCGGGCCTCGAACCCGTGGGCTCGTTCGCCGGCTTGTCCGAAGCCTCGAGCGAACCGGGATGTTCCGGGGTGGTGGGGAGCCACGGCCTGAGGGCCGCAAGGAGCTCGGCGGTATCCACCGGCTTGGGAACGTAGTCGCTTGCTCCGGCATCGATGCAACGCTGACGCTCGTTTGCCGCCGCTTTGGCGGTGAAGGCGATGATGGGCAGGGACTTGAAATGATCGATCGCCCGGATGGCGCGCATGGTTTCGTAGCCGTCCATCACCGGCATCATGATGTCCATGAGGACCATGCCGAAGTCGGGCATCCGCTCCAGGGTGGAGATGGCGTCGGCACCGCTTTCGGCGACGGTCACGTCCGCGTGGCCTCGTTCGAGGAGTGCCGTCAAGGCGAGGATGTTGCGGATGTCGTCGTCGACGACCAGGATCTTCAAGCCATCGATCGGGCTGTCCCCTCGTCCGTTGGATCGGCGTTGATCGGGCCCTGAGCCGTCGAGTTCGGCTGCCGGCTGATCCGGAGCGACGAGCGGAGCGGGACGTTCCCAAGCAGGTATCACGCGCGCGGGGATGGCCGGCGCCGCCGTTTCGTGCCGGCCCGATGGCAGGTAGACGGTGAACGTGCTGCCCTGGCCAGGCGTGCTGGCCACGGTGATCTCGCCGCCGAGCAGGCTGACCAGTTCGCGGCTGATCGAAAGACCGAGCCCCGTGCCTCCGTACAGGCGGGCGGTGGTGCCGTCGCCCTGTGCGAACGCCTCGAAGATCCGCTGTTGCTGAGCTCTCTCGATCCCGATCCCGCTGTCGCTGACCGAGAGCGCGATGACGAACGGCGCGTTGGCGAGCGGCTCCTTCTCCGAGCTCCAGCCGTGGTCGGCCAAGCCGATCCGCACCTGCACCTGGCCGTGCTCCGTGAACTTGAAGGCATTGGAGAGCAGGTTCTTGAGGATCTGGCGGAGACGTTGGGGGTCGGTGACGATGTCTGCGGGGGTGCCGGGTGCGAGGTCGATCGAATAGCCGAGGCCCTTACCCTGCGCGACGTGCTCGAACTCGCGGAGGAGGGCGCGACGGAACTCCACCAGCGAGAGGTCCGACATCTCGGCGGTGACGGTCCCCGACTCGACCTTGGCCAGGTCGAGGATGCTGTTGAGCAGCTCCAGCAGATCGTTTCCCGAAGAGTGGATGACGCTCGCATATTCGACCTGGGTGTCGGTCATGTTGTGGTCGGGGTTGTCTTCGAGTTGCTGAGCGAGGATCAACAGGCTGTTCAGCGGCGTGCGCAGCTCGTGCGACATGTTGGCGATGAACTCGGACTTGTACTTCGACGAGACGGCGAGCTGGCTGACCTTCTCCTCGACCAAGCGCTTGGACTGCTCGACCTCTTGGTTCTTCTTCTCCGCCTCGATGTTCTGCTCGGCGAGGAGCCTTGCCTGCCGTCCGAGGTCCTCATTGGACTCGCGGAGCTCCTCCTGCTGCGCGCGGAGCTCTTCGGCCAGTGACTGGGACTGTTTCAGCAGGGTCTCTGTGAGCGCGCTGGCTTCGATCGTGCTGAGAACGATGCCGATGCTCTCCGTGATCGAATCGAGGAACGCCTGGTGCGTGATGCTGAACGACGAGAAGGAGGCGAGCTCGACCACGGCGCGCACGGATCCCTCGAACAGGACCGGCAGAACGATGATGTTGAGCGGAGGGGATTCGCCGAGCCCCGAGTTGATCCTCACGTAGTCGCCGGGAACCTCGGTGAGCAAGATCCGCTTCTTTTCCTTCGCGCACTGGCCGACCAGGCCTTCACCCAGCCGGAAAGACGTCGACAGACGCTTCCGCTCTTCGTAGCCGTAGCCGGCCTGGAGCTCCAGGACGGGGTCGCTCCCATCCGACGGGCTGGTGATTGAGTAGAACACCCCATGTTGCGCCGAGACGAGCGTCGCGAGCTCGGACAGGATCATGCTCGACACGGACGCGAGGTCATCCTGGCCCTGGAGCATGCGGGTGAAGCGCTCCCGGTTCGTTTTCAACCAGTCCTGCTCGACGTTCTGCCTGGTCGTCTCGCGGAGGTTTCGGATCATCTCGTTGAGCTTGTCCTTCAGGACGGCGACCTCTCCGCTCGCCTCGACACGGACCTGCCGGGTGAGGTCGCCCTCGGTGACCGCGGTGGCCACCTCGGCGATGGCTCGCACCTGGTTGGTGAGGTTGGCGGCCAACTGGTTGACGTTGTCGGTCAGGTCCTTCCAGACACCGGCGACCTCCTTCGATTGTGCCTGGCCGCCCAACTTGCCCTCGACGCCCACCTCGCGAGCGACCCTCGTCACCTCTCCGGCGAAGGCGTTCAGCTGATCGACCATGGCGTTGACGGTGTTCTTCAGCTCGAGGAACTCGCCCTTGACGTCGATCGAGATCTTCTTGCTCAGGTCGCCGTTGGCGACCGCAGTGGTCACCTCGGCGATGTTTCGCAGCTGTCCGGTCAAGTTGCCGGCCATCAGGTTGACGTTGTCGGTCAGGTCCTTCCACACGCCCCCGACCTCGATCGTGACCGCTTCGGCCTGACCCAGCTTGCCCTCGGTCCCGACCTCGCGGGCAACACGCGTTACCTCAGAGATGAACCCGTTGAGCTGGTCGACCATGGCGTTGATGGTGTTCTTCAGCTCCAGCATCTCGCCGCGGACGTCGGCGGACACCTTCTTGCTCAGGTCGCCGTCGGCGACCGCACCGATGACACGCTGCATCTCGATGGTGGGACGCACCAGGTCGTCGATCAGGCTGTTGACCGATTCGATCGAGCCTGCCCATCTCTGGGTCAATCCTCCGAGCACGACCCGCTGCGACAGCTTGCCCTCCTTGCCTACCACCTGACTGACACGGGCAAGCTCCGCCCCCAGGGCCTGGTTGGCGATGATGACGTCGTTGAAACCGTCGGCGACCTTGCCTGCCAGGCCCGTCCATTCCAGAGGCATCCGGGCGGTGAAGTCACCCCCCTTGACCTGGGCCAGGACGCTCAACAGGACCTTGGCATCGAGGGTGTCCGCGACGGGTACTGCTGGAACCGCCATTGAAGCCTCCCTGAGAGTCGATGAATCCCGGGCACTGCTCGATTCCGTTGCTCATGAACGCATCGGCAAGGATGGCCCGAACCTGAGTGTCAGACCTAGGTCCTTTGGTGAGCCGCTCCGTCGATGGTGTTGTCGGAGAGGAAAACGGCCCTGTATCCGTGCGAACCGGCTTGACGTGCCACCATTGTTGGATGCGCCGAGCGCTCGTCGCCGCTGGGGTGGTGCTGTCCCTCACCTCGTGCATGAGGGACACCCGCTCCACCGGCGTTGCCCCCATCAGATCGGTCATCATCCATAGCCGTCAGGGGCCCGTGCGTGTCGCCGTCGAGGAGGCCGACTCTCCCGCCGAGCGTCAGCAAGGACTGATGGGCCGGACGTCGCTCGGGGCCGACGAGGGCATGGTCTTCATGTTCGGCGACGCCGCCGATGGCCCGGTCACGTCCGAGTTCTGGATGAAGGACACGCTGATCCCGCTCTCTATCGCGTTCTGGGATGCAGACGGACGGATCGTCGGTATCCGGGACATGGATCCGTGCACGATCGATCCGTGCCCGACCTACGGCTCGCCGGAGCCCTACGTCGGTGCGCTCGAGGTGAATGACGGGTTCTTCACGGAGCATGGGGTGACGACAGGTGACCGGATCGAACTCATCGAGTGAGGGTTGCCTGCTCTGCATGGCGGAGCACGTGACCGAATGGCACCACCAGGACGACGACTGCTGGGTCGCGGACTGCTTGGTCTGCCGAACCCCCATGGTGGTGTGGCGCTTCCACGGCCTCCCCGAACCCGAGCTGGAGGCGCGGCTCTTGCGCCACCTGGAGCGCATCGCCGCGGCTCGATACGGAGACGAGGGGTACTACCTGGATCCCGAACGACGGCGGATCCCCGACCACTGGCACGCGCACGCGCGTCCGGCCGGAGGGTTCTTCGACCCAGCGAGCGATCTGTTCGGGAAGTACTAGGCCCACACCGTGTTGCGAACCTGTGACGTTCGACGGTATCGACCTCCTGCAGACGAGCGACCTGTTGGAGGAGATGACTACGGCGCCGTGGTGATCGTGATGCACGAGGGGTCACAGATCGAGATGTCGGAGAAGATCCGTCTGTCGCGCGGACTCCCCGGCGGAGACGACCAACCCCGCAGTAGCTGACCACTCGCGGTAGCCCCTGCAGGTACTCTTCCAACAATGCGGCCGTAGCTGGCCCGGAACGTTGGGAGAAACAGGTTGCACATCGACTGGGCGATCGCGCTCGCGTCCGTGCTCGTCGGCTTCACGGTGGGGTTGACCGGCATGGGCGGTGGCGCCTTGATGACGCCGATCCTGCTGATCTTCTTCGGGATCAACCCGACGGCGGCGGTCTCATCCGACCTCGTCGCCGCGATGGTGATGAAGCCGGTCGGCGGAGGGGTCCACGTGCGTCGGCGCACGGTCCGGTGGGAGCTGGTGCGATGGCTGTGCGTGGGCTCGATCCCGGCGGCGTTCGCCGGTGTCCTGTTGCTGCACGCGACCGGTGACAGCGACACCATCGAGCACACGACGAGGGTCTTCCTCGGGATCACCCTCACGCTGGCGGCGGCTGCGATGGTCTTCAAGGCGTGGTTGCAGAGTCGCCGGAGTGCGCTGGCTCGGGCGGGTCGGCGCGCCACCCTGGGGCCCGAAGGCAAGATCCACGTGCGCATCCCACTGACGATCCTTATCGGTGCGATCGGCGGCATGCTGGTGGGGCTCACATCGGTCGGGTCGGGGTCGATCATCATCGTCTGCCTCATGCTCACCTACCCGCAGCTTCGCGGTGCGCATCTGGTCGGGACCGATCTGGTGCAGGCGGTGCCGTTGGTGACTTCCGCGGCGATCGCGCACATCCTGGTCGGAGACTTCAAGCTCGGTCTGACGACGTCGATCCTGATCGGAGCGCTCCCCGCCGTGTACGTCGGTGCGCGACTCTCGTCGAAGGCGCCGGACGGCATCATCCGCCCGGCCCTCGTGGTCGTGCTGCTGGCGTCTGCGATGAAGCTGCTCGACGTTTCCAACGAGGCCCTCGGCATCATCCTGCTCGCCGTCGTACTGGTGGGCCTACCGATCTGGGGCGCGGTCGATGGAGGGGCGCATCCGCAGCATCTGTGGGACGCGGCAGGGCTGCGACGTCGAACCTGGCTCAGATGGCAGGCGTTCGGCGCCCCGGTCCTCCTCGGGTTCCCCGTCGCGGTGGCCTACTTCGCGAAGGCGCGGCCGAAGCTGGTGGCCGCCACCGTCCGGTCGCGGGACGAGCCGACCATCGCCTCGCGGTCCACAACGGTTGCCTCCGAGCGATCCGAACGGCAGGTGTAGCCGTGTTCGAGCGGATCGTCGTCGCCGTGGACGGGTCGCCCAAGAGCGAGAAGACGATCCTCATCGCGCTCGACATGGCCGAGCGGTACGGATCGGTGGTCACCGTCGTTCACGTGCGCGAGTACGAACGGTACGAGGGCTCCGATGTTGACCTCGGTCCGCCCATCCCTGCCGAGGAGCTCGTCAACGACGTGTTGACGAGGTTCAGAGAAAGAGGCATCGAGGCGCACGGAGAGATCCGCCGGGTGAGCTCGGGCAACACCCCGGAACAGATCGTCGAGGTCGCCGAGGCGGCCGACGCGGAGCTCATCGTGTTGGGCTCCCGAGGGATGAGCGAATGGAAGAGCCTGGTGCTCGGCGGGGTCGCCAACAAGGTCGTCCAGCACGCAGCGTGCCCAGTGCTCCTGGTGCGGTGACACGAGATCGTCACGTCGCTCAACGTCACTCAGTCATCCCAGCGGACGACGATCTGACCTCGGAGACCGGGCAACGGCAAGGACGCTGCCTCCGCCTCGACCGCATCGCGCGCCGTGCGCGAGAGACGGCGCCAGGTCTGGATCGTCACCGTCCCCTGCGAGCGTCGCCACGTCCCGACGATCTCGCCGTCGGCGAGGAGGGCACCGGGCCAGACGCGCGGGGTCCACAGCTGTCCGCGACGATCGGGGTCGGGGACCAGCAGTTCCCGGTCGTCGCCGTGGAGGAGAAAGTAGGCGTCGCCACTCGGGAGGAACCGTGCGGGTGCCACCGGACCAGGGGCGGCGCGGAACGCCGGCTCGTCGTCCGTGAGAACCCACGAGTCGCCGAGCGGTGTCCGCACAGGGGTCAGCGACCTGCCGAGCGCCTCGAACGCCGCGCGGGCTCCCGGCCGGCCGAGGTACGCCCAACGTGCGAACGCTTCCGGCGTGGCCGGACCGAAGATGTGCAGGTACCGGCGTGCGAGCTCCAGACGAGCCTCGCGTGGGTCGATCTCGGGTGGCGGCACGGTCCAGACGGTCGGTAGCCGCGCGCCTTCCCATCGGATCAGGACCGTGCCGGTCGCCGCCGCGTACCTGAGACTGTTGGGGTGCACGCCGATCGCGAGCCCCGCCTCCCCGTAAGTCATCCTCCTGCCGTCGAGGTGGGCGTGCAGACGCGCTGCCAAACCCTCCGCTCTCTTGCGGCCCTTCGCGTCGTCCGGCAATCTCCCGAGCGAGAAGCTCGCAAGATCGCGCGCCGCGACGACGTGGACCTGGAACCGCGGCCCCCAGAGCTGGACGAGCGACGGGTCCTCCCAGGTGGTCGGTTCTGTCCCCTCGACGCGCGCATGGATCGACAGGACCGCGGCCCGAGGCATGCTGTCCTGCAGGCCGGCCCACGCCGCACGCCGGAGCGAACTCCGTCCGCGCGGAAGCCGCTCGTCGAGCGCGCCGACGTGCCGCCGGAACGCAAGGATCTGCGGTCGCGTGAGGTCGAGCCGAGACCTGATCACGTTCACACCGTGGTTGGTGGGGTGTTCTCAGGCTCTCTGACCAGGCGTGTGCGAGCGGAGCTCGGGCTCTCCCGCTCTTCCGCTCTAGGCCGTAGCCAAGAATCCCTCAGTCACCTCGTCTTTGTGTGCCGCAAACGCCGCCAGGACCTCCTCCTTCTCCCGCTGGGGGACCTTGACGAAATCGAGCGTGCGCCCAAGTTCAGCCGCGACTTCGTCGAACTCCTCAGGAGAGATGCGAAGCTCGCGATGGGCCTCTTCCAGACCAAGGGGCGTACTCCCTGGGTTCGTGGCTGTGAATTGGAAGGGTCCGCCGGCAGCGTTGCATACCCACAGCGTGCGCATGAATTTCAGCCCGGGCAGTCTGCCCAGATTGTTGGTGTGCCACTCGCGGAGGGCGGGGTTCTTCGACGCCTGGCCAACGATCGGGTTCTCCACGACCGCATCGCTGAAATGCTCAATCACCGCTGCGATGGCGAATGCGCCACCCAAACGTTCGTACAGACTCGATTCGGCCATTGTTGGTCTCCCTCCTCCCGCCGACCCGCCACGTGATCTAGTGGCCGCTGGCCTTTCGCCGCACCCCGTTCTTGGCCATCGGCTCCCCACTCGGCTGATCGATTCACCCGTGGCGCCATTCTTTACGGTTCGGATGATATAGAGACTCTATAAGCTATTTACCACGAGTGACTCCGGTGGTCAAGAGACGGTAGGCGCAGCCTTGATCGGCATAGTCCCGAATGGCTTCCGTTCGCATGGCCAGGCCGGCCCGCTGAAAAGCTCCCTCGAGTAGACCCGCGTGCAGCTCGCAGACCACATCGGGGGCCACGGCGCAGGCTTGCCGAAAGATGCAGTTCCGGGCCAGAACGTGATCATGGTCAGTGATGACGTAGTCAGTACCGAGAGGAGCCAGCTGGCGGAGGACCGCCCGGGCCGAATCGGCCTGCCCGCTCACGAGCGAGGCCCCGTACCGCCTGCCCGCCTCCCGGGCGGCCTGGATGCCGTCCTCGCCGCGCCCCTGCAGGCCCTCGGCGAGGAGGCTGGACAGTCGTGCAAAGCGCCGGACCGGATAGCTCAAGTCGATCTGTTGTCCGGCCAATCCATAGAGTTTGGCTGGCTTGCCGGACCTCCCTCGGCGTTGGCCGGATGTGAGATATCCGAGGGCCACCAGGCGCTCGAGATGCCTGTGGGCAACTGTTCGGTGCACGCCAACCGCTTCGGCCACATCGTTGACCGTCCATTCGGGCTGGTGTACGTAAAAGTCGAATAGGATCCTTCGGCGGGTCGGATCTTGAAGCGCGCTGATCGCTCGGTCGATCTCGTTCAGCTCATCCTGCGGCATGCGTGGGCTCCCCAGTTCGGCCGCTTCGGAAGGTCGCTGACCGCGCGCAGTGATTGGTGGGCCCTCGTCGAGCCCTTACCCGACTGCATATGTCCACCATAGACACCAGAGCCCTCGCTGCGAGATTACTCGTCAGCATCGTGTTCCCGCGGCGGGCGCCGCCACACCTGCGCGCGACGTAGGAAGGTCGCGGTCGGCCATGGTCGCAATGCTAACGAGCGCTGCGGATTTCTGACGTCTGACGATGACAGGGTATCGGACGTTAGACCGGCTCGAGAGCGGGGAGTTGTGTGAGGCCGGTCCCGGCCTGCCCGAACGTCAACGGGGACGTGAGTCTTGATGACATACTCCTCGACCCCGGTCGGTCGGTTCTTGGGTTGGTTGGTTGGTTGGTGGGTGGAGGTTTGGTTGGTGAGTGAGTGGGGTGTTCGCGGAACTCGCTGACCAGCGGGAACACCCTGGTTCGATAGGAGCCTCCACAGGTTAAGGAGGGTATCCTCCACAGTGAATAAGGCCCCCTCGCACAACTTTCGGCGCCCTCAGCGCAGACGTTCGATCCTCGAATATCAGCCCACAGTCTTCGAGGGGTACCTGCTGACTTCGTCTGCCCGAGAGTGGGTCCACGAAACGGCCGCGTCCCGTCAAGTGGTTGAGATTCATCACCGGCCATCCTCGCGTTTCGTGCGATTGCAGCGAGCAGCTCCTTGGGATCCTCACCTCCTTCGAGACGTCGACCTTGGCCATCGAACCGATCGCGAAGTAGCGACGGTCTGAGACCTGCCATTCGTCGTCCTGTTCGGCGAGCAAGATCCCGACCATGCGCATCAGGGAGTCTCGGGTGGGGAAGATGCCGATGACCCTGGTGCGTCGCTTGACCTCCCTGCGCAGCCGCTCGATCGGGTTTGTCGAGTGCAGCCGACGGCGATGTTCTCGAGGGAAGTGCATGTGGGTGAGGATGTCTTCTGAGGCGTCTTCCAGCAGCTCGGCTGCCTGGGGAAGCGCGGGGACAGCATCCGCGACAAGGGGATCGTGTTCGGACCGAACCTGGCGAACGGGCACTGGCACACGAACGTGCACGAAGATCGGCTCGAGGATCTCCGGGACGGCGGACGGTGCCTCAGGCTCGGCCGGCGCGCACATCGGCACCGTGCCGCTGTCGCTGGGTGAAAGTCGAGCGGCTCGCAGGACCTATATCAGGCCTGATGGACGAGGTGAAGATCGTGATCGGGTAGCACGCGATGCGGCTGCCGGCGGCAGGGTCAGGACCAAGGGGTCCACCGCGTATCGATCGCGCAAGGCCGGTCGACCTCGCCGGCTGGCAGCACTCCTCGCGGTCCCAGGCAGTTGCACCGTTTCGCGGGCCCGGCGGGCGTGGAGCGACACGTACGGTGATGGCGTGCGAGTCCTGGTCCTGTTCACGCGCGATCTCCGCCTGAACGACAACCCTGCCCTGTGGGAGGCCTGCAGCGTCGCAACCGAGGTCGTGCCCCTCTTCGTCGTGGATCCCGAGCTGATGCGCCGGTCCCCCAATCGCGCCCGCTTCCTCACCGAGTGTTTGGCGGACTTGGACCGCACGCTCGCCCTGCGGGGAGGCCGTTTGTTCGTCCGGGAGGGCGACGTCGCCGCGAGGGCGGTTGAGACCGCCCTCGAAGCGGGTTGCGGGGAGATCTTCACGACGAGCGACGCAGGCGTCAGGCCGGCGCGGCGCGTGGAGCGGCTCAGCACGCTGGCCACCGCCAGCGGGATCCGGCTGCGGACGTTCCCGGGTCACGCCGTCGTGGGGCCCGGCGCCGTCGCGCCGCACGGGACGCGGGCCTACCGCGTCTTCGCGCCCTACCTGCGCGCCTGGAGCGCGGCCCCGCGGCGGGCTCCGGTCGGGACGCCGCGCGCCATCCGCGT
>JBBQVZ010000102.1:0-12362 GCA_038211015.1 Actinomycetota bacterium | reverse complement strand
ATCCGAGACCTGATGTTCGCCGGAGATGCCGAGCGAGCGAGGCACTACCTCGTCCGCGTTCACACGATCGAACGCGTGCTGATCGACCACATCGAGGTCCTCCAGTCGATGTCCCCGCAGGACTTCCTGGCGTTCCGCACGCTGCTGACGCCGGCGTCGGGGTTCCAGTCGGTGCAGTTCCGCGAGGTGGAATTCCTTTCGGGCCTCAAGGACGAGCGTTATCTGGAAGACATGGCGCTGGCGCCCGAGGAGCGAGCCCGACTCGAGCGGCGGCTGGCCGAGCCGACGCTCTGGAACGGGCTCTGCGCGCTCCTGGAGACGAGCGGCTACCCGATGCCGAACGACGATGCGGACGTCCGGCGGGTCTCACTCGTCGCCATGGCGAACGATCATCGCGACTCGTTCGCCGTGAGCGAGGGACTGCTGGATCACGACGAGTCGTTCTCGATCTGGCGCTTCCACCACGTGCTGATGGTCGAACGAGAGATCGGGGCCAAGAGCGGCACGGGCGGTTCGAGCGGCGTGGACTACCTGCGATCGACGCTGGACAAGCGCTGCTTCCCCGAGCTGTGGGGTCTGCGCTCCCACCTGTAACGGGCTCGCCGCGCGACGTTCACATGTGGCGGCTACGCTGTTGGACATGGCGGCCAGACACCCGTTCACGCTCGCATTGATCGCGCACGACGGGAAGAAGGACGACATGCTCCAGTTCGCGCGCGAGCATCTCGACGAGCTCCGGGGGGTCTACCTGGTCGCGACCGCCACCACGGGAACCCTGTTCAGGGATGAGCTCGGTCTGGACGTCGAGACGATGGCGAGCGGACCGCAGGGCGGCGATCTCCAGATCGGCGCGCGCATCGTGGAGGGCAGGATCAACGGCGTCATCTTCTTCCGTGATCCCCTCACCTCGCATCCGCACGAGCCGGACATCCAGGCCGTGCTCAAGGTCTGCGACGTCCACGACGTCCCGCTCGCCACGAACCGCGCCTCGGCGTTGCTCCTGATCCGTTCGCTCCACGACGAGCTCCGCGCGTGAGACCGAAGCGCTCACCGGTGAGAGACGCTGGCTCCGCGCGGCTGGCCGTTGGCAACTCGATCGCCGATCGGATCTTGTTCCGACCTCACGTCCCTTTCGGGCTGTTCATCGATCGAAGAGATGACGCGACTCACGGGGAGGCCGAAGCGGTGGGCGACTCGGTGCGCCAGGTCCAGTCGGATCCATCGGGAGGATCCCGACGGTAGCGTCGACACGCTGATCTCATCGAACTCTCTCGTCAAAAGGGCGTCTTCGATGGCTAGCAGGGGCGACCAATCTCCAACCTCCCCGCTCACGTCTGCGCCGAGCGCCCGGAACGCCGAGAACGCCAGGTCGAGACGGGTCCTGGCCGCCTGCAGGACCTCACCCTCCGTCCAGGTCAACGGTCGTGGATCCGCGGATGCGGGCACCACCAGGTGGAAATGGCAGGGTCCGGCTCGGAGACTTCGCCGGATCTTCGCCGCGAGCTGTTCACTACACGCCGTGCGGTTGGCGACCACCAGATAGCGACGCGGACGCTTGTCCTGTCCGCTCGGCGGGGGCAGACCGGCGGCCAACTCCCATCGCCCTGCCGAACCGGATCGGATCTCTGGCGTGCTCGATCGCGGGACCATGCCTTCTCCTTCCGGTAGGGGGAGAGCCGCAGATCGGCTCAGCGATACAGGTCTACCCGACGGCGTCCTAGGGAACGGTTAAGGCAAGGCATGCTTATGGTCTGGAAAGGGCTTGATGCTGACGTTCGGAGGCGTGGGCCGCTCGCCTTTGCGAGTCGAAGGGATCCAACTCAGCGAGCATGACGTCGGCGAGCGCCAGGTCCACACCACTGCCCTCGGCGAATCGTCCCGATCCCTCATCGTGCGTTGGCCGGCTCTTTGCCGTGCCTTAAGGCCAGCCGGAATACGGTCCCGTCATGCCGTTCGACGTGCGGTGCCGGGGATCGATGGCCGACGGAACGCTCGCTGCGCCGGATGCGCCGAGGGTGATGCGAGCTCTGGTCATCGATGACGAGCCCGCGATCAGGCGGCTGGTCCACCGCGCTTTGAGGCGAAGGAACATCGTGGTGGACGAAACTCGGGATGGATCCGAGGGTCTTCATCGCGCCAGCCACATGACCTACGACGTCGTGCTGCTCGACCTGCAGCTGCCCGGACTGGACGGTCTAACCGTGCTTGAACGGCTGCTCTCGCGCAAGCCCGGTCAGGCGATCGTCGTGACTTCGTGTCAGAGCGACCCGGCGACCAGGACGACGTGCCTGCGTGCCGGCGCGCGGGACTTCCTGGCCAAGCCTTTCTCGCTGGTTGATCTCTCCACGTGCATCTCGGCCGCTTGCCGGTAGCCTGTCGCGGTCATGGATGCTCCGACCACTCGTCGCTCGATCAAGGCCGCGTCTTTCACGGAGTCGGTGATCCGCGACTTCACCCGGCTCGCCGACCTGCACGGCGCGATCAACCTGGGTCAGGGGTTCCCCGATTTCCCGGCACCGGATGAGGTCAAGGAGGCCGCGCAGCGCGCGATCGCCGAGGATCACAACCAGTACCCGGTCACGTGGGGGGTTCCCGAGTTCCGGGAGGCGATCGCGGCGCGATACGGCCGCGTCTACGGCATGGCGGTCGATCCCGAGACCGACGTCTGCGTCACGTGCGGGTCGACCGAGGCGATGATCGCGGCGATGCTCGGGCTGCTCGACCCCGGCGACGAAGTCGTCGTGTTTGAGCCGTACTACGAGAACTACGGGCCAGACGCCATCCTGTCCGGCGCCGTCCCGCGCCTGGTCACGCTGCGACCATCCGACTGGACGTTCGACGAGGGCGAGCTGCGGGCGGCCTTCAACGACCGGACGCGGGCGATCGTCGTGAACTCGCCGAACAACCCGACCGGGAAGGTCTACACGCGAGAAGAGCTGTCGCTGATCGGCGAGCTCTGCACTCGGTACGACGCGTTCGCCATCACGGACGAGATCTACGAGCACATCACGTACGAGGGTGCGCGCCACATCCCGATCGCGACGATCCCCGGCATGGAGGACCGCACGGTGACGATCAGCGCGCTCTCCAAGACGTACTCGGTCACGGGTTGGCGGGTCGGGTGGGCCGTCGCGGCGCCCGCGTTGATGGATGGGATCCGCCCGGTGCACGACTTCCTGACGGTGGCGGCGCCGGCGCCGTTGCAGATCGCCGGTATCGCTGCGCTCGGCCTTCCCGACGACTACTACTCGAAAGCCTTGGACGAGTACGGCGAACGGCGCACGACGATGATGAGGATCCTGGGAGAGACCGGGTTCGTCGCGCAGCCACCAGCCGGCGCGTACTACGTGATGGCGGACATCTCGCACCTGGGCTACGAGGACGACGTCGCAGCGGCGACGAGTCTGGTCGAAGGGATCGGGGTCGCGACGGTCCCCGGCTCGTCGTTCTTCGCCGACCCCGCGAACGGCAGGCATCTGTTGCGGTTCGCGTTCTGCAAGAAGCTCGAAACGCTCGAAGCCGCCGGCGAGCGACTCCGCTTACTCGCTCAACCTTGAGAGTGCAGGAAGTCGAGGAAGGCGCGCGGCGTCATGACGACGATGGGCGGCGCGTCGATCTCGGTGAGGTCCGCGTCGCCGGAAACGATCGCGTCGACATGGGCGTCCCGACCCAACGCGAAGAGGTAGTCGTCGTCGGGGTCACGTGTCACGGGTTCGATGACGATCGGATCGGGGTGGACGACAGCCACGCGAGCGATCCACGCGACCAACCAGTCTGTGTTCGGCGGAGAAACATGGCGTTCGAGCCGCGCGTGGCCGAGCGTCCGCGACGAGATGAGCCCGGGGATCAGCACATCCGTGTCGAGGAGCACGTTGATCACGACAAAAGGAATCCCTTCAAGATGGCAGCACGTCCTGCCAGGCCGACGTGGCCACCTGGATGGGCCGCGACTGAGCTCGTGTGACAGCGGTGTGGTTCCGGCTACTCCTCGGGTGCGAAGAGCTGGAAGAACACCGGGAAGGTAAGCACCAGGCCGATCGCCACGAGGACGCCCGTCCACATGAAGACCTTCCGGGGGTCTAGGGCCTTGTCCTTCAGCACCGGATGCAGGATCGCCCACAGGACGAAGAAGACCGCCGACGAGATGATCGTCTTCCCGGAGAGCGATCCCACCGACTTGAACCACTCGAGCGCGGTCTTGATCCCGCCGCTCGCCTCAGAGAGCGTGGTGAGGATCCCGAGGAGCACTGCCGAGATCCCGGCGGAGAGGAACGCGGCGGCGACCGGGCCGAAGGGTTTGTCGGAGGTTTGGGTCGATGGTTCCGACTGCGTCATGTCGGTGTCACTCATGGTGTGTCCCTCCTCTAGTTGACCGGCGCGGCCTTCGTGATGAAGGCACCCAAGGCCCCGGCGATCGCGGCGATGACGAACGCCAGGGTGAAGAAGATCATCAGTGCCTTACGGACACCCTGGTGCCGTATCAGCGACGTCCCGTAGTAGGTGACCGCGAACGCTACCGCGGTCGCGAGCAGAGGGGCGATCCACGCGATGTGCTCCTTCCACTCCATGGCGAAGTTGTGCCAGTCCGCGGTCGACGCATCCTCCAGGAGCCGGGACCTGGGACTCGTCGGTACGTCGGCGCGGTACCACGGGTAGACGATGTAGGAGCCCGTGATGACGGTGAGCCAGGCGGCGACCGCCATCGCCCACACGCCGATCGTCAGCCTCCGCGTGCGCTCGATGATGCCCCGTTCCGTCAGCAGGCCGATACGAAGGCTGTAGAGCCCAGCCAGCCCGCCTCCGAACGCAAGAAGGAACAACGCTCCCAGCCCCATCCCGTGGATGACGGCCCACCATTCCCGATCCGTGAGATGCATCGGCGCCTCCTCTCCTCCAACACGACGCTCGTCGGGCAGGATGGCACTCAGCACGGCCCGAGGCGCGTGTCCAACGGCCCTGGGTGGAGAGGCCCTCCGGCCCTTCAAGGTTCCCCTCCACACAAGGTGAGAGGAGGGCACATCGGTGGCAAGAACCCTCACCGCTCGTGCTTAACGTCCCCCCAGAACCTTCCGGGGGCCATGATCCCGGCCGGGTCGAAAGACTCCTTCAGCCGTCGATGGATCGCCTGCGCTGGGATGTTCGCGGGTCCCAGGCCGCCTTCACCTTTGATGACGGGCCCAACCCCGCCGGCGTGGGTGACCGACGCCCTGATCGAGTCCAGAGCGCCGGGCTCGGTTGCAACTAGTCCGAACCAGACGAGACCCACCCCCATGAGGGCGGTCCAGTCGTCGCGGCCGGCGACCAGATCCACGATCCGCGACGGCGTCACCGCGGCTTCCACGACCGTCGCGCCTTCGATCGCGAAAGGGTCGAACGGGGAAGGGTGGTGATCGACCGTCAATGCCGGGTCGACCGTTCGCGCCGCCGTGGTCTGCTCCTCGACCTCGTCGGCCCATCCCTCCAACCACACGCTCGCGCGGTTCGGCTCGGCGATGACGGCGGAAGGAAGCGGCACGGTGTCGTTCAACCGGCGACCGAGCTCGAGACCGTCACCCTCAAGCGTGAGCTTCCGGCGAACCTGCGGCAACGGCCGGAGCTTCAACGCGACCTGCACGATCACGCCCAACGTCCCGAGCGAGCCCGTGGCCAGCCTGTGCAGGTCATAGCCCGTCACGTTCTTCACCGTGCGGGCCCCACTCTTGACGAGGAGGCCGTCGCCTCTCACCAGCTCGAGCTCCACCACGGTGTCGCGGACGTGGCCGAGCCGCAGTCGCCGGAACGAGGAGACGCCGGTCGCGATCACGCCGCCGACGGTCGCATCGTGGGGCGCGTCGACCGGCCACTCCTGCCCGCCCTCCGCGAGCACCCTCTGCAGATCCCCGACACGCAGTCCCGCCTCGACGACCGCGAGCATCTCCGCCGGCTCGTACGCCACGACCTCGTCCATCATCGTGGTCCACAGCTCAGCGTCGACTTCGGCCGGGTTCCCGCGGTCCATGTGGGTGCGACCCCCGACCACGAGCAACCGGCAATGCTCCGCCGCGGCCTCCCGAACCGCGTCCGCCACGTCCTGTTTCGCGTGCGGGTGGATCAGATCCACGAACCCTCCGGCAGACTGGCGGCCGCCTCCGCCGCGTCGGAGCCGCGCATCATCGCGAAGTCGCCGCATCGCGCGCCGGCTGGCAGCACCTTCTGCGGGTTCATCCGGTGGTCCGGGTCGAACGAGTCGCGAACGCACGCCTGCGCGGCCAGATCCTCGGCGGTGAACACGAGCGGCATGAAGTCGCGCTTCTCCAGGCCGATGCCGTGTTCCCCGCTCAACGCGCCGCCCGCGTCCACGCAGAGCCGGACGATCTCGTCGCTCGCCTCCAGTACGCGCTCCAGGGTTCCGGGAACGCGCCGGTCGAACGACAGCAGCGGATGAAGGTTGCCGTCGCCCGCGTGGAAGACGTTCGTCACGATCAGGTCGTGGCGCTTCGCGATCGCGTAGACGCCCGTCAGCACCTCGACGAGCTTGGTGCGCGGAACGACGCAATCGTGCAGGTGGTAGTGGGGAGCGATCTGCGCGACGGCGCCGAACGCGGATTTCCGCCCCTTCCACAACAGGGCGCGCTCCGCGTCGTCGGCCGCGACGCGGATCGTGCGGACGTGGTTCGCGTGGGCGGCGGCCTCCACCTCGCGGGTCTGCGCCTCGACGCCCGACGGAAGCCCGTCGACCTCGACGAGAAGGATCGCCGCCGCGTCGGTGGGGTAGCCCGCGTGCGCGAAGCTCTCGGCGGCCACGATGATGCCGTGATCCATCATCTCGACCGCCGCGGGCACGACGCCGCGGGCGATGATCTCCGAGACCGTCGCTGCGCAGTCGGCCACGTCCATGAAGTCGAGCAGCATCGTGCGGACCGCGGGCGGAAGCGGGGTCAGCCGCACGCAGACGCGCGCGACGATCCCCAGCGTTCCCTCCGAGCCCACGACGACGCCGCGAAGGTCGTAGCCGGGCGCCTCGGGTCCCTCGCTCCCCAGGCGTTCGACGGTGGCGTCGGGCATCACGATGTCCAGCGCGAGCACGTGCGCCGACGTGACGCCGTACGCCAGGCAGTGCGGCCCGCCGGCGTTCGTGTTCACGTTGCCGCCGATCGACGACGTCTGCTGTGACGACGGATCGGGTGCGTAGGTGAACCCGGTCGGTCGCAGCGCGGTCGAGAGGTCCAGGTTGAACAGGCCGGGCTCGACCCAGGCGAGACGGTCCTGGATCCGTACCTCGACGATCTCGTGCATCTTGGCGGTGACGACCACGAGCGAGTCGCCTATCGGCGTGGCGGCGCCGGCGAGGCCCGTCCCGCTGCCGCGCGGCACGATCGGCAGGCCGTGCTCGGCCGCGATCCGGACGCACGCGACGATGTCCTCGGTCGACCGGGGGAACGCGACGAGCGCGCATCCGCCCTCGACCATCGATGCGTCCCGCGCGTAGAGCTTCAGCGCGAGCGGATCGGAGAGCACCTCGGCCGGCCCGAGCGCGTCCTCGAGCGCTCGGCGCGCACCATCGACGTCGGTCATGGGGGTAGGGTAGGCGCCTTGCGATGGTGACGTGGGGCGCGTTCGACACGGAGGGTGCGGAGTTCGCGTCGTTCGGCCGGGAGCGGATCGATCGGCGGGTGTCGTTCCTCGCGACGATCCGTGCCGCCGACGGCGGGCCGCGCGTGCATCCCGTGACGCCGTGGCTCCTGGACGGGCATCTCTATGTGCGGATGTATGCGACCTCGCCGAAGGTCGCCGACCTGGAGCGCGATCCTCGTTACGCGCTGCACTCGATGATGGATAACGACGAAGGCACGGGTGGCGAGTTCGCGCTGCGCGGGCGGGCGGAGGGGATCCGCGATCCGCACGTCGTGACGGCGGCGTTCGCGGCCGTCGCCGACTTCACAGATCGGCCGCTGGTGCTGTTCGAGCTCCTGGTAAACGAGGTCGTGGTCACTGCCTACTCGGGAGACGAGATCGAGCGCCGTCGTTGGCGCTCCACTCCCGCGTCCTGAGTCAGGCGACGCGACCGGGGGAGCCGTCGGGCGCCGAGTAGGGCAGGCCCTCCCGCGCCCAGGCCTCGATCCCGCCCTCGAGGTTGTACGCCTCGAAGCCGCGAGCCTGGAGCATCATGGTGGCGAGCTCGCTGCGATTGCCGCTCCGGCAGATCACGACCACCGGTTTGGAGGCATCCAGGTCGGATCCGGCGCCGGCCATGATCGCGTTCAGCGGCATGTGGATCGCGCCTTCGACTCGTCCCGCGTCCCATTCGTACTGCTCGCGGCAGTCCACGAGCTGCACCTCGGAGAGGCGGTCATAGGTTCCGCGAGGCGTCGAGAGGTCGGCCGTCATTTGCAGGTGCGAATCCTATCAGCGAGGTCGACATATCCCCGACCTCACCCGAGTGCTCGTTCGAACGCGTCCATCGCCACCTCGTCGAACAGGACGAAGCGCACCTCGTCGATGCGGGTGACGGCCGACCGGATCGCCTCGATCGCGACCGGCGCGGCCTCCTCGAGGGGGTACCCGTAGACCCCGGTCGAGATGGCCGGGAACGCGATCGTCTTCGCGCCGAGCTCGTCGGCGACCCGCAGGCACTCCGTGTGACAGCTCGCGAGCGTGCGTGGATCGTCCGGCGACCCCGAGTAGATCGGACCCGCCGTGTGGATGATCCATCGCGCCGCGAGCGCGCCGCCGATGGTCGCGACGGCCTGTCCCGTGGTAAGCGGAGGATCTCCGCGTTCGCGGATCACGCGTTCCCGGTCGGCCAGCGCATCGGGACCCGCCGCCCTGGTGATCGCGCCGTCGACGCCGCCTCCCGGCCGGAGCGACGTGTTCGCCGCGTTCACGATCGCGTCGACGTCCTGGAACGTGATGTCGGTTTGCAGGAGCACGATCCGCGGCACGTCGACATCGTAGTTGTGTCGCGAGACGACAGCCTGCCCGCCCGGTACGCTGCCCCGCATGTCGGGTTTCGACGTCCTGGTGCTCGGTGACGCCAACCCAGACCTTGTCCTGAGCGGCGAGACGGTGGTGCCTGCATTCGGACAGGCCGAGCGGTTGGTCGACGAGGCGCGGTTGGTGATCGGCGGCTCGGGAGCCATCTTCGCGTGCGGCGCAGCCAAGCTCGGCCTGCAGGTCGCGTTCGCCGGTGTGGTGGGCGACGACATGTTCGGGCGCTTCATGTGCGACCAACTGCAGTCGCACGGAGTCGACACGTCGGCGGTGGCGATCCTCCCGGATCGGTCGACCGGCGTCACGGTCGTCCTGTCCGATGGCCAGGATCGCGCCATGCTCACGTTCGCAGGCACGACCGGCGACCTGCGTCGTTCCCTGATCGACGCGGACCTGTTGAGCCGGACGAGGCACATCCACGTGACCTCGTACTTCCTGCAGCGAGCGCTGGTGCCGGAACTGCCGGATCTGTTCCATGAGGCGAGGGAGGGCGAGGCGACGACGTCCATCGATCCGAACTGGGACCCGTCCGGCGTGTGGGACGGGGGACTGCTGGCGCTCCTTCCCGAGGTCGACGTGTTCCTGCCGAACGAGGTCGAGGCGCTCAGCCTGGCGCGCATCTCGGTGGTGGATGACGCGATCGCCAGGCTGCGCTCGTCCGGTGCCGGCACCGTCGTGGTCAAGACCGGCGGGCATGGCTCGGTGGGTGCCCAGGCGAGCGATGTGATCGAGGTCCCCGCTCTTTCAACCGAGCTCGTCGATTCGACCGGCACGGGCGACTCGTTCGACGCGGGGTTCCTCGCGGGGTTCCTGGCGGGTGAGCCGTTGCGGAGATGTCTGGAGCTCGGGAACGCGTGCGGCGCGCTCTCGGCGCGTGGGATCGGGGGTACGTCGACGCAGCCCACCATGGTCGAGGCGCTGGAGGCGATCGAGCGGGGCTCCGCGCCGTGATCGTCTGTCTGGCGGCGAACCCATCGATCGACAAGCTCTTCGAGGTCGAGCGGTTGGTCCGCGGGGACATCCACCGGCCGATCGGGTTCGAGCAGGTGGCCGGGGGCAAGGGGTTGAACGTGGCGCGTGCCGCGAGCGGGCTCGGCGGGAACGTGCGCGCAGTGGCGCTCCTCCGCGGGCACACGGGCAAGTGGCTCCAGGAGACGCTCTCTTCAGAAGGCGTGCAGGGCTCGTTCGTCTGGACGCACGGCGAGAACCGGTCCTCGCTCTCGGTGGCCGATCGAGAGACCGGCGGGCTCACGGAGTTCTACGAGCACGGCTCGGAGGTGCCGTCGTCGGCGTGGCCCGAGCTGGCCGACGCGACCGCCCGGCTCTTCGGCGACGCGACGTGGCTCACGATCTCCGGGTCCGTTCCCGCGGGGATCGACGACTCGGCGTATCGCGGCCTCGTGGCCGAGGCGCGTGCGGCCGAGGTTCGCGTGGTGCTCGACGCCGAAGGCGACCGGCTCCGGCTCGCGTTGGAGGCGCAGCCCGACGTCGTCAAGGTGAATGCATCCGAGGCGTCGGAGCTGCTGGGTGTTCCCACGGCTCGACGCGATGAATCCATGGCCGCCGCGCAGAAGCTTCGTGAGCTGGCCGGCGGCGACGGTCGCGTGGGGATCGTCACTCGAGGCGCGGACGGCGTCGTGGTCGCCGCGCCCGACGGCGCGCTGTACGAAGGCGTCCTCTACGTGCGCGGCCGGTATCCCGTCGGCAGCGGCGACGCGTTCCTCGCCGGGCTGGTGGTTGCCCTGGACGGCGGGAGGGGGTGGGGAGAGGCGCTGCGGCTCGCGCTCGGAGCCGCGACCGCGAACGCCGAGCTCCCGGGCGCCGGCCGCCTGGACCGGTCACGCGCCGAGTCGCTCGCCGAGCAGGCGACGGTCCGGTTGATCTAGGGGCGCACCGTCAGAACTCCAGCACGACCTTGAAGTGGCCCGCGCCGTCGACCAGCTCCTGGAACGCGCGCTGGCCCTCTTCGATCGGCATCGCCGTGAACCAACCGGCGGGGTCGAGCGCGCCCGAGGCGACCATCTCGACCGCGCGTGAGAAATCCTCGTCCCCCCACGCGTACGAGCCGGTGATGGTGACCTCCTTGCCGAGCACCGCGAAGAAGTCCACGGTGCCCGCGCCCGCCCCGAGACCGACCTCCTCGATCCGGCCCCCCGTCCTCACGGCGCGCAGCCCCATCGCCCATGTGGACTCGTACCCCGCCGCGTCGATCACGACATCGGCGCCTTGGCCGTCCGTGGACTCGAGCACCGAGGCCGCCGGATCCTCGCCGGTCACCGGCTCGGCGCCCTGCGCCTCCGCCAGTCGGAGTCGATCGGGCATCGGGTCGGTCACCAGGACGCGCGACGCCCCCTGCAGGAACGCCGCCTTCGACATCAACACGCCGATCGGGCCCGCGCCGATCACGAAGACGCGGTCGCCCTTGCCGACCGCACGCGACGCCACGTGCACGGCGTTCGCCATCGGTTCGACGAGCGTCGCGACGTCGTCGGAGACGCCGGCGCCGAACGGGACCGCGGCCGACGCGGGCACGACGAAGCGCTCGCCGAAGCCGCCGGTCAGATCGCGACCCACCAGCCGTCCCGTCGCGCAGCGGTTGATCGCCCCCTCAAGGCACCAGCGGCAGGCACCGCACGAGATGATCGGCTTGAGCACGACGCGTTCGCCGATCCGATCGGCGGGAACGCGGTCGCCGACACCTGCGATCTCGCCGACGGTCTCGTGTCCCATGACGAGCGGCGGGATGCGCCGTGGGCTCGCTTCGCGGAACCCATGGAGGTCCGAGCCGCAGATCGCCGACGCTCGCGAGGCGATCACGACCTCACCTGGTCCCGGCGTGGGCTCCGGAGCGTCCTGCAACTCCATCCGACCCGGACCGAGGTAGACCAGCGCTCTCACGCCGAAGCGCTCCCGGCGGTGCAGACGAACGGCCGGTCGCGCGCCGGGACGAGCACGGGCACCTCGGGGAACTCGCGGCCGACGGTCTCGACCAGGGCGCCCGGGAAGCCGAGGTTCCGCGCGAATAGGTCGTAATGCATGGGGACCAGGACGCCGGCCCCGATCCGCGAGCCGAGCCACGCCGCCTCGCGGTGGTCGAGGTTGCCGACGATGCCTCGTCCCTCGCGCTCCGCGTCGCGTCCGTTGATGGGCAGCAGTGCCACGTCGATCCCGAGCGGGGCGAGCATCGTCTCCATGCCATCGAAATGGATCGTGTCGCCGGCGTGGTAGATCCGAACACCGCCCAGGTCGATGACGAACCCGACGAACCGGATCAACCCATCCGAAAGCGTCTCGCCGAAACCGTACGCGTCGTCCATGGTCACGCCGTGGCACGCGGGCACCGCGCGGACCGTCAGGCCGCCGACGTCGATCGGATCGCCGGGCTGCACCCC
>JBBQVZ010000101.1:0-12533 GCA_038211015.1 Actinomycetota bacterium | reverse complement strand
GACGGAGATCGCCGAGGCGCTCGACGAGGCGCTCTCGCCTCGGGGGGTGTTCGTGGTCATCGAATGCGAGCACCTATGCATGACGATGCGCGGCATCAAGAAGCCGGGCTCGGTGACCGTGACCTCCGCGGTGCGCGGCCTCTTCCGTACCGACGCGCGCACGCGTCAGGAGGCCATGAGCCACATCGGCATGCGCTAGCGAGAGCCGTCTCCATCGCTGGGGCGCTCTTCTTGGGAACCCCCGTCCAGGCGCTTGAGTCTGGTCCGTGATGAGGTTCACGAAAGAGCGGCCTTCGTCCGCGAGCGCCGAGGTCAGGCCGGTCGCCCGAGCCATGAGCGCGCTCTTTGCGCTCGGGCTCGCCGCGGCCGCGACGGCCTTCATGGTCGGGGCATTCCACGGTGCTCCGCTCCACGAACCGCGCGGCGATCCGATCCAGGCTTCGCTGACCTCGGCGGGCGCCGGTTCCATCTACTACCGTGCAGAATCGAACGATGGGGCCAGCCTCATCGGATCGGTGGCGTCGGACGGCACGAACAACCACATCGTCTTTGCGCCTGGCGCCCCGACGCGATTCGCGCAGCTCGCGTTCTCACCAGATGGCAGCCGCGTCGCCTATGTCGACGACCGGCCGGAGCACCGAGGGATCTACGTGGCGGACGCCGACTGGGGCAAGGCTGCTCAGTTGTCCCTTGGAGCGAACGATTCCTGGCCGTCTTGGTCACCAGACGGCTCGATGCTGACGTTCGCTAGCACTGCGTTCGACCCTTCGATCGAGTTCTGTCATCCGGGTGTCTATGCAGATTGCTCGACCGCCATCTACGTCATGGGCTCGGACGGTTCAGACCCGAGACGGATCACGAACCAACCCGAGGACGCTTCGAATCCGGTTTGGTCGCCCGACGGCCTCCGGCTCGCGTTCTTCGCCTTGGCAGACGCGGGGATCCCCACCGCGATCTTCGTCGTGAACGCCGACGGCACGGGACGCGTGAGGCTCACCACGAGTCGCGGAGGGAGCGACATGTGGCCCAGTTGGTCGCCTACCGGAGATACCGTCGTCTTCGGTGGGATCCACTGGGAGGATTGGGGCGTCTTCGCAGTGAACGCCGATGGCACGGATGAACGGACCCTCCTCGACGGCGGCCCCACGTACGCGGCTCACCCCACCTGGTCCCCCGACGGCACTCGGATCGCGTTCGGGGGAGAGGTCGCCGACGCGTGGGGGATCTACGTGATGAATCCTGACGGTTCCAGCCCGACTCGCATCGCTGGCACTCTGGATCGATTCTTCGTGCAGGAGATCGCCTGGCGGCCGACTCCGGCGCTCGAGTCGACAGCGTCAGTGATCGGCACGTTCGATGTCGGGTTGCAGGGACAAGCCAGCGGGATCACGTACGGGTTCGGGTCGATGTGGGTCGATGGATTTCAGAGCCCGACGGGGCTCGGGAAGGTGATCCGGTTGGACCCGGAAACGGGCGAGGAACAAGCGAACATCTCCGTCGGCTCCGTGGCACCGGGATGGGAGGTGGGCGGCGGGGGCATCGCCGTTGGTGTCAGGTCGGTCTGGGTCGTGGGCACGGAACAGATCCCCGGCGAGTCTCCCGGCGTATCCGACGGGGTCGACACCGTCCTCGTGCGGATCGATCCCTCGACGAACCGTGTCATCGACCGGATCGTTCTGGGCGGGAAGCTCGCGGCCGATATCGCGATCGATGCCAACGACGTGTGGGTCTTGTATGGCGGGGACGACGACAAGATGAAGGTCGCGCGGGTGGATCCGGCGACGGATCGGGTCGTGGCGACGATCCCTCTCCACCAGTCCTACGGCCACTATCTGTTCTCTGTCGACGGTTCGATCGTCGCGTTCACGAACGAGACCACCGACACGATCGGCAACAGCGTGATCGAGATCGTCGACCCGTCCACCAACACGGTCACGGGGTCGATCTCGCTCGGAGCCTATCTGTGGCCGGGTGCCGGGGACGGATCGCTGTGGGCGTCGACGGGAACGATCCTTGAGCGGATAGATCCGGGATCCGGAGACGTCGTTGGCACGTGGTCTCTCGAGTCGACAGGTGACGCCCTGTGTGTTGGCGCTGGCGGGATCTGGTCCATCGATCCGAACGGAAGGAACACGGTCTCAAGGTGGAACCCGGAGCTGCAGGGGGTTGACGTGTTCGCAGAGCTCCCACCTGGTGAGATGGCGAATGCGATGACGAGCTTCTCCGACGCCGTATGGGTTCTGAGCTTCGGAGGTTCGGTGACCCGGATCCAGGTCACGGTCTAGAACGTCCATTCATATACCGGGCTACGATTGGCGCATGGCTGAGGCGGTCGTTTGGCGTTGCGGCCCGCACGTCGTCCCGCTTCGTCGTCGCACCCTTGTCATGGGGATCGTGAACGTCACGCCCGATTCGTTCTCGGACGGCGGCTCGTACTCCAGCGTGGACGACGCGGTGAAGCATGCTACGCAGATGGTGGCCGAGGGCGCCGATCTGCTCGACGTGGGGGGAGAGTCCACCCGGCCGGGCTCGGAGGTCGTGCCTCCCGACGAGGAGATGCATCGTGTCGTGCCGGTGATCCGTCGGCTCGCGGATGACCTCCCGGACTTCCCGGTGTCGGTGGACACTCGTAAGTCCGACGTCGCGGCCGCTGCGCTCGATGCCGGCGCGACGATCGTGAATGACATCTCCGCCGGCGGCGACCCCGCGATGTTCGGCGTGGTGGCCGAAACCGGCGCCGGTCTGATCCTCATGCACATGAAGGGCGAGCCGAAGACGATGCAGGACGACCCGACGTACTACGACGTGGTCGCGGAGGTTCGCGGCTTCCTTGGCGACCGGATCCAGGCGGCCCTCGCGGCGGGCATCGACCTCGAGCGGCTCTGCGTCGATCCGGGGATCGGATTCGGCAAGACGCTCGAACACAACCTGCTGATCCTGCGCGACATCCGTGCGTTCCATCACCTGCGGGTCCCCGTGCTCGTGGGACCCAGCCGCAAGCGGTTCATCGGGACGATCATCGGCGCCGAGGTCGACGATCGCATCGAGGGAACGGCGGGAGTGGTCGCGTGGTGTGCGGCGGAGGGCGTCGACATCGTGCGCGTGCACGACGTCAAGGAGATGACGCGGGTCGTGCGGATGGTGGACGCGATCGCTCGCGCGAGAGGATGATTCCGGCCGAGCCCAAGCGGCGCGCTCGCACGTCGGGGGGCGAGATCGCCTACACGGTTGACGGCGACGGTCCGGTCGTCGTTCTGCTCCACGGGTTCCCGCAGTCGTCGTTCGTCTGGCGAGACCTCGGGCCGCTGCTCTCGTCGCGATTCCGCGTGATCGTTCCCGACATGCTGGGAACGGGCGACTCGGAGAAGCCGGCCGCCGTGCCGCTCGGGATCGTCCCGCAGGCCGGCTACATCGGCGAGCTGCTCGTCGGTCTCGGTGTGGAGCGTTACGCCGTGATCGGGCACTCGGTCGGAGGTGGTGTCGCCCAGCTGCTCGCGTTGGACGGTGAGGGCGTGGACGCCATGGTCCTGATGTCGAGCACCGCGTTCGACGCGTGGCCCACCCTGCTGACGCGCGAGATCCAGCGGACGCCGCTCGCGCAGAAGAGCGAGCTGTTCGTGCACGCGGGGATCCGAGCGTCGCTCCACGTGGGTATGGCCGACCCCGCTCGCATCACACCCGACCAAGTGATGGAGTACCTCCGCCCCTGGTCGGGTCCCGAGAACGTCCGGGCGTTCTTCCGGTTCGCCGACGCGATGGATGGGAAGGGGCTGTCGGATCGAGAGGATGATCTGGGGAAGCTCGAGATCCCCGTCCTCATCTTCTGGGGAGAGGAGGACGAGTACTACCCGCCCGCCGTCGCGGAGCGCCTGAACGCGGCGATCCCGACGTCGACGCTCGGGCTGCTTCCCGGCTGCCGCCATTTCCTGGTGGAGGACGCGATCGAGACGATCGGTCCGATGATCTACGAGTACCTGCGCGCCCGGTACCTCCAGGAGCCGCACGGCGGCCACGGCGACGCGTCGGGCATCGTGACGATCCAGCTCGAGCGCCGGCCGCCATGGGTCGACCTGGCCGATCTCGAGGAAGATGCCTGGCACGACGTCGACGAGGAAGGGGAGGAGTGACCACCGCGAGGTTGTTCCTGTCGGGTATCCGTGCGACCGGCCGACACGGCGCGCGTCCTGGTGAGAAGGACGAACCGCAGGACTTCGTCGTCGACCTGGACATCGAGGTGAACGTGAGCGAGGACGACATCGGGGGCACCGCCGACTATCGCGGCATCACCGAGACGGTCCGGGCGATCGTCGAGCAGCGCTCGTTCGACCTGATCGAATCGATGGCCGCCGCGATCGCGGGCGACCTCCTGAAGATCGAACGCATCGCGTCCGTGACCGCCGTCGTGCACAAGCCGAACGCCGCCGAACGGTTAGGCATCGACGGGGTCGCGGCGGCCGCCACCGCCCCCGACGGGTAGTGCGTCGATGGACGCCTTCCTCGGATTGGGCTCCAACATCGGCGACCGGCTCACGACGCTCCAACACGCGATCGACCTGCTCGCTCAAGAACCCGGCATCGAGGTGCAGCGCACGTCCCGGGTCTGGGAGACCGATCCCGTCGGCGGTCCCGAGCAGCCCGACTTCCTCAACGCCGTCGCCGAGATCGACACGGCGCTCGAGCCGCTCGATCTCCTCGCCGCCGTCAACCGCGTCGAAGCCGAGCTCGGCCGCACCAGGGACGTCCGCTGGGGCCCCCGCACGATCGACATCGACATCCTCCTGATCGGCGATCTGACCATCCACGACGACCGCCTCACGGTTCCCCATCCCCGCCTCCACGTACGAGCCTTCGTCCTCATGCCCCTCCTCGAACTCCTCCCCAACCCGATCCTCCCCAACAACACCCACCTCCTGGACATCCGCCTCCCGGATCAAGCCGTGCGTCCGGCCTTCCCACCGTTGACGGTCCCGGCATGAGCACCCGCACCTGCCTCAGATGCGACTGGCAAGGCGCAACCGACGCGAAGGTGTGCCCGGATTGCGCCGCACCTCTCTACGAGCTCGGGAAGCAACCGTCGGAAGGGGCGGAAGTGCCGGTAAGGGGCCACCCTGAGGAGCGCAGCCGCGAAGCGGCGAGCACCGCGATAGTGGCCCCGTCCGGCGCCCCGCCCCGCCCGTCGAGCCCTCCCCCCCAAGCACCCCAACAAGAAGGAGCAGCAGAACCGTCGACGACACGGTCGAGGTCGCTCGTCGCGTTCCTCCTCACCGTCATCGTCCTCGCCGTCGCCGTCGGCTCATGGCTCAACGCCCACACGGAGCCCGCGACCGAGGCGGCGCCCGCGGCCAGACCGACCCGATTCACCGGGACGCTCGTCTACGCGGTCCCCGACGGGCCGAACCGTTCGCGCATCTGGCGCTGGGACCTCGCGACAGGTCGCGTGGTGCGCGGTCCGCGGGTTCCGCGCGCCATCGAGCTCGTCGACGCTCGTGGCGCCAACTTCGGTTGGGTCGGCGTCACGTCCGAGCTCCCGAACGGGCGGCTCCGGGCCACCGTCCTGCGGTTCTTCGGGCCCGACGACCGGGCGACGCCGATCCTCGAGGGCGATGTCGTGAGCTGGGGACCCAAGGGCGCCTCCGTCGCCGCTGGCCGGCGAGGGCCGCTTCGGCCCGGCTGCCGTCGCTCCGTGTCGATCGTCTGGGCAAGGCTCGTCCCCTCGCTCCGGGAGCGCAAGTTCGCCGATCCGTCGCTCTGCGGGGACCTGCTCTCCATCGGTCTGGACGACGCCAGCACCATGTTCACGCTCGATCGTGGCGGCCGAATCGGCATCTTCTTCGCCGGGATCGGGACGATCCATCGCGTGCTCCCGGGGTACGCGATGGTGGCGATCTCCGGGTTGTCCGACATCATCGTGGTCCCACAGGAGGCGCTCGCCACCTTGACCCCGCTCCCGTCTCGTCCCGAACAGGAGCACGCCGATCTGCAGGGCGCGGCCCTGCACTACCTCGGGTCCGGGGAACCCAGGCCGCTGCCGTACGGTGGGGTCGGAGGCGTCCCGTTCTCGATCGCCCGGATGCTCGCATGGAACTCCAATGACGCCTTCGCCCTCGTCGTCGGGCGCCAGGGGTTCCGCCGCGGGTTCTACCTCCTCGATACCGCCTCGGGGGACGGGGTCGACACTCCCCGGTACATCGGTCCGGCCTCGGGGATCCCTTACGGGACGTTCGCGCTCGACAACACGGTGTTCGTCGAGTCGGCCGGCGGCCTGTTCGCCACCGTCGACGGTGAGCTGGTTCGTCTGCAGCCGCCGGCGGACGCCCCCGCGCCGGATGGACCGATCGTCTGGATCCGCTGACTTGCGATCTGGCGGACTTGCGATCTGGCGGACTTGCGATCTGGCTGACTTGCGATCTGGCTGACTTGCGATCTGGCGGACTTGCGATCTGGCGGACTTGGCATACTCGCATCGATGAACGTCTCGGTCGTCGGCGCCGGACGCGTGGGGACCGCGATGGCGGTCCTCCTCGGCCGTGCCGGGCACCGGATCGTCGCGGTCTCGGGGCGCGGTCCCACCCGCGACCGCGCGTCGCGGTTCCTGTCCGACGTCCCGTTCCTCGATCCCGCGGACGCCGCACGCGCCGGCGAGCTGGTGCTCATCGGCGTACCCGATGACGCCATCCCGCCGATCGTCGAGCAGATCGCCGGCGCCGGTGGGTTCCGTTCCGGGCAGTGGGTGGCGCATCTGTCGGGAGCCTCGGGGCCCGACGTCCTCGCTCCCGGGCGAGCGGCCGGTGCCCGGCCGCTCGCTCTCCATCCGCTGCAGACCTTCCCGGACGTCGCGGCCGCGCTCGAGCGCATCCCGGGGTGCGCGATGGCCGTCACCGCCGACGACGCCGAGGGGTACACGGTCGGGGAGCGCATCGCCGACGACGTCATGGCCCGGCCGTTCCGGTTGGATGACGCGATGCGCCCCCTGTATCACGCGGCCGCCGTCTTCGCGTCGAACTACCTGATCGTGACGAGCGGGATCGCCGAGGATCTGTTCCGGCGCGCGGGCGTGCCCGACCCGCTGCGAGCGATGCTTCCGCTGCAGCGCGCCAGCCTGGACAACGTGGAACGACTGGGACCGGCCGAGGCGCTCACCGGACCGGCCGTCCGCGGCGACGCGACCACGATCGAACGCAACCTCGCCGCGCTCCGCGCATCGAGACCGGACGTCGTGGCCGCCTACGTGGAGCTCTGCCGCGACGCGCTCGAGCTGGCATCCGCATCCGGCCGCCTGCCGCAGGAACGGCGCGCGGCGGTCGAAGAGGTGCTGGCGCGATGGAGCTGATCCGCGCCGCCGACGACCTCACGGCGGCCGTCGGAGGGCGCCGGACCTTCGGCGCCGACATCGGCCTCGTACCGACGATGGGGGCGCTGCACGACGGACACGCGTCGCTGATCCGTCGCGCCCGGGCCGAGCGCGACGTGGTCGTCGTGTCGATCTTCGTGAACCCGATGCAGTTCGCGCCAGGAGAGGACCCGTCTCGCTATCCCCGGGACGAGGCGCGCGACGTCGCCACCAGCGAGGGTCTCGGCGTGGATCTGGTGTGGGCGCCATCCGTCGACGAGTTCTATCCCCCTCGCGTCGAGCTACCCAAGCCGGATCCGGGTCCGATCGGTGACGTCCTGGAGGGCGCGGCGAGACCGGGACACTTCGCCGGGGTGCTGACCGCCGTCCATCGGTTGTTCGATGTGGTGGGCCCGTCCGCCGCGTACTTCGGCGAGAAGGACGCGCAGCAGCTCTTCCTCGTCCGGCAGATGGGTGACCGGCTCGCGCTGCCGGTCACGGTCGTCGCGTGTCCCACGATCCGGGAGTCCGACGGACTGGCACTGTCGTCCCGCAACGCGTTCCTCTCACCCGAAGAACGCGAACAGGCGGGCTGCCTCTTCCTCGCTCTCTCCGAGGCGGCGGAGCTCGCGCGCGGGGGGGAGCGAGATCCGGCCGTGTTGGTCGCGGCGATGGCACGCGAGGTGGGCGCGACGCCGCTCGCGTCGCTCGACTACGCCGCCGTGGTGGATGAGGCCACGTTCGAACCGGCCGCAGAGCTCGATCGTCCCGTCCGCGCGCTGATCGCCGCTCGCTTCGCGTCGGCTCGCCTGATCGACAGCCTCCGCCTTCCCGCAGCTGGGTAGGATGCCGCCCGATGCTCCTCGCCGCCGACGTCGGCAACACCGAGATCGTCCTGGGGGTCTTCCGGGGTCCCGAGCTCGCGCACACCTGGCGCATCTCCACCCAGGCGGAGCGGACCGCGGACGAGCTCGCCCTGCTCTTCTCCGGCTTCTTGGCGCAAGCGGACATGTCGTTCGAGTCGCAGGTGACCGGTCTGGTCGTCGCGTCCGTCGTTCCCGACGTGACCGCGGCCATGCGGGAGATGGCGTCTCGGTACTTCCCCGCTCCGCCGGTCATCGTCGGCCCGGGAACGAAGACCGGCGTGCCGATCCTGACCGACAACCCGCGCGAGGTCGGCGCCGACCGGGTCGTGAATGCACTCGCCGCGTTCTCCCGGTTCGGGGGGCCCGCGATCGTCGTGGACTTCGGCACGGCAACGAACTTCGACGTGGTCTCGGACAAGGGGGAGTTCATCGGGGGCGTGATCGCTCCCGGCATGCAGGCCTCGGCGGCGAGCCTGTTCTCCCGGACCGCGCGCCTCACCCGGGTCGAGCTCACGGCTCCGGCATCGGTGATCGGCAAGAGCACGGTCGAGTGCATCCAGTCGGGCCTGATCTTCGGCACCGCAGGCGAGGTCGACGCCATCGTCGAACGCATCGTCGCCGAGCTGGGGAAGGCCACCGTCATCGCGACCGGCGGGCTTGCGCCCGTCGTGATCCCGCACTGCCACACGATCGAGCATCACGAACCGTGGCTCACGCTGGAAGGGCTCCGTCTGGTCTTCGAACGGAACGTCGTGATCGACGATGAGTGAGTTCGAGTCGCACGAGGGCCTGCCGCGCGAGGCCGAGGTCCTCCGCGCGCGTCGTGAGTCGCTCGAGCGACTGCGCGACCTCGGCATCGAGCCGTTCGCGATGTCATACAACGTGGACACCCATGCGGCCGACCTGCTCGCCGAATACGAGGGAAGGCTCGAGAACGAGGAGGAGTCGGACCGGCGTGCGTCCGTCGCCGGACGGGTCGTCCTGGCCCGGCGTCACGGGAAGCTGACGTTCCTGGTGATCCGGGATCGCACGGGCGACCTGCAGCTGTTCTGCGAGGAGGCGACGCTCGGCGAGGGGTACGGCCTGCTCGACGAGATCGACCTGGGCGACATCGTCGGCGCCACCGGCTACATCGTTCGGACGCGGCGCGGAGAGCTGTCGCTCAAGGTGGACTCGCTCACCATGCTGACGAAGGCGCTGCGCCCGCTTCCCGAGAAGTGGCACGGGCTGCAGGACCCCGACCTGCAGCAGCGTCGACGCTACCTGCACCTGATCACCGACCCCGCGGCTCGTGCCTACGTCTCGTCGCGGGCGACCGTGCTGCGCACGATCCGTCAGGAGCTCGACGCCCGTGGCTACACCGAGGTCGAGACGCCCATCCTGCAGGCCGTCGCCGGCGGGGCGTTGGCGAAGCCGTTCACGACGCACCACAACGCCCTCGATACCGATCTCAAGCTGCGGATCTCCTTGGAGCTGTACCTGAAGCGCCTGCTCGTCGGAGGGCTCGAACGTATCTACGAGCTCGGCAGGAACTTCCGCAATGAGGGCATCGACCGGGAGCACAACCCGGAATTCACCATGCTCGAGTTCTACGAGGCCTACGGCGACTACGAGACGATGATGCGGATCACCGAGGATCTGATCCGAGCGTGTGCGCGCGCCGTCAACGGCTCGCTCGCCTGGACCTTCCGAGGGCGGCCGCTCGACGTCTCCGCGCCGTTCCGGCGCGTCACGGTGCTGGGGGCCGTCTCAGAGGTCACCGGCGAGGAGGTCACGCTTGATCGCCAGGACCTCGCGGGACTCGCGGATCGCCACGGCGTCGCCGTCGATCCCGAGTGGGGGGCGGGCAAGATCGTCCTGGAGGTCTTCGAGAAGCTCGCGGAGCACACGTTCTTCGACCCGACGTTCGTCTGCGACTACCCGCGGGAGGTCTCGCCTCTCGCACGGCCGCACCGCGCCGACCCGGCGCTCACCGAGCACTTCGACCTCGTGGTCGGCGGGATCGAGCTCGGCACGGCGTTCTCCGAGCTGACGGACCCGATCGAGCAGCGGGCGAAGTTCGAGCTGCAGATGGCGGAGCGGCTCGCCGGCGACGAGGAGGCCCACCCGCTGGACGAGGACTTCATGATGGCGCTCGAGCACGGGATGCCTCCGACCGGCGGCATCGGCATCGGGATCGACCGACTCCTGATGGTGTTGACGGACGCGCCCTCGCTCCGGGACCTGATCCTGTTCCCCCACCACCGGCCGGAGGGCTCGTAGTCGCTCTCGCCGTTGGAAGGCACGACCTATACTGGGCCGCGCGAACGCCCGTGTGCACACGGGAGCAGGAGGAGGGACGCGATGGATCAGCAGGGGACGATCGAGCGGATCAGATCGGTGCCGCTGTTCGGCGATTTCGGCGACAAGGAGCTGCATCGGGTCGCCGCGATCGCGAAGGAGGTCGAGTTCCCGGCGGGCAAGGTCATCGCTAAGCAGGGGGAGAGCGGCGTGGGGTTCCACATGATCACCGAAGGCGAGGCCATCGTCTCCGTCGACGGGGTGGATCACGCGACGCTCGGCCCGGGCACGTACTTCGGCGAGATGTCTCTGATCGACGGTGGCCCGCGTTCCGCGACCGTGACCGCGGCGTCCGACCTGAGGACCGTCTCGCTCACGTCGTGGGACTTCAACGCCCTGATGGATCAGTTCCCGGAGCTCTCGCGCACGCTGCTGATCCAGCTCTGTGGCAGGCTCCGCGCCGTGGAGAAGTCCTTCTCGCAGTAACCGGTGCGATCGCTCAGGCCGACTTCTCGGCTGCCTCGTGCAGGACGATCACGATGTCGTCGAGCCTGGTGCCCTTGGCCACGAATCCGGACGCGCCGGCCTGCAGCGCATAGGCCTCCACCTCCGGATCGGCGTCGGCGGTCAAGATGACCACCGGCAGACTGGGCTGCCGCTCGTGGATCCGCTCCATCGCGTCGAAGCCCGAGAGGTCCGGCATCGACAGATCCATCAGCACCACGTCGGGATCGACGTGCGCGGCCTGCCGGCACGCGGCGACGCCTCCAGCGGCTTCCCCCGCCACCTCGATCTCATCCACCATCTCCAGAGCACTCCGCAACGCCTGGCGGAAGGCGGGATGATCATCCACAACCAACACTCGCACGCGAGACCTCCTCATAGATCGCGTCGATGGCGGGGGAACGCCGTCAGTAGGGAAGACGCTTTCGATGATTCCATGCACCACGGGGCGGCACAACGGACCATCGGGTCAACTTCCACTAGTACCACCGCTAGTACCAACGGAGGATTTCTTTATCAGCCGCGTGTTATCCACTAATCCCCAGACAGAGAACGTCCGAAGAACTAAAGGAGACGACGTGCAGCGGAGCGGGAAGGAAACAGCGATGGCGCTCAAAGCTTATCGGGGGTCACGGGTATACTCCCTGTCAGCGGGCGCCGTGACCGTTCGTCGGCTGCGGCGCTTGGCTCGACTCGGGGGTAGGACGTGGTCCGTGGATCCCCGGGGACGTGGAACATGCGGGTCATTGCCCGGAGGACGCTGACATGTTCGAACGCTTCACGGACCGCGCCAGACGAGTGGTGGTCCTCGCCCAAGAAGAGGCGAGGATGCTCAACCACAACTACATCGGCACCGAGCACATCCTGCTCGGGCTGATCCACGAGGGCGAAGGCGTCGCCGCCAAGGCGCTCGAGTCGCTGAACATCTCCCTGGAAGCGGTCCGTCAGCAGGTCGAAGAGATCATCGGCCAAGGTCAGGCCGCTCCCACCGGGCACATCCCGTTCACCCCACGCGCGAAGAAGGTCCTGGAGCTCAGCCTACGCGAGGCGCTGCAGCTCGGACACAACTACATCGGCACCGAGCACATCCTGCTCGGGCTCATCCGCGAGGGCGAGGGCGTCGCGGCCCAGGTGTTGCAGAAGCTGGGCGCCGACCTCAACCGCGTCCGCCAGACCGTGATCCAGCTGCTCTCGGGCTACACCGGTGGCAAAGGCGAGCAGACGCCCGCCGGCTCCGGCGAGGGTGGCCCCCAGGGCTCCATGGTGCTCGACCAGTTCGGCCGGAACCTGACGCAGCTGGCGCGCGAGGGCAAGCTCGACCCGGTCATCGGCCGCGAACAGGAGATCGAGCGGGTCATGCAGGTCCTGTCGCGCCGGACCAAGAACAACCCGGTGCTGATCGGCGAGCCCGGCGTCGGCAAGACCGCCGTCGTCGAGGGACTGTCGCAGGACATCGTGCGGGGCGAGGTCCCCGAGACGCTCAAGGGCAAGCAGATCTACACGCTGGACCTGGGCGCGTTGGTCGCCGGGTCCCGGTACCGCGGTGACTTCGA
>JBBQVZ010000100.1:0-12729 GCA_038211015.1 Actinomycetota bacterium | reverse complement strand
CTGGCCCGCCGACAACGGGTGCATGTGCGCGTCCTGGATCCCGGGCATCACCGTTCGGCCCTTGAGGTCGATGACCTCCGTCGTCGGGCCGATCAGATCCGCTGCCCCGGCATCCGTCCCCACGTAGACGATGAGGTCGTCTCGGACCGCGACGCACGTCGCGGGCTCCTTCCGCGCGTCGAACGTGAGGACGGCTCCGTTGCGGAGCACGAAGCTCGCATCGGAGGCGGCAGCAAGCGCTCGTTGGATGGCTAGCGGGCTCACCACGCCGGCAGCCGCCAGAGCACCGCTGCGCCGCAGGAACTGTCGGCGTGTGGTCATGCTCTCCCCCTCGTGCGGTTGGCCGCGGACGGTAGCACAGGCGTTCACGTACCCGTGAGTAGACTCGGGCGCGATGAAGCGGCTCCGGGATCTGCTGTCGATCACCCTGGCGCTGACGTTCCTGATCCCCTCGCCGACGACGACGGCAGCCGCATCGGCGAAGGCTGGGGGCCCCGCGACCTCGGTGATCCGTAACCCGGGCGCACCGTCGTACGTCGTCTCACTCCGCGGTGACTCCGTGGGGCACGTGTGGCGCGGCCGTGAGTCGATCACGTTCACGAACCTCGAGACCGAGCCGCTCACGACGATCTGGCTCCGCCTGTGGTCCAACGGCGTGAAGGGTTGCGGCGCGCATGCCATCGCCGTCGCGCAGATGCAGGGCGGCACGGCCGGCGACCTGTCTAAACGGTGCACGACGCTTCCCGTCGACCTGGACGCGCCGGTCGCACAAGGCGGACAGGCCACGATCTCGATGCGCGTGACGATCGACCTTCCGAAGAAGAACGACCGGTTCGGCTACCACGGAGGGGTCGCGCTGCTGGGCACGGCGCTGCCGACGATCGCCGTCCACGACGACCTGGGATGGCATCTCGACCCGTTCGTGGACCTGGGGGAGAGCTTCTACTCGATCGTCGGCGACTATCGGGTAAACCTGAACGTCCCGACCGTGCTCCGCACGCCCACCACCGGCACCGCGGTCGCATCGCGGATCGACGGCGCTCGCCGGGTCACCACGTACGTCGCGCACGACGTCCGTGACTTCGAGTGGGCGGCCGCCAGGTTCGCCACCGTCCGCGGCCACTCGGGTGGAACCGACGTGGTGGTGTCGTATCGGTCGCACGACATGACCCGCCGGGCCGCGAAGGAAGCGCTCGGGTACTCCGTCAGTTCCTTGGACGCGTATTCCGAGGGGTTCGGCACGTTCCCGTATCCGGAGATGGACATCGTCCTGACCGGCTTCACCGCGTTCGGTGGCATGGAGTACCCCACGCTCATCTTCACGAACCCGGGCAAGATCACGATCGCGCACGAGCTCGGTCATCAGTACTGGTACGGCATCGTGGGCGACGACCAGTTCTCCTCGCCGTGGCTCGACGAGTCGTTCGCCACCTGGACGTCGTACCTGCCGTTCGGTGGATGGAAGAAGTGCGCGTCCTACCACTGGCCGTCGAGCGGCGCTCGGATCACGAACGACATGGGCTACTGGATGGCGCATCAGTCCGAGTACGACACGATCTACGGCGGCGGCGGGTGCCTGCTCGCCAACCTGGCGGATCTGTTCGGCTTGGATCGCTTCGTCGAGGTCCTGCACGACTACGCGCAGGATCACTGGTTCGGCGTGACCCGCACCGAGGACTTCAAGGCCGCCATCGAGGCCGCCGCGACCGCCGACGGGCTCGCGTTCGACCCCGCGGCGTACTGGGACCACTGGCGGGTGGACTGAGCGACGGCCGTCCGGGTTAGGATTCGCCACGAGGAACCACGGTCCCGAGAGGCTGGGGCCGCGCCGCGGAGGGGAGAGAACCTTGACGACGACGAAGGAGACCGTGAGCCGGCTCGCCAAGGTGCCGCTCTTCTCCGATTGCTCGCAGCGCGACCTTCAGGTGATCGCCCGCGTCGTGCGCGAGATCCCGCACCGAGCGGGGACCGTCATCGCGCGGGAGGGCGACCCCGGCGTCGGGCTCTTCGTGATCCTGGACGGGACGGTCGACGTGTCGATCGGCGGAAGGAAGAAGGCGTCGCTCGGCCCCGGGGACTTCTTCGGCGAGATCGCGCTGCTGGACGGCGGACCGCGCACCGCCACCGTCACCGCGAAATCCGACATCAATCTCCTGGGGCTCACGGAATGGGTCTTCCGCGGGCTGATGTCAGAGCATCCGTCGATCGCCCTGAAGACGCTGCAGCAGATGGCGGCGCGACTGCGCAGCGCCACCAAGGCCGCGACCGCCTGACCACGCCGGCGGGCGCGAGCCCGGTCCGGAGACGTAGCCCATGAGCGAGGCGCCGCAAGACGTGCGGGACCTGGCCGCGGAACGCGCCGAGCGGCGCGCGGCCAAGGACTTCTCGGGTGCCGACGAGCTCCGCGACCAGATCGCACGGAGCGGGTGGTCGGTCGTCGACGAGCCCGGCGGCTGGCGGTTGGAGCCGATCGAGATCGCAACGACTGTGGGGCCGTTACGTCCACGTGACGTCGGTTCGGTGCTCGACGCACCAGCGACGGCCGACGTGTCGATCCATTGGGTGGTCGAGGGGTGGCCCCAGGACGTGCGCCGGGCGATCGAGTCGTTCCGGGCGAACGACGGCGGGCGCGACGTCCAGTACGTCGTCGCCGACGTCACGGGGGAGCCGCCCGACTCCTGGGGTGAGGGCGTCGAGGTGGTCCCCCTGGAGGGCGGCACCGGATGGGGCGCGGCGCGCAACGCCGGACTCAAGCGGTCGGGCGGGCGTGTCGTCCTGGCGATGGATGGTTGCGTCGAGGCGTCGGGAGACGTCCTCGGTCCGCTCGAGGCCGCGCTCACGGATCCCACCGTCGGCGTCTGCGGCCCGTTCGGCATCGTGACCCCCGATCTGCGTGAGTTCGACGCGACCGATGGACCAGAGGCGGATGCGATCGAGGGTTACTGCATGGCGTTCCGGCGCGAGATCCTCACGACGGCCGGCCTGTTCGACGAGAAGTTCCGTTGGTACCGCACGGCCGATATCGAGTACTCCTTCCGGATCAAGGACCTCGGCCTGCGAGCGGTGGTCGTGCCTGTGCCGGTCGAGCGACACGAACATCGGATGTGGTTCCAGACACCGCCCGCGGAGCGCGCGAAGTGGTCCAAGCGGAACTTCTACCGTTTCCTGGACCGGTGGCGGGATCGCTACGACCTGACCGTGTCGGGAGAGCCGCCGCCGCATGAGCACGCCCACCACGACGATCACCCGGAACACGGGCCGTAGTCTGAGATGGACTAGCTGCCCGGCATAGGCGGCGTGGGAGGCGTCGAGCCGCCGTGGGAAGAGGCAGCGGTGGGCTCGTGGTGGATCGGCGCCTTCGCCTTCCCGTTCGGCTGCACCGACGCGGGATCTGGGATGGGCTTCGTCCCGGTGGCGTACCCCTCCAGGTCCGTCCCGTCCATCGTCTCCGTGACCAGGAGCAGCGCGGACAGCTTGCCCAGCAGGTCTCGTCGTTCGATCAGGATGCGCTCCGCGCGGTCATGTGCCTGGTTCAGCAGGCGGTTGACCTCCTGGTCGATCAGCTCGGCCGTCTGACCGGAGATCTTGGGCGCGTTGAACATGGAGTTCGCGTCTTCCGCGCCGAGCGAGAGCGGGCCGACCTTCTCGCTCATGCCGTACTCGGCGACCATCGCGCGCGCCACCTGTGTGGCGCGCTCCAGGTCGTTCTGCGCGCCGGTCGAGATCTCGGCGAAGCAGAGCTCCTCGGCGACCCGGCCGCCCATAGCGAACGCGAGCATGTCCTTCAGCTCGGGCTCGGTGGCGAGGTATCGGTCCTCGAGCGGCCGCACCATGGTCAGGCCGAGCGCGGCCGTGCCACGGGGGATGATCGTGACGCGGTGGACCGGGTCCAGGTTCTCGCTGTAGTGGGCGACCAGCGCGTGGCCCATCTCGTGGCTCGCCACGCGGATCTTCTCCTTCTCGCTCATCACGCGGGACCGGCGCTCCAGGCCCATGCTGGCGCGGTCGATCGCCTCTTCGAGCTCCTCCTCGGTGACCGAGTTCTTCTCACGGCGCGCGGCGAGCAGCGCCGCCTCGTTGACCACGTTCTCCAGGTCGGCGCCGGTGAAGCCGGGGGTTCGTGACGCGATCGTGCGGAGCTGGACGTCCGGATCCAGCGCGACTCCGCGGGCGTGGACGCGCAGGATCTCCTCGCGGCCGCGCAGGTCGGGGCGGTCCACCACGACCTGACGGTCGAAGCGTCCGGGACGAACGAGCGCCGGGTCCAGGACGTCGGGCCGGTTCGTGGCCGCCATGATGATGACGCCCTTCGACGAGTCGAAGCCGTCCATCTCGACCAGCAGCTGGTTCAGCGTCTGCTCGCGCTCGTCGTGCGCGCCGAAGCCCGCGCCCATCGCTCCCGCGCGACCCTTACCGATGGTGTCGATCTCATCCAGGAACACGAGCGCCGGCGCCTTCTCCTTCGCCTGCTGGAAGAGCTCGCGGACGCGGGCGGCGCCCAGGCCCACGAACATCTCCACGAACTCCGAGCCGGACATGAAGAAGAACGGGACGTTCGCCTCGCCGGCGACGGCGCGCGCCAGCAGCGTCTTGCCGCACCCGGGAGGCCCGAGCAGCAGGACTCCCTTGGGGATCCGGCCTCCGAGCCGCTGGTACTTCTTCGGGTTCTTCAGGAAATCCACGACCTCCAGGAGCTCTTCCTTCGCCTCGTCCACGCCGGCGACGTCGTTGAAGCTGGTCTTCATCTCCTTGCGGTCGTAGATCTTCACCTTGTTGCGGCCGAGGTTGAGCGCGGCGTTCGCGCCTCCGCCCATCCGTTTGAAGACGAAGTAGTAGATGAGGACCATCACCAACGCGAACGGCAGGATGTTGATCAGGAGCGTCGTGAAGAGGTTCGGGCGGGTGAACTTGTACGAGACGTCGTGGGAGCCCAGGAAGTCCGTGAAGAGGGTGTCTTGCGAGAAGCTCGCGGAGAGTGAGGTCGAGAAACGCGTCTCCTGGCCGCTCCCGTCCGTGAACGTGCCGGAGATGTCGGCCTCGCCGATCGAGAGCGTGCCGGTCATGTCGCCGTTCTCGACGTGCGTGACGAACTGGGAGTAGTCGAGCGCCACGGTGTCGGCGTTGCTGAGATAGCTGTTGAAGATCAGGAACGCGAGCAGCAGCAGCGGGAGCACGAGCCAGGGGCTGAACCGCGGGCGGGGCACACCGGAGCCGCCGGATCCGCCATCGGGCGTCCAGCGGTTGCGCTTCGGCGTCTTGTCGTCGTCGGCCACTCGCCCATCTTCCCACCCACCCTGGAGATATGACAGGCGACGCAGCTTCGAGGGTCGGTTCGTGGGGTCGCCGTTCGCCGCATCGGGGATACTGGCGCCCATGGCCGTGACCGGAGGGACCGAGACGCCGACTGACGACTCCGCGCTCCGCGAGCGGTTCGAGCGCGACGTGCTTCCGTTGCTGCCGAACCTCTATGCGGCGGCGCTCCGGATGACCCGCAACCCGGCCGACGCCGAGGATCTGGTCCAGGACACGTATCTCCGCGCGTTCCGTGGGTTCTCGGGATTCAAGGAGGGCACCAACCTCAAGGCGTGGCTCTACCGCATCCTTACGAACAGCTTCATCAACACGTACCGCAAGAAGCAACGTCAGCCGCAGACCGTCGAAGGTCCGGACGATCTGGATGAGTGGTACCTGTTCGACAAGCTGGGCGGTCGCAACGTGGAGCTGTCCGCCGAGACCGAGGTCCTCGACAAGATCCCGGACGAGGCCGTGAAAGGTGCGTTGGAGTCGCTTCCGGAGAACTTCCGGCTGCCCGTTCTGCTTGCAGACGTGGAGGGCTTCAGCTACAAGGAGATCGCCGAGATCATGGACACGCCCATCGGGACCGTCATGTCTCGCCTCCATCGGGGAAGGAAAGCGCTCCAGAAGGCGTTGTGGGACACGGCGAAGGAGCGGGGATTGATCGATGATTGATTGCGGACCCGAGTGCATGGAAGCGCTCAAGGAGATCGAGCGGCTCCTCGACGGTGAGCTCCCGAGCGACCTGCGGAGCAAGGTGGAGAAGCACCTGAGCGGATGCAACCCCTGCATGGACCGCGCCGAGTTCCGCCGGCATCTCAGATCGATGATCGCGTCGAAGTGCACGGGGGACGAGCCATCGCCCGAGCTGTTCATCCGTGTCCGCGCCATCATCGAGGAGCGAGACGTCTCCCCGTAGCTCTTGACTCGTAGTGTCCTCGGCCCTCGATGCCCTACCATTCCGTCCCGTCTCGGTGACGAAAGGCTGATGGGGTGGACGACCTCGGAACGATCTTGGGCATCTGGGCGCATCCCGACGACGAGACGTACCTGACGGCCGGGCTCATGGCGCAGGCGGTCCGCGAGGGACGGCGCGTCGTGTGCGTCACCGCCACCAGGGGCGAGGGCGGTTCGATGGACGAGGAACGCTGGCCGTCCGCGACGATGGGGCAGGTCCGCGAGGCCGAGCTGATGCGCTGCTTCGAGATCCTGGGCGTCACCGAGCATCATTGGCTCGATGAGGTCGACCTCGACATGGACACGGCCCTGACCGACGAGGGGTACGAGAAGGTCCGCACCATCATGGAGGAGGTGCAACCCGACACCGTCCTCACGTTCGGACCCGACGGGATGACCGGGCACGTCGGACACATGTCGGTGAGCGAGTGGGCCACGCGGGCGCTGAGCGAGGTCGGCAAGCCCGGCGCGAAGGTGCACTACGCGACGAACACGCAGGAGTGGGCCGACGAGTTCGTCCCGATCTACAACCGGTTCGACGTGTTCCGCCCCGGGACGCCTCCCGTCACGCCTCTCGACGAGCTCTCGATCGAGTTCATCTTGCCTCCCGACCTGCTCGAGCTGAAGCTGCAAGCGATCGAGGAGCACGAGAGCCAGGTGGGCGCCATGGTCCAGGCGTTCGGCGAGGACATCTTCCGGCGAGCGATGAAGGCCGAGTGGTTCCGACTCGGCGCGGTGAAGGACGCATGACGGTCGAGCGTCCGTCCCCGGTGCCCGACCTCGACTGGAACCCCGAACGGTCGCGGGTCTTCGGCGACCGGGCGTTGGACCTGTGGCAGGAGCTGCTCGAGCGACTGCCGGAGCTGCCGGTGTCGGGTCGCTGGACCGCCAAGGACGTGCACGAGGCGGTCGCGATCGACGTGCCCGATGAGCCGATGGCCGACGACGCGCTCTTCGCCTACCTCCACGATGTCGTCTTCGAGTGGTCGGAGCTCTCCGGCCACCCGCGCTTCATGGCCTACATCTCCGGCGCGGGCACCGTTCCGGGCGCCGCCGCCGATCTGATCGCGGCGGGGCTCAACGCGAACCTCGGAGGATGGCAGCTCTCTCCCGCGGCGACCGAGATCGAGCTGCACCTGACCCGTTGGTTCGCGACCGAGCTCTTCGGTCTCCCCGCCGGCGCCGGTGGCTTGATCCTGTCGGGCGGCGCCATGGCGAACTTCGTGGGATTGAAGACGGCCCGCGATCATCGCGCCGGCTGGGAGGTCCGATCCGAAGGGTTGGCGGGCCACCCGCCGCTCACGATGTACATGTCGGCGGAGACCCACGTCGTGAGCTCGCGTGGCGCCGACATGCTGGGGATCGGCTCCGAAAGCGTGCGCAAGATCCCCGTGGACGACGGGTATCGGATCCAGGTGGATCGGCTCCGAGCCGCGATCGCGGAGGACCGGGCGGCCGGGCGCGTGCCGTTCGCGGTCGTGGCCTCGGCCGGCACCGTCGCCACCGGGGCCGTGGATCCCCTGCCGCAGATCGCCGATCTCTGCGCCGACGAGGAACTGTGGATGCACGTGGACGCGGCGTACGGCGGCCCGGCGATGTTCGCGGACGATCTGCGTCCGCTCTTCGAAGGGATCGAGCGGGCGGACTCCATCGCGTTCGATCCGCACAAGTGGCTCTACACGCCGCTCACCGGTGGATGCATGGTCGTGCGCCGCATGGCGGACCTGGCGGAGTCGTTCGACGCCGACGCGAGCTACATCGTCCAGGACAAGGAGTACACGCAACACGGGCTCGACCTGGGGCGGCACGGGCCGCAGTTCTCGCGGGGCTTCTGGGCGTTGAAGGTGTGGGTCTCGCTCCTCGCGCACGGTCGGCAGGCGTACGCCCGTCGCATCTCGCACGACGCCGCCCTGGCGCGATACCTGGGCGCACGGGCCGAGGAGCGACCGGAGTTCGAGCTGGCGGCGCCGGTCGGGCTCTCGATCTGCTGTTTCCGGTACGTCCCGCCGGACCTGCCCAACGACGAGGGCCGCGAGGTGTACCTGGACGACCTCAACCATCGCCTCATGACCGAGATCCAGCTCGACGGCCGCGTCTACATCTCCAACGCGGTGCTCGGCGAGCGCTTCGTGCTGCGAGCCTGCATCGTGAACTTCCGAACCGAGGCCGACGACATCGACGCCGTGCTCGACGTGGCCGCCGAGCTGGGTGCGGCGCTCGACGCCGAGCTGCGTCCGGCGGCGCTGGGCGGCGCTGCATGACCACGTACTCGTTGCTCGGATCGGGCGAGTTCGAGCCGTGGTCGGCGGAGATGGACAGCCGAGTGCTCGAGCGCTCGAACGGGGACGGCCGCGTGTTGATCCTGCCGACCGCGTCGGCCAAGGAGGGGGACGAGGTCTTCGACGGGTGGGGAGCGAAAGGGCTCGCGCACTACGGATCGCTCGGGATGGCGGCCGAGATCGTCCCGCTGAAGACCCGTGAGGACGCGGGGAGGCCGGAGCTCGTCGCGCGACTGGACGGGGCGTCGGTCGCCTACTTCTCGGGGGGGAATCCGGCGTACCTGGCCGCCACGCTGGCCGAGACGCCGTTCTGGAACGCGCTGCGGGACCGGATGGAGAACGGCCTCGCATACGTGGGCTGCAGCGCGGGCGTCGCGTGCCTGGGAGACCGCGCCCCCGACAGCGACAGGCAGCGATTCGCCGACGGCTTCTGGGAGGAAGGGCTCGGTGTGTTCCACGGTGTCTGGTTCGGACCGCACTGGGACGCGCTCGAGTCCTACGTGCCGGGGCTCTCCGAGTTCATCGTGTCGTCCGTGCCGGTCGGCGAGTCGCTGTTCGCGATCGACGAGCGCACCGCCGTGGTCGGCGACGGCACCCGCTGGTCCGTGATCGGCGCGGCGGGCGCGCACATCTACCGCGACGGCGAGTGGGCGGATCACCCGGCCGGCTCCGAGTTCACGTTCGAGCTGTCGCGCTAGGGTGTGCGCCGTGACGCCGCCCACCGCACTCACCCGCGAGGCTCCGATCGATGAGCGAGCTCCCGAGATCATCAAGCGCCTGTCGAAAGCCCACCCTGACGCCCACGTGGCACTGGACTTCACCAACCCGCTCGAGTGCCTGGTCGCCACGATCCTGTCGGCGCAGTGCACGGACGAGCGCGTGAACATGGTGACCAAGGCCCTCTTCAAGAAGTACAAGAAGGCTGAGGACTACCTGAAGGTGCCCGTGGAGGAGCTCGCGGCGGACATCAAGCCCACGGGGTTCTTCAACCAGAAGACGAAATCGATCCGTGGCGCGTGCGCTCGGATCGTGGAGGCGTACGGCGGCAAGGTACCGAACACCATGGAGGACCTGATCACGCTCTCCGGCGTCGCTCGCAAGACCGCGAACATCGTGCTCGGCAACGCCTACGGCATCGTCGAAGGGATCGCGGTCGACACGCACGTTCGGCGCGTCAGCGAGCGTTTGGGTTTCACGACGCAGAGCGACCCGAACAAGATCGAGCAGGACCTGATGCGCCTGATCCCGAAGAAGCGATGGTTCGACTTCACCTACGTGATCATCGACCACGGCCGGGCGATCTGCGTGGCCCGCACGCCGCGTTGCGCCGAGTGCCCCGTGAACGACCTGTGTCCGTCCAGCCTGGTGTGACCGGCGCGCTACCCGGAGCCGACGGCGATCAGCGCGCGCCTGCGCCGGCGCCGGAGCTCGCGACGCTCGTCCTCGTCCAGGCCGCCCCACACGCCTGCGTCCTGGGCCGTGACCAGCGACCACTCGAGGCAGTCGTCGCGGACGGCGCACCCGTTGCACACGGCCTTCGCTCGCGCGGTCTGCGCCGTGACCAGGGACGGAGGGCCCATCGGGAAGAAGAGCTCGGGATCCTCGCCGATGCATGCCGCCCTCGCGATCCACGTCGTCTGGTCGGGGTCATGCCTGAATCTTCGTTCAATCATGCGACACCGTTCGGTGCGGTCGGCCGTCGCCGAAGGGGACGCCGAGCAAGTTGTGGACAGGATCCGAGGCGAGCGTAGTGTCTGAACGAAGATTCAGTCAAGAGGGCGGAAGGCTCGTCGTCGCGCATCGCGGCGACTCCGCCCACGAGGCAGAGAACACGATCCCCGCGTTCGGATCGGCGATCGCCGCCGGCGCCGACGTGGTCGAGTTCGACGTCCGGATGACCGCCGACGACGTGGCGGTGGTCATGCACGACCCCGATGTCTCCCGAACGACCGACGGGTCCGGTTTGGTCCGCGACCTACACCTCGCCGAGATCAAACGGCTCCGGATCAGGACGGCCGACGGCGGGGAGACCGAGGTCCCCACGCTCGAGGAGGCGCTCCGTTGCATGTCGGGTCGCGCCGCCGTCGACGTCGAGATCAAAAACATCCCCGGCGAGCCGGACTTCGACGGATCCAGGGAGCTCGCCGTGGAGGCGACGCTCCGTGGCCTCGAGACGGTGGGGTTCGCCGGGTTCGCGCTGATCTCGAGCTTCAACCCGCTGTCGATCGCGCGCGCTCGGGAGCTGTCACCGGACGTTCCGACCGGACTGCTCACGACCGAGGACGTGGAGGCGCGGGTCGCGCTGGGGTTCGCCCACGGACAGGGTCACGGGTGGGTGTTGCCGTTCACCGGTTCGGTGCTGGCCGCCGGCCCGTCGCTCGCGCAGGAGGTCCACGACCTGGGGATGCGCCTGGGGACCTGGATCACCGACGATCCCGTCGTCGCGGTCGAGCTGATGCGCGCAAACGTGGACGCCGTCGCGACGAACGACCCGGCCGCCGTCGTGGCCGCGCGGCGTGAGGCGTTCGGGGAGTGATCCTGCGCCGGAAACGATCCTCGCCGCAGGTCCAGGCGTCGTTCGTCGCGTTCCGCGACGTGCTGGAGCACCTGGAGCCGGCCAAGGCCGCACTGACCGAGGTCATGCCGACGACCCGGATGCCGGGCCGCCCGCTCCCCGACGCCCTAGCCGAGTTCGAGGAAGGATTGCGGCGGGCCGAAGGATCCATGCCGGGTTGGCGGTCGGCGGCCCTCGAGCCGGAGTGGAGCGCCTGCGAGCGAGGGCTGGCCGAGGCGCGCGACCGCGCGCGCCGGTTCCGAGAGGATGCGCCGGAGCTCGTCGGGTTCGAGGGCCTGATCTGGGCCGTTGAGGAGCTGATGGCTCCCCTCGACGGGTTCGCGACGGCCGCGGAACGCTTCCGGAAGCTCGGCGCTCGCTGACCCGGCTGCTGCCGAGCAGCCAACCCGCGCGATAGCCTTCCCCGCTGACCCCATCCCCCGAAGGACGCAGGAGGAACGTGGTGCCCACCATCGAGATGAAGACCGAGCTCCCGGGTCCGAGGTCGCGCGCGATCATCGAGCGCAAGGAGCGGGTCGTGTGCGATCCGTTGGACCTGCACGTGAACGCGGTCATCGATCGCGGGCTCGGCGCCGCGATCACGGACGTCGACGGCAACGTCATGCTCGATCTCTCCAGCGGGCTCGGCTGTCTGCTGGTCGGCCACTCGCACCCCAAGGTCGTCGAGGCGGTGCAACGCCAGGCCGCGAAGTTCTCCCACACCGACTTCTCCGTCGTCCCCTACGAGGTCTACGTGGAACTGGCGGAGCGTCTCGTCGACCGGGTCGGGCCCGGCCGCAAGGTGGCGCTCTTCAACTCGGGCGCGGAGGCCGTGGAGAACGCGGTCAAGTTCGCGAAGGCCGCGACCGGCAGGCCGGGCGTGGTCTGCTTCGAAGGCGCGTTCCACGGACGGACGTTGCTCACCATGAGTCTCACCAGCCGATACACGCCGTACAAGCGGGGGTTCGGGCCGTTCGCGCCGGAGGTCTACCGCATGCCGTTCAGCTATCCGTATCGAAGCGACGATCCGGACGGCCGGATGGCCTTGAGTGACGTCGAGCGCGCCTTCACGACGATGGTCGACCCGAAGTCGGTCGCCGCGGTGATCTTCGAGCCTGTGCTCGGCGAGGGCGGCTACATCGTTCCGGGATCAGAGTTCCTGCCAGGAGTGGAGGCGTTGTGTCGTACATACGGCATCCTCACCATCGCCGACGAGATCCAGTCGGGGTTCGGGCGAACGGGCAGGTTCCTGGCCAGCGAGCATCTCGGGCTCGACCCCGACATCGTGATCCTGGCGAAGGCGCTCGCGGCGGGCTATCCGCTCTCGGCCGTGGTCGGTCGCGCCGAGATCATGGATGCCCCCGGCCCGTCGGCGATCGGCGGCACGTATGTGGGGAACCCCGTCGCGTGCGCCGCGGCGAGCGCGGTGCTCGATGTGATCGAGGAGGAGGGCCTGATCGAACGTGCCGAGGTCGTCGGCAAGACGATCCGCACGCGCTGGGAGCAGATCGCGGTCGACATCCCGGAGGTCGGCGACATCCGCGGTCTCGGCTCCATGGTCGGCGTCGAGATGGTGTCGGACCGGGTGACGAAGGAGCCCGACGGCGCGTACGTCGGACGCCTGATGGCCGAGACGCAGCGCCG
>JBBQVZ010000099.1:0-12856 GCA_038211015.1 Actinomycetota bacterium | reverse complement strand
CGGATCTGCGCGAGATGGAGCAGGCGCTTGCCGCCGCCCGTGCCGGGGCGCCGGCGCTCGCGGTCGTGGTGAGCGCGACGTTCACCAAGGACGACCGCACCCTGCTGGGGTCCTCGCCGGTGCAGGTGGCCGAGCGGCTCGTCGAGCTGGGCGCGGATGCGATTGGCGCGAACTGCGGAGAAGGTCCGGCGCAGTTGCTGCGTGTGATGTGCGGCATGCGGTCGGCGGCGGGCGCCGTTCCGCTCGTCGCACGTCCGAATGCGGGGGGTCCGACCCAGGTCGGCGGGCGCTTCGTCTACCCGGCGACGCCCGAGTACTTCGCGGAGCACGCTCGGGCGTTCCTCGACGAAGGCGTGTCGATCATCGGTGGGTGCTGTGGAACGGGGCCGGCGCACACGGAGGCCATCGCCGAGGCGCTCCGAGTGCACACGCCTCGGACACGGGTGGTCGTACCCGGTGACCTCGAAGAACCCGACGACGGCCCGCGGCCCGCGGCAACCCGAACCGCGTTGGAGTCCAAACTCGAGAGCGGAGATTTCGTGGTGGCCGTAGAGATGGAGCCACCGCGCTCATTCGACGTGGGCAAGCTCGTGGCGGCGGCGGAGACGCTCGCCTCCGCGGGCGCAGATGTGATCGACGTCGCCGACAGTCCGATGGCGAAGATGCGCATGAGCGCGTGGGCCGCGTGCCGGCTGATCCAGGAGCGCGGCATCGAGACCGTGCTGCATTTCCCGACGCGCGGTCGCAACCTGCTCCGCCTGCAGGGAGACCTGCTCGGTGCGGCCGCGTTGGGTATCCGGAACCTGTTCGTCTGTGTCGGCGACCCGGTGACGATCGGCGACTATCCGCAGGGGTCGAACAACGTCGACGTCACGGCGACGGGCCTGCTCGCGCTCGTGAACCAGGGGTTCAATGAAGGCCGCGACCGTTCCGGCTCGTCGATCGGCGAGCCGACGTCGTTCTTCACGGGTGCGGCGGTCGCTCCCAACAACTCGGACCTCGAACGCGAATGCCGGCTGCTCGTCCGGAAGGTCGATGCGGGCGCTCGGTTCCTACTGTCACAACCCGTCTACGACGTGGAGCCCTTGCGACGGTTGCGAGCGATGTTCGAGCGCGTCGCCGGCCGTCCACTCGACGTGCCGATCCTGGCCGGCGTGTTGCCGATCCACAGCGCGCGACATGCGGAGTTCCTCCACAACGAGGTGCCGGGCGTCGTCATCCCCCAGCATGTGCGCGACCGGCTGCGGACGGCAGGGGACGACGGTTGGCGCGAGGGCCTCGCGATGGCGTCGGAGCTGATCGAGGCGCTCCGCGACGATGGCGTTGCGGGGATCTACCAGATGCCGCAGTTCGGCCGCTTCGACCGGGCGGCGGAACTGGTGGAGGCGATCCGTTCTCCCCTCGCCGGCCGGTCCGAGCCTCGAGGGTCCGGCGGATGACGGGCCTCCATCTCGCGCAGGTGAACGTGGCCAGGCTGGCGGCGCCGCTCGACTCGCCACAGCTCGCCGACTTCGTGGCGAACCTCGAACCGATCAACGCGATCGCCGACGCGAGCGACGGGTTCGTGTGGCGACTACAGACCGACGCGGGCGACGCGACCGCGCTTCGGATCTTCGACGACGACTGGCTCATCGTGAACATGTCGGTCTGGGAGTCGCTCGAAGCGCTCCGCAACTACGTCTACCGCTCGCCGCACGCCGACGTGCTGCGGCGACGGCAGGAGTGGTTCGACAAGATGGTCGAGGTGCACGTCGCGCTGTGGTGGATCGAGGCCGGCACCATCCCCACGCTGAGCGAAGCGCAGGAACGCCTGTTGAGGCTCCGGGCCGAAGGACCCACGCCGGATGTGTTCACGCTGAAGGAGCCCTATCCGGTCAAACGACCCGCTCCAGCGCCGTGATGCCGGTGCGGTAGGCCTCGCACGCAGCCTCGCTGTTCCCCCGCCCTTGGAACAGGTCGCCGAGCGCCCTATACGTGATCGCGATCTCGAACGACAGCCCGGAGCTCTCGTAGAGCTCGATCGCCGTCCGGATGTGCTTCTCCGCGACCGGCGCATCGTCATCCGTGAGCGTGGAACCCAGCTCGCGATGCGCCCACGCGAGGATCGGGGTGTCGTTGCTTCCCATCAACGAGATGGATCGCTCCAGGAGCTCTCGAGCCCGCTCGGTGGATCCTTCGAGCCGCTCGACCCGAGCCAACTCGTTCAGAGCTCGTACCAGGTCCGGCTGGTTCGACGTTTCCTCGAAGATCGCGATCGCGAGTTCCAGTTCGGCGCGAGCCTGCGGGAGGTCGCCCTCCCTGCTCGCCACGTATCCCAGAGCCAGGCGAGCGCCCGCCGTCTCCGTCTTCAGGTTCCGGTGTCCGTACACCTCGTCCGCGCGACGGAGGGAGCGCTGCGCCTCTTCGACCCGGCCCTCATGGAGGAACAGACGGGCCATGTTCATGTGCATCTGCGCGACACGCAGGGGATCCGTGAGATGCGGCGCGAGCGCCATGAGCTCCGCCCCCGATTCGGCCGCCTTGTGGTGGAGACCCGCGTCGAGGTAGGCGAAGACGAGTGAGGCGTGCAGGCGAGAGAGCGCGTCGGGATCGCGGAGCTTCTCGCGCTCGAGTCGGTCAAGGAGGCTCTCGAGGAGGAAGATCGCATAGCGAACGTCGCCAAGGGCTTCGAGGCAGCGAGCCTTGCCGGCGACGGCGTCGACCCACTCGCTCGCAGGTTCGCCCTTCAGCAGATCGTGCGAGTTCTGATGATGGGCGAGCGCTTGCTCGGGCTGCGATCGGCGTTCGTTCCACAATCCGAGGCCCTCTTCCGCCTTCGCTCGGATCCGCGTGAGGTTGTACCGCTGGGCGTCTTTCGCGATGGATCGGAACCTCTCCTCGGCGTCGTCCGCCGTCTCTCCGGACAACATCACCATCGCCTCTTGGAGGCTGAGCTCGAGGCGCGCCTCCAGGTCGGCAGGTCTGCCCGTGAGGAGTTCGTCCGGGGTGACTCCGAGTCTGGTGGCGAAGTGCTCGATCGCCTCCCGGGAGGGTGTTCGGCGCCCGGCTTCGATCGTGCTCACGTACGCGTAGCTGTACTTGGGATCGGCGAGCTCCTTCTGCGTCATCCCGCGGGACAGCCGTAGTCGCCTCATCCTGGTTCCCAGCACGGCGCTTGCCTCCTAGTTATGTCCGATAGGTCCCAAAGTCTAGCCCCCCGACCATTCCGCGAGATAGCCCCAGTTCGTGTTGATGACCTGCGCCTATGAGCGTGATCTCCCGTACGAGTCTGCTTGACGACACTTGCGAGTCGAGGTTAAGTCGTGGTGTTACATTCGCCGAAACATCCCTGGACGGCTCATCGGACCCGACATCGCGGGAAGGAGGAGACGGATGAACACCACGTTGAAGCAGACGCTAAAGTCCCTGCTCTACGCCAGCGCAGCCCTGATGATCCTCGTCGCCGGCACCGCTAACTGGCCCAAGCACTGAGCTGCTAACCGCCGGTTCTTCGATCGTTCGCCGGAAGAGCGGCCATGGACGTCCACCGCCTGAGAACGAGCCGTCCCTGAGGGTGGGGGCATCCTGCTGTTCCATGGGCATGGCTTCGTGTCATGGGCGATCGTACTCAGGCCGGAGACGATGGTTGACGCCATCGCCTCCGGCCTCCGGCATGTCGCGATCGAGTCAGCCATCGACGTAACGCCTTCAAGGGATCCAGGAGGTTTCTGGGGTGGGTGACGTCGCCAGGCGAGGCGAGCGCGTGGGCGGAAGCCGATCTGGCGGAGGGTCGGGCTAACCTTCTCCGGCGAGGATCGTCTTCAAGGTCGACATCGCGTTCATCGCCGGCGGGAAGCCAGCGATGGAGGCCGTCTGCACGATGACCTCGCTGAGCTCCTCGGCCGTGACTCCAGCCTTCAACGCGGCCCGTAGGTGTTGGGGGATCTGGGAGGAGCGGCCGAGCGCGACGAGCGCCGCCACGGCAGCCAGTTCCCGGTCGCGGAGCGAGAGTCCGGGCCGCAGATAGATGTCGCCGTAGACGAACTCCACGATCGATCGGCCCAGATCGCCGAGCCCTTCGACCGCGCGGAGCGCCTTCTCGTCGTGAACCTCGAGGAAGCGTGCCCGCCCGCGCTCGTAACGTTCGCCATCCGACATCGTTCCATCCTATGTGCCGGCACCGCTGCGACTCAGTGGCCGTCGTTCCACAGGTGCATGACGGCGTAGGCGCGCCACGGACGCCAGCGCTCGGCGTGTTCGAGCATGGCGGCCGGACATGACGGCAGCCCGAGCGACTCGAAGCCCAGCCGGACGCCGAGATCGCCGACGGGGAAGGCGTCGGGATCGCCGAGGGCTCGCATCGAGATGTAGGCGACGGTCCATGGCCCGATGCCCGGCACGGCGAGGAGCCGCTCGGCCGTTGCTACGCGATCGCCCGCTTCGGACAGATCCAGCTCGCCGGCCGCGGCGATCTCGGCCAACCGTTGCAGTGTGACGCTGCGAGCCTTCGTGAGGCCGAGCGATCCGAGTGAGGTATGAGCCAACTGTTCGGCTGTCGGGAAGAGATGCGTGATGCCGTTGACCGGTCGTTCGATCGGCGTGCCGCTCGCTGCGGCGATCCTTCCCGCGAACGTCCGAGCCGCTCGAACGCTGATCTGCTGCCCGAGGATCGCGCGAACGGCCAGCTCGAACCCGTCGGTCGCTCCGGGGAGACGGATGCCGGGCGTCGCGCGGACGAGCGGCCTCAGCGCGGGATCCGCTCCGAGCGCGGAGTCGATCTCCGTCGGATCGGCATCGAGGTCGAACAGCCGCCGTGCCGTGGGCACGAGCGTTGACGCGTTCTCCGCATCATCTGCGGTGACACGGAGCATCACCTCATCCCTCCCGGGCCGTGTCGTGACGCCGATCACGGCGGGCCGTCCGTCCGGTGCGCGCACCCCTCGACGGAACGTCACTCCGTCGAACGACTCGACACCGGGGATCGCTCGATCACCCAGGAACCGCGTCAGTGCAGCCATCGCGAGCGGAGGCCGGTACCGGAGCCGGTGTTCGATCGTGTGGGACGTCATGACTCACGCCGGCCGTGGCGCTAGCGCGCCCGCGCCCGCGCCCGCCAGCGGCCTTCATCCGCCGAGACGGAGAGGGCGAGGTCGAAGCATGCGGTCACGTTCGCGTCGGTCAGCACACCCCGGATGGGGCCGGAGGAAACGAGACGGCCCTGTCGAAGGAGCGCGGCGTGTGTCGCGGTTCTCGGTATCTCCTCCACGTGGTGCGTGACGAGGATCATCGTCGGGGACGCGTCCGCGGTGGAGGAGAGCGCCTCTAGCAGCGATTCCCGTCCGGGCAGGTCGAGGCCGGCCATCGGCTCATCGAGCAGCAGCAGCTCCGGGCGTCCGAACAGGGCCCGTGCGAGCAACACGCGCTGGCGCTCGCCCTGACTGCACGTCTCGAGCGACCGGCTCGAGAGATCCTCGCACCGCACCCTGTGTAGCAGCTCGTCGGCGAGTCGACGATCGTCGTCGTCGAACGTTTGCATCCAGGGGACCAGGGTGGAGCGTTTCCCGGTGAGTACCACGTCACGCACGTGGAGGTGGGCGGGGATCGCTTCGGAGACGTGATGCCCGACGAAGCCGATCCGCGCGCGTATGGCTCGGACGTCCACCGACCCTAAGCGGCCGCCGAAGATCTCGACGACGCCTGACGTCGGATGCCGGATCCCACCCGCCAGGTCCAGCAAGGTGGACTTGCCGGAGCCGTTCGGTCCCAAGATCGCCCACGTCTCGCCCGAACGGACCGTGAGCGACACGGGCCCCAGGACGCGGTTCGACGCGATCGCGACGGTCGCTTCATCGATCCGAACAACATCCGACCCGCGGTTCGACACCATAGGTCCCCCAGTATGCCGAGCCGGCGCCAGCCGGCTCGGCGGGGAACCCTGGATCAGTTGACCGTGAACGCCGCGTGCATGCCCTGCCCGTAGTGAGCGGGCAGGTTGCAGATGAGGACGTAGCTTCCGGCGTCGAGGGTCACCGTGAGGGACTCGGTCGAGCCGCCCGTGATGTCCTCGATCTCGTCGATGTGCGTGACGCCCTCACCCTCTTCGTCGACGTCGCCGTCATCCCCCGTGGGGAGCTCATCGGGCGCGAGGTCGGTCTTGAAGATGACGAACTCATGCGTCTGCTCGGCGTCGTTCGTGATGTCGAACGTGAGCTCTCCCGCTGAGGCGCTGGATTCCGCCGGCTCGACCTTGAAGTCCGACAGCGTGACGCCGATCCCTCCGCTGTCGCTACTGCACGCCGGGATGACTAGGGCCGCAGCTGCGGCGAGCACGAGCAGGCGCTTCATCATCTTTAGATCCCCCTCCTCATTGAACACCTGAACACTAGCTGAACACTTGCTGGATTCCCGCGCGAACGTAGTGCGTCGCGAGACAAGAGCGCTCCTCCATGACGGTCACCTCACGGAATCGTCATGTGTCTGTCACATCCGCGCACGAGATGGATGACGGGTCCGTCACGACCCCCCTATCCGCGAGGTCAGCGGAGTCCTAGGATGCCGCCATGACCAGGGTCTTGGTGGTGGACGACGAGCCGAGGATCGTCAGCTTCGTCGCCCGAGCGCTCACGGCGGAAGGGTTCCGCGTGGACGGCGCCCAGGACGGTGTTCGGGGTTTGGACCTGGCTCGGACGGGCCGGTACGAGCTCGTCGTGCTGGATCTCTTGCTCCCGGGTATGGACGGCGTGACGCTCCTTCGCCGTCTGATGGACGAACGGCCGCAGCAACGGGTGTTGGTGCTGTCCGCACTGTCGGATGTGAAGGAGAAGGTCCGCTGCCTGGAGCTGGGCGCCTCCGACTACCTGTCGAAGCCGTTCGCCCTGGCGGAGCTCGTCGCACGGGTTCGCGCGCGTCTGCGGCAGGCGGGCTCGGGTCCTGAGGAGCGGCACATCACGGTTGGAGAGGTCACGTTGGATCGTCTCCGGCGGGTAGCGGATGCGGGAGCCGGACCGGTCGGCCTGACGGAGCGCGAGTCTGCGCTCCTGGAATACCTGATGACGAGTCGGGGTGACGTGTGCACGCGGGCCCAGCTCTTAGCCGACGTCTGGGGGTTCGCGTTCGATCCGGGAAGCAACGTGGTGGACGTATGCGTCGGGCGATTGCGAGCGAAGCTCGGTGCACAACTTGTCGAGACGGTGAGGAATGTCGGGTATCGGTTCGACGCTGCGTAAGTACTGGGTCGAGATCGCCTGGGCGGTGTTCTCCGGCCTATGCGTGGCCGTCGTCCTCACCCTCTCGCGCTGGGAGACGGTTCCCTTCCATCTGATCTGGGTCACGCTGACGTTGCTTTACGGCTTCCGCGTCTGGCGGTCGTCCACGACCGCGGTGGTCCTCGGCGTCGTGATGGCGACGACGGGCGCAGCGCTCGCGTTCACCGTCGTCCACGGGCAGAAGGCGATCGACGAGGTCGCGGAGGTGCCGCTCATGGCCTCGATGTTCGTGGTGATGGCGTGGCATGCGCAGCGGAGGCAGCGAGCGGTCGAAGAGGCGAGCCGGTCGGCGGAGACCGAGCGTTGCGTCCTGGATCGCCAACGCGAGTTCGTCCGAGACGCGTCGCACGAGCTGCGCACGCCCATCACGGTGGCGCGGGGTCATGCGGAGCTGATCCGCGAGACCACCCGAGACGAGCAGACCGTGCGTGACATCGACGTGATCCTCGATGAGATGGGCCGCCTTTCGAAGCTCTCCGACCGGCTGCTGATGCTCGCCGGAGCTGACCACCCCGGATTCCTGGCGTTCGACGAGGTTCGCGTGGAGCCGCTCGTGACCGAGACCGTCCGTCGATGGGGACCCACGGCCCGGCGGGATTGGGCGTCGGCGACGAACGCGTCCGGCGTGGTCGTCGCCGACCGGGAACGCCTGGGGGCGGCGTTGGATGCATTGATGGAGAACGCGGTGAACGCCACGGTCGACGGCGAGCGGATCTCGTTGTCGGCCAGCGCGTCCGGCGGGACCCTCGTGCTCGAGGTCTCCGACGACGGCGACGGGATCGCGGCGGGCGATCTGCCGCAGGTGTTCGAGCGGTTCTCGCGACGCGAGCGGGATCGCGCCCGAGGCAGTGGCGGAACGGGTCTCGGTTTGGCGATCGTCAAAGCCATCGTCGAAGCGCATGACGGCTCCGTCGAGGTGGAGAGCGCCCCCGAGTCGGGAACGACCTTCCGGATACGCCTGCTGAGGTACCGCGACGCGGCGGCGGTCGTGCTCCCCGCGTCCCATGGATCGGACGTGTTGGACCCGCTCCCCACCACCTGAACTGCCGGTTCGGCAACTGCGTACATTCATCTGATAACCCGCGGTTGCCCCAGACAGGCGAACGTGGCAGCCGAATCTCCGATCGGATCGGGAGTCTATGGCGACAACGACCGAGCGAAGCTACACGGCATCCGCCGGGCCATCGGGCAACCCGGTGTGGCGCAAGGCGCCTGGATCGCTCCTCCGGCACCCTTCGCTCTTCGCTGCTCTTGCGCTCGGCGCGTTCCTCGTGGTCGTGTCGTCGACCGCCTACCCGTTGTTCCTTTCGGCTTCCGGCAGCGCGCTCGTGAACGCCGAGATCGACAACCCGACGGTCACGCGCTACGGCGCAGGTGTCACCTACACGGCCACGAACGTGCGTTTCGCGAAGGAGAGTCCGGACGGGCACGGTCTCCTGATCGACCGAAGACTGCAGCTGTTCGCCGAGGGGTTGGGAGCGAGCCCGGTCATCGGCTCCGTGATCGAGCAGGCGATGGGGGATGAGATCGACGTCACGAGACCGGGGGGCCGGATCCCGTCGTCCGGTCCGGTGAGCGGCGTGCTGTTCTTCGGGACAGACGTCCTCGAACATGTAGATATCGTGGAGGGCGCCGACGGACCCGGCGTGTGGTTGCCCGACTTCATGGCGATGCAGCTGAAGGCCGGTCCCGGTGATCGGATCGAGCTCCGCCACGGGAGGTTCGTCGTGCCCGTGACGATCGATGGCATCTACCGCGCCCCGTACACGCAGCCGCTCTCGGGGTATTGGCGCACGTGGTCCGAGCAGATCTATCCGTGCCCCGGTCTCCGCTGCTCGGTTCCCCCGCAGCCGATCCTGGCCGATCGGCCGCAGCTGTTCGCGTTGGCGACCGAGCTCGGCGCGCCGCACACGGCGTTCGCGATCGCGGCACCCGTCAGAACCGATCCACCCCTGACGCTCGACGAGGCCCGCGGACAGGCCGACTTCGCCCAGCGCTTCACTGAGCGGATCACATCGGGGCCCTCCGTGCTCAAGGAGATCTTCCCGTGCTGCGGACGGTTGTTCTTCGGGACTGGCCATAGCACATCGACGGATCTTCTGGGCGCGATGGCAGGCGTCGTTCGCATCGTTGACCAGCGGATCGCAGCTGTACAGGGTCCGATCCAGGTGCTCTTCCTGGCTGGCATCGTCATCTCGTTCGGCGTGGTCGCGGCAGCAGGTGTCTTCTCCTTCACCTCTCGTCGCGTCGACGCGGGCGTGCTCGCCGTCCGCGGGTGGGGTCCCGCTCGCATCGGCGTTAAGGCCATCCTCGAATCGACCCTGCCCTGCGCGATCGGCGCGGCGATGGGATTCCTCCTCGCGACCCTGACGATCGCCTGGCTCGGTCCGGACGGTTCGATCGAGCCGTCGGCTCGGGCATCGGCGCTGATCGGCTCACTGCTTGCAACCTTCGGCGTGATCGCCCTCGTCGGGGTCGTTTCGGCCCTCAGTTTCGCGTCGCATCACGAACGGCGCGAAGGTTCGGCGCGCCTCGTCCTCCTCCTTCCCTGGGAGATGTTGGCGCTCGCCGGCGCCTACGTCATGGCGGGGAGGCTCCACACGAGGGGAGGTGTGCTCGGCACCGAGATCGTGCGCCCCGCTCCTGCGGTGTTCCTGTTCCCGTTGCTCCTCGCGCTGGGCGTGGCGATCATCGCGGCGCGAGTGCTGGCCGTCGCGCTGTCCCGACGGTGCCGCGGTGACACGCAGCGCGTTTCAGCCTCGTACCTGGCGATACGTCGACTCGCCTCGTCGTCCAGGCTGGCGACGCTGCTCCTCGTGGCCGCCTCGCTTGCGCTGGCGGTGTTCGCTGCGTCCCAGGCCATGGTGAGTTCGCTCCGCACGACGGTCGAGGCGAAGACCAAGGTGTTCGTGGGGAGCGACGTCGAGCTCCAGATCGGCCCGGACACCGTCGTGCCGCCGAACTTCCCGTTCCCCGCAACCATCGCGACGCGGTCGAAGCAGGCGGGGCGACTCCCGAACTCCGACGCGAAGTTCGATCTGTTGGCTATCGATCCCGCCACGTTCCAGGGAGCGGCGTACTGGAACCCCTCCTTCTCCGATCGCTCGCTCGCCGATCTGATGGACCTGTTGAGCGAACCGTCGGTTGATCGTCTTCGAGTGGTGGTGGCCAACGGTCAGGGTCCGGCGCCGTCAGCTCTAGAGATCCAGCAGCAGGTCGTACCGATCGAGATCGTGGCCGAGCTCTCGAGCGTTCCCGGCACCTCCTCGGATCGACCGGTGTTCGTGGTCGCCGATGAGCGGTTGCATGATGCGTTCGCCGGACGGCCGGACCCGCTCCACGAGATCCAGGCGACGCGTGAGATGTGGATCCGCGGGCCCTCGGATGAGATCGTCGACGCGGCGTCGGACGCCGGCATCGACTCGTACCTGACGATCACCGCGGATGAGGTCTCGGACATCCCGTTCATCAAAGCGGCGATCGACACGTTCCTCGTGTTGGACATGCTCGGCGTGGTCGCGCTGATCCTCGTGTTGGTGGTCGCGATCGTGTATCTGCAAGCCCGCCAGCGCGCTCGCCTCGTGTCGACCGCGCTCTCGGCTCGTATGGGGTTGGCGTCGGGCACGATGCGGCGTTCGCTCGTCCTAGAACTGACGATCCTGTTGTTCGGAGCCCTCGCGGTGGGAGGGCTCACGGGCCTGATCGGTGCGGCCGTCGTGACCCCGTACCTCGACCCGTTGCCGACGATCCCTCCCGATCCGATCTCGGTGGTGCCGTGGATCGCCGTCGCGGTGGCCGCTGCCGGGTTGGCGGCGGCCTCGTTCGCCGGTGGCTGGTTGGCCAGTCGGGCGGCTCGTGACGTTCCACTCGGCGAGGTGCTACGCGTTGCGGACTGATGGCGACGCCGTTCGCTGCGAGCGGATCGAGCGGGTGTACCGGACGCCGACGGGCGAAGTGCACGCATTGCACGACGTATCGTGCGTGTTCCCGCGTGGCGCCGCGACAGCGATCGTCGGTCCGTCCGGAAGTGGGAAGTCATCCTTGCTCCGCCTCATCGCGGGGATGGACAGGCCGAGCTCTGGCTCGCTCGTCGTCGAGGGCCGCGATGTCGGTCGTGGGTCCGCGGCCGTTCGTCGGCGGCTCAGGCGGGACCTGGTCGGCTACGTTTACCAGCGTCCGTCGGACAACTTCCTGTCCCATCTCACGGTGGGAGAGCATCTGCGCCTTGCAGGCCGCCACCAGGGCGCGCGGAAACGCGACCTCGGCGGCTTGCTCGATCTCCTCGGCATCGGCCACCGGATCGATCACCTGCCCTCCGAACTGTCGGGAGGTGAGCAGCAGCGAGCGGCGTTCGCCCAAGCCCTCGCGACGGGTGCCAACATCATCGTCGCCGACGAACCAACCGCGGAGCTGGACGACGTGTCGAGCGAAAGTGTGCTCGACCGGGTACGTGTCCTGGTGGGAGAAGGCGTCACGTTCCTGTTGGCGACGCACGACCCGGCGGTGATGTCGATCGCCGACGAACGCTTCGAGCTGGAGCACGGCAGGGTCAAGGGGACAGCGCCCGCAGGCCCGGCATCACAGGGATCGTCGGCGGAACCGGAGGTCCGGTGGCCCGACCCCGGTGTGGCCACGTGGCTGCTCGACCCGGAGCCCGTCTTGCGACTGAGTCACGTGAACAAGGCGTACGGCCACGGCGACAGAACCGTCCATGCGCTCCGCGATGTGAACGTGGCCGCGCGTGCCGGAGAGGTCGTCGGTCTCATCGGCCGCTCGGGATCGGGCAAGACCACGTTGCTGAACGTCGCGGCCGGATGGGAGACGCCGGACGACGGCCTGGTCGAGTCGCCCGGCGACGGCGCGGCCGGTTGGTCCGAGATAGCGATCGTTCCGCAACGGCTCGGGCTGATGGAGGAGCTCTCCGCCCAGGAGAACGTCGAGTATCCGGCGCGGATGGCCGGGCTGCTGAACGAACGCCGACACTTCATCGACGACCTGATCGATGCGCTCGGTCTCGCGGCTCTGCGTTCTAGGTACCCCCGGGAGACATCGCTCGGGGAGCAACAACGTATCGCTCTCGCCCGAGCCCTCGTGCTGCGTCCTCGTCTGCTCATCGCCGACGAGCCGACCGGGCACCAGGATGCGGGCTGGGCGGCCCGGATCCTGTGGATCCTCCGCGAGGCCGCAGGCGCGGGGAGCTGTTGCGTGATCGCGTCCCACGATCGCGAGCTCATCGATCAGCTCGACCGAGGGTTCTCCGTGTCGGACGGCCGGGTGACGGGGTGACGGTGGACGCTGGTGCGCAAGGCTTCCGCTCGTCATGATGGTCACCAAGCCCTTCTGAAGGCCGGTGGTCGACGCCGATCGATTCGTGGGACGGTGTGGTCCAAAGGTCAGGTGAGCAGGGGATGATCGAGCCGATGGACGGTTACAAGGTGATCCGCGAGTCGGGTGTCGCGATGACGTCTCCGGAGGGCTCGTCGATGCTTGCGGCGTTGTTCGGTGACGCGGTCGGTCCCGATGACGTGGAGGTGTTCCCGTTCGAGCTCGCCGCGACGAGCGTCCTGACGCCCCATCGGCATACCTCCGACATGGCGGCATGGGTCACCGAG
>JBBQVZ010000098.1:0-12871 GCA_038211015.1 Actinomycetota bacterium | reverse complement strand
ATCAGCCGGCCTCTCAGCCCGGTGTCTCCGAGCTCCCCGGTGGTTCCCGCGCAGTATAGGGCCGCAGTTCAGATCGACGCGCGTGCCTTCGCGACCGCTCGCTCCCGGTGGAACTTCTTCCAATCGCTCGACTTCACGGAGAACGCGAGGTCGGTGCCGATCTGGAGCAAGCCGATCGCGATCAGGGCGACCGCGCTCCACCACGGTGCGCCCGAGCCCGGCCAGAACGCGAGCGCGAGGAACGGCGCGAGCTTGGTCGCGATCGCCCCCGATGCGTGCATCCACGCGCGGCTCCCGGGGTCCGCGCGCAGGTACGTCGCGTAGTCGCTCTTCAGTCCGGGCCGCGGCGGCGGCGGTCCGCCCAGGAAGTAGTCGGTGAACCGGATGCTCGCCAGGTACCCCACGAACCAGTGTGTCGGGCTGTGCAACGACACCGACCAGATGACCCCGGTGGCGATCAGCAGCATGCCGGCGAGCGTCGACGAAGACACGGAACGAGCCACGATCGCCGAGGCCAGACCCACCGCAACGCCCGTCAGGAGGATCGCGTTGCCCGCCCACACAGGGATCCGGAAGCGAACGCCCGAACGGAACGCCGAGCCGTCGATGCGTCCGATCTGGTCGCCATAGCGATCCACCAGCATCCTGTCCGGCTTCACCTGGGCGACGACGCGCCAGAAGCCGAGCGCCTTGAGGTCGGTGTTCCCAGCCTGGACGGCGGCCTCGATCCGGTCGAGATCGCCGGAGAGATCGATCGGCGCAGTTATCCCCGCTTCAGCCATTCCGCCTGCTCCCCACCGTAGAATCGCCTTTGGACGCGCTGTCGTTCGCTCCTGAGCGCTTCCCCCGAGGGAGGTTCATCACGTCCAAGACTACTGCGCATGCCCAGGCCCCCGGCGAAGCTGGAGGCCATGGGCTCGTCACGCTCGACGGCCGTTACCACATCGTGGAACGCGTGGCCGCCGGTGGGATGGGCGAGGTCTTCCGCGCGCACGACGCCGTGCTTGCCCGCGAGGTCGCGATCAAGGTCCTGCATCGCTCGCTCGCCGGCGACCAGGGGTTCGTCGACCGGTTCCGGCGTGAGGCGCGGGCGGCGGCGTCGCTCTCCCATCCGAACATCGTCGCCGTCTACGACTGGGGCGCGGTCGACGGCATCTACTACATGGTCATGGAGTTCGTTCGCGGCCGCGCCGCGCGCGAGCTGCTGAACGCGAACGTCCGGCTCGAACCGGCGCAGGCGGCCGAGATCGTGCGCCAGACGCTGCTCGCCCTCGAGGCGGCGCATTCGCAGGGCATCGTCCACCGCGATATCAAGCCCGAGAACATCCTCGTCACCAACGGCGGCACGGTGAAGGTCGCCGACTTCGGCCTGGCGCGCGCGTATGCCGACGGCAAAGCGACGCAGGCCGGCGGCGTGCAGGGAACGGTGCAGTACCTCTCCCCCGAGCAGATCCGCGGCGAACCCGCCGATCCGCGCTCGGACCTGTACTCGCTCGGCATCGTGACGTACGAGCTGCTCACCGGCAGGCTGCCGTTCACCGGCGAGACCGCGATGAGCATCGCGTACAAGCATCTGTCCGGACGCGTCCCGAAGCCCTCGTCCGCGGTCGGCAACGTTCCGAAGGAGCTCGACGGCTTCGTGCTGTCGGCGACCGACCGTGACCGCGAGCTTCGGCCCGAGAGCGCCATCGAGATGCGCCGCGACCTCGAGTCGATCGCGTCCGGCCTTCCGCCGGCCCGCTCGCTGGCGGCGGTGTCGGGCGACCTTCCCGAGGTGAACGGCGAGGGGGCCGTCACCGAACAGGTGCCGTTCGTGGACTCGACGACGCAGACGATCCCGCGTGCCGAGCGGACGAAACGCCGACGTCTCCGTCGGTTCACCGGGATCCTGTTCCTGCTCGCTGCGCTCGCCGCGACGGCCTGGGGTGCGTGGACGTACATGGTCCCCCACCACGCGGACGTGCCGCAGCTGATCGGCACGCCCATCGACGACGCACGTGCGGCCCTGCTGGACCTCGGATTCAACGTGAGGATCGCCGAGTCCGGCGTCTATCAGCTGGACATCCCCGCCGACGGCGTCGCCAAGCTGGATCCGCCCGCCGGGACGTCGCTCGAGAAGGGCGAGACGGTCACGCTCGTCCCGTCGCTGGGCCCGAAGCCCGTGCGGGTTCCCGACCTCGAAGGCAAGACGATCGACGAGGCCCGCACCCTCCTCGGAGACGCCCACCTCAGGCTCGGACTAGAGGAACCCAGGTTCAGCGACCAACCGGTCGGCATCATCCTGGGGATCAGCACTGAACTCGTCGGCGGGAAGGCACCGCGCAACAGCGCGATCGACGTCGAGGTCAGCAGGGGACCCAGGCCGCTCCCCGTTCCGAACGTGGTGGGCGCATCCGTGGAGGACGCGAGGCAGGCGCTCGAGGAGTTGCACTTCGTGGTGGACGATTCGAAGACCAAGTTCTCGACCGAGGTCGAACGCGGGCATGTCATCGCTCAGTCCCCGGCCGACGGGCGACTCCAGCCGGGAGAAACCGTCTCCATCGTGGTATCGCTAGGCCCGAAGGATTTCCCCGCGCCGGACTTCCGCGGACTGTCACGCGACGGCGCACAGAGCCTGGCCGAAGCCTACGGGCTGCAGGTCACGTTCGTCGACGCCGCGGCCTACCCCGGCACGGTGGTCACGAACCAAAGCGTCCCGGTCGGCGCGACGCTCACGTACGGCGACCCGATCACGCTCTACCTCGTGTGAGGGTCGGGGCGCACGTCCGGCGTCGCTCCGGCGGGATCTCCGGCGCCGTCGAGGAATGCCGCCTCCGCGGAGCCGACGCGGCGCAGATCTTCGTCTCCAACCCGCGCGGGTGGGCAGGTCCGCGAGTGACCGACGAAGAGGCCGCCGCCTTCCGCGAGAGCTGGACCGCGTCCGCGCTAGGCCCGCTCGTGGCTCACGCCCCATACCTTGTGAACATCGCCTCACCGAACAAGGAGTTCGTCGCGAAGTCCCGGGGGCTGGCGGGCTCCACCGTCAGGGCGTGCGACGCGCTCGGGATCGACTTCTTGGTGCTGCACGCGGGAGCGGGCGGGCCGACGGAGCCCGAGGCAGCTCGAGAGCGAGCCGCGACCACGCTGCGGATCACATCGGACAACGCCGAGCACGTCCGCGTCCTGGTGGAGCTGATGGCGGGCACGTCCGGCGCCGTCGCATCCACGATCGCCGAGGCGGCCGCGCTGCTCCAGGCGACCGACGTCGACGGGGTCGACCTGTGCCTCGATACCTGCCACCTCTTCGCCGCCGGCTACGCGCTCGACTCGGCCGAAGGTGTCGAGACGCTGTTCGCCGAGCTGAAGACGGAGGGCATCACCGATCGAGTGGCCCTTGTCCACGCGAACGATTCGCTCTACCCACGAGGCGAGCGACGCGACCGTCACGAGAACATCGGCGACGGGTTCATCGGCCCGGACGGCTGGCGCGCGATCGTCGCCCGTCCCGAGCTCGCCGACCTCGCGTTGATCCTCGAGACACCCGGTGAAGCCGAACGCCAAGCGGAAGACATCGCACTCCTCCGCACGCTCGCCGCCGGTTAGACAGCGGCTCAGGTCGCCAGCCGTTCCTCGAGGAGCTCCACGATCGGCCACGCTCCCTCGGACGTGTTGGAGATCACGGTCCACGTCGTCGCGGACGCGGGGTCATGCATGCTACGGAACGAGACGCCTGCGTCGTACCCCTCCAGCATCACGACATCGCTCGACGCATGGAGCCAGAAACCGAGACCGTAACGTTTCTCCTCCTCCGGGACGTCGCTGCGGGGCCGCACCATCTCCGACACCCACCGCTCCGGCACGAGCCGCCCGGCGAACAACGCGCTCCACAGGGAGCTGAGATCCGCCGCGGTGGAGTAGATCCCCCCGTCGCCGCCGCCGATCACGGGCAAGTGAAACACGTTCGTCCTCGAGCTGTCGTCGGTGAGGTAGCCCAGCGCGGCGTCCCCCGGCAGCTCGTCGGATCGCAAGAACTCGGTGTGAGACATGCCTGCGGGCCGACACACGCGCTGCCGCACGAGCTCGTGGAACGGCACGCCGCTCGCCCGCTCCGCGATCAACGCGAGCACGATGAAGCCGCCGTTGCAGTACGTGAAATGCTCTCCGGGAGAGAACGCGGTCGTATGACCGCCGAGCACCGCGAGGTACTGCTCCGTCGTCGCGAGCTCGTGCACGGAGACCGGCATCACGTAGTCGGTGATCTCGGGGCGCGCGTGCTCATCGAGATAGTCACCGATGCCCGAGCGGTGCGACAGCAGATGTTCGATCGTCACCCCGTCGTCAATCAGCGGAAGATCCTCACCCAGCACCGATCGAGCGGTTGTGTCCAGGTCGAGCGTGCCATCCTCGATCAGGCTCACCACCGTGAGCGCCGTCAACCCTTTCATGCCGCTCGCGATCCCGAACCGGGTATCGATCGTGTTCACGATCCCGTGGGCACGATCGGCGAGTCCGTACGCGTTCGCGAATCCGACGTCGCCGCCGTCGCTGTCGACGCGCATGACACCGGAGAACCCCGTATCACGGGTGATCGAGTCGACGGCCTCCTCCAACGGCTGCATCCGCTTGAATCTAGCCGACGCGCGTGTAGATCACTCGCGGTCGAACCGGATGCCGTCCGGGAACACCAGCTCGAACCGGTCCGCGAGGATCGACAGTCGCTCTTCGTGCGAAGCGACCGTCCACCGTTCCTCCGTCCCGTCCGGGCGTTCGACCCTGAGCTCGTCCTCGATCAGCATCCAGCGCTCGCCGAGGCCGGAGCGCTGCGCGATGACCTTCGTGACGAACGGCGAACGGGGCCACGTCGACGTGTAGTGGTTGGCCACCTCGTAGTCGACGGGAAGCTGCGGCTCCTCAGTGAACGAGTAGAGGTCCAGCCAGCCGTCGGCCCGGAGACCCCACAGGACCCGGACGTCGCCGTCGTCGACCAGCCGGAACGCCCACGCTCCCTGTTGCACGGGTTCGTCGTCATCGAACGACACCGGATCCAACAGCGTGTCGCCGCCGAAGCCGACATCGGCTAACCATCGGGATCCCGCGATGTCGACCGCGAGGACCATGTGGGTCCTCGGGGTCGTTCGCTCCTCGCCCATCGACACGCGCGCGGCCAGGCCGGTGACCTCGAACCCGAGATGCTCGAGGACGGCCGCGAAGAGCGCGTTCTGCTCGAAGCAATAGCCTCCTCGCCGACCGTGGACCAGCTTCGTCTGGAGGCTCTCCAGATCCAGCCGGATCGGTTTGCCGAGCAGGATGTCCAGGTTCTCGAACGGGATCGACAGCACGTGCGCCCGGTGGAGCGCGGCCAGCGTCTCGACCGTGGGCTCGAGCCCGCCGGTGTGGCCGATCCTCGACAGGTAGGCCCCGAGGTCCAGCCCTTCCGTCACGGCTCCAGCTCGGCGCGCGGGCCTTCCTGGTAGCTGTACCGCTCCTCGCCGAACGGCTCGGCGTGGATGTGATAGCCGCGGACCTCCCAGAAGCCGCGCTTGTTCTTCGCGCTGAACTCCAGGCCGGTCAGCCACTTGGCGCTCTTCCACGCGTAGCGCTTGGGCACGACGAGCCGGAGCGGCCACCCGTGTTCGGCCGTCAGGTCCTCGCCATGGTTCTTCCACGCGACCAGCACGTCGTCGTCGGACATGGCCTGCAACGAGAGGTTAGATGTGTAGCCGTGGGCACAGTGCGCGATCACCCACTTCGCCTCATCGGTAGGCTTCGCCATCTCGAGGAGCGTCTTGAACGCGACGCCCTCCCACGTGTTGTCGAGCGTGGTCCACCCCGTGACGCAGTGCATGTCGGCGTCCACCGTGACGTGCGGCAACGCCTGGAGCTCGGCGTACGACAGCGTGAACGGGTTCTCGACCAGCCCGGAGACCTCCAGGTCCCAGTTCGTCCCATCGAACTTCGGGATCGGGCCGTAGTGCAGGACCGGCCACGTCTTGACCAGTCGCTGTCCTGGCGGGATACGAACGGCGATCTCCTCGGGGTAGTTCTTGGTGAACAGGCCCATCACGACTCCTTCACGTCTTCGGCGCGGCGTCGACGGCGACGGATCGCCAGGCGTCCAGGGCGAACGCCAACCCGTCGTCGTCCACGTCAACGTGGGTGACCATCCGAACCTTCCCGGATACGAACGTCGCTCCCACGCCCAGGTCTCGGAGCCGTCCGATCGCGGCGAGCGGTTCGATCCCCACCGCTTCCGTGTCGGCGTAGACCATGTTCGTTTCAACCGTCGAGGGATCGATCGAGCCCGGCAGCATCTCGGCGAGGCCCTCGGCAAGGCGTTGGGCCCGCTCGTGGTCCAGGTGGAGTCGCTTCGGACCTTCCTCCAACGCGATCAGGCCGGCGGCGGCCATGATCCCGGCCTGCCGCCATGCGCCACCGAACAGGATCTTCAACCGCCGAGCCTCGCGGATGTATTCGCCCGCGCCGCACACGAGCGACCCGATCGGCGCTCCGAGTCCCTTCGACACGCAGAACATCATCGTGTCCACCTCGCGGGTGTACTCCGATACGTCGACGCCGGCCGCCACGGCGGCGTTGAAGATCCGCGCCCCGTCCAGATGGATCGGCAGGCCGTTGTCGTCGGCGATCTTCCGGATCGCGCGGAGCTCCTCGACCGGCATGACGGTCCCACCCGCATGGCCCACCGTGTTCTCGACGGCGAGGAGGTCGACCACCTCGACGTCGTAGGGGTCCTCCGTTTCGACGAGCTCCCGCGCGAGCTCGGCCGTCATCCACGCCTTCGGTCCGGGGTCGCCGGTCCTGAACGTGATGCCGGACAGGACCGCCGACGTCATCACCTCGGTGCTCGCGACGTGGGCGCCCTTCGTCGCGGCGACCAGATGACCCGACCCCGACACGTGTAGCCGCACGCCGATCTGGTTGGCCATGGTGCCGGTCGGGACATAGAGCGCGGCCTCCTTGCCCGTGAGCTCGGCGGCGCGCTCCTGCAGCCGGTTGACGGTCGGGTCGTCGCCGAACCAGTCATCACCGACCTCGGCCTCCGCCATGGCCTTGCGCATGGCAGCCGAGGGCGCGGTGACGGTGTCCGAACGGAGATCGACTCGGTAGGCAGCCACAGCCGCGTCAGTATAGGAACATCGGTTTACCGTCGACGTGACGGATCTTCGGCAGGTAGTTCTCCCGGTCGTAGAGCGAGTCGACGTCGACACGCTTCACACCCTGGCGCGTCACGTCGAGGGGCACATTCGCGTAGTTCCCGTTCCGCAGGGCGACCAGACGTCCCGTGGTGCCCTCGATCACCAGGTCCGCGGCCATGACCGCGTAGTTGATGGCGACCATGAGGTCGAGCGAATCGGGACTTCCCGATCGCATCAGGTAGCCGATCTGCTGGTAGATGACACCCTCGCCGGTGATCTCATGCAGCAGCTCGCTCGTCAGCTGGCCGACGCCGCCGAGCTTGCGGTGCCCGAACGCGTCTTCGCGTCCGGCCTGCACCATCTCGCCGCCGATCAGCGTGGCACCCTCGGAGATCGTCATCATCGCGTACCGGCTTGGGTTCGCGGCCTTGTCCGCACTGAGCAGCCCGGCGAGCCGCTCGATGTCAACCGGCACCTCCGAGATGATCGCCCGGTCGACGCCGGAGAGGTAGGCGGACACCAGCGATGTCTCGCCGCTGTAGCGCCCGAACACCTCGACGATGGCGAGGCGCTCGTGCGAGCCCGCGCTCGTGCGGAGCTGGTGGATGAAGATCACCGTGCGGGTGATCGCCGTGGAGAAGCCGATGCAGTAGTCAGTGCCGTGGACGTCGTTGTCCATCGTCTTCGGGATCGCGACGACGGGAACACCCTCATCGGTGAGGCGGAGCGCGAACGACAACGTGTCGTCTCCCCCGATCGGGATCAGCGCGTCGAGGCCGAGGTGATCGAGCACGCGCAACACATGCGCCGTATGGTCGCGGGGCCCTTCGTCCTCGCGTCCAGGCGCCAGGAACGCCGGTTCCTCCATCGGACGCACCTTCGCGGGGTTCGTCCTGGAGGTATGGAGGAACGTGCCCCCGGTCCGATCGATCGTCCGAACGACGCCTGGATCCAGCGGCATGACGTGCTCGGCGAGCGTGGAGGCATCGTCCGGGTCGATCTCCAGCAAACCTGCCCAACCCCGCCGGATGCCCGTGACCTGATGTCCCTCCGACGCCATGCGCATCACGACGGCCTTGATCGAGGCGTTCAACCCGGGGACGTCGCCCCCGCCGGTGAGGATGCCGACCTTCATGGGCGCCAAACCTACTACGGGCTCGGAGCGGCGCCTGTCAGACGCAGAGGATCTCGGGGATGCCGAACCGTTCCGGCGGAACGAGGCTGGCCCGAGCGCCGATCTCGACGAGCGGCGTTGTCTCGATGGCGTGACCTCGAAGGCCGACGAGGTTCCCCCATCCTCCGGCGATCGCTTCGTCCACCGCGGCGATGCCGAGTCGCGTTGCCAACACCCGGTCGAAGGCGACGGGCGACCCTCCGCGTTGGACGTGTCCGAGCGTGGTCACCCGAGTCTCGGTCCTTACCCGCCCCTGGATCTCGGCGGCCACGAGTTGTCCGATGCCTCCGAGGCGCGGCCAACCGTTCTCGTCCAACTCGTACTGCGGAAGGTTCATCGTGTCGGGAACCGGTGTCGCTCCCTCGCTGACGACCACGATCGAGAACGACCGACGCTCCGAGTGCACCCCCCGGATCCGCTCGCACACGAGCTCGATGTCGAACGGATGCTCCGGGATCAAGATCACGTCCGCCGCTCCGGCGAGGCCGGCGGTGATCCCGATCCAACCGGCGCTCCGCCCCATGACCTCGCAGACCATGACCCGGTTATGGCTTTCCGCCGTGCTGTAGAGACGGTCGATCAGGTCGGTGGCGATCTGCGCGGCGGTCCAGAAACCGATGCTGGCGTCCGTTCCGCCGATGTCGTTGTCGATCGTCTTGGGGATACCGACCACCGGCACGTCGGGCATGGCGGCCGTGGTCCCCATCGTGCCTTCGCCGCCGATCACCACGAACCCGTCCAGACCCTGCGCCGCGATCGTTCGCCGCACGAGCTCCGGTCCACCCTCGATCCCCGACGGCTGCGTTCCCGACGTTCCCAGGATCGTGCCACCTCGCGGAAGGATCCCGCGCACGTCTTCGGGAGTCAGCGGGAAAGCCTCACCCTCCATCACGCCACGCCAGCCGTCACGGAACCCGAGAACGGTGATGCCTCGCGCGAAGCCGGTACGGACCACCGCACGGATCGCGGCGTTGAGTCCGGGGCAGTCACCGCCGCCGGTCAGGATGCCGAGGCGCATCAGGGAACGGTCGAGATCGCGGGCGAGCTCAGCCCTGGTCGTCCTCTTCGGTCTCGGCGTTCTCGGCGGCTTCGCCGTCCTCTTCAAGCTCCGCGGCTCGGCGCTTCAGCACCTCATACCACTCGGACTCGTAGGCCTCGACGGCCGCGGCAGACTTCCTAGCCGCTTCCTCCGCCTCGTCCGTGCTGGCCTGTTCGGTGTCGTCCATCGGGGTCTCCATCGCTGACAGCATAGCTTCGCCTACTCCACCCATCGGGCAGGAGGCCGCTGAGCTTGAACCGGCGGCGATCGCCCGCCTGCGAGCCAGGAGGCGACCGTCCGCTAGGATGCCTGCGTGTTGGCGCTCCGCTTGCTTGTGGAAGAGGCGGCCCCCTGGGGGTTCCTGGAGTGGTTCTTCGTGAGCATGCTGACGTTCCTCGTGCTCGCCGTCAGCGCTTTCGCCCTGTACGTCGGGGTGCAGCTCTTCCGGAACCCGAGCCGGCGTCCCCGCACGCGATACTGACTCACCCGCTCGCTCCCCGTCCCTCCTTCAGGCGAAGGTCGACGGCGACCGGCAGATGGTCCGAGGCCTCCGACGCACCTTCAGCACCCACCGCCGCGGAGATGATGGTCCCCTCGTCCCCCACGAACACGTAGTCGATCCGGGCGGCCGGCGCGGACGCGGGGAACGTCAGACCGTCCCCGTGTCCCGCATGGGTCCAGCAGTCGCGGAGCGCGGCGGCGATCCGCGCGGTCGCGCGCATGTCGGGCGTCGCGTTGAGGTCTCCGCCGACGATCGCCAACCCGCCATCGAACGACGACACCAGTTGGGTCAACGACGCGGCCTGAGCTGCACGCTCCGCACCCTCGAGCCCGAGATGCACCGAGACGGCCCAGATCGCGTCGGCGTGGGCAGTCGCGCGGGCGACGAGCGCTCCGCGCGGGTACCAGCGACGGGCCTCCGGGAACCGGATCAGCTCGATCGAGGTGAAGCGCCACCGTTCCGTGACCAGCACGGCGTTCTTCACTCGTCGCCGGAGCGGCGACCACGGGTCATGCGCCACCCGCATGCCGACTTCGTCGGCGAACCGGCGGAGGTCGCGGCGCGATCCGGTCTCCTGCAGGAGCAACACGTCGGGCGCGAGCTCGCGAACCACCGCCGCGACTCGTCCGCGACCGTCCCGGAACCCGCGGACGTTGTACGTCACCGCCCGCACGGAGTCAGCCCGCGACGACCTCGGTGCCGGCGGCACCTTCCAGGGCAGCCGAGGCGTCGTCCAGGTCGGCGATGACCGCGCGGGCACCGCCGGACTCGACGAAGTTGACGGCCGCCTGCACCTTGGGGCCCATCGAGCCGGCTCCGAACTCGCCCTTCTTGAGCATGGCCTTCGCCTCGGCGGCGGTCATCCGGTCGATGTCCTCGGGGTAGAGCGAGCCGAACCCCCGCTGCACGCGCTTCACGTCCGTGAGGATCAGCAGCACCGACGCCGCGACCTCGTGGGCGAGGATCGCGGCCGCCAGGTCCTTGTCCACCACGCCTTCCTTGCCGATCAGGCGCGGGCCTTTCTCGATGACCGGGATGCCGCCGCCGCCGCTCGCGATCACGATCGTCCCCTCTCCGACCAGGCGCTCGATCACCGGCGTCTCGACGATCGAGTACGGCTTCGGGGACGGGACGACCCGGCGCCAGCCACCGTGAGGGTCCGCCTTCATCACGTATCCGCGTTCCCGCTCGAGTCGCTTGGCCTCGTCCTCCTCGTAGAACGGGCCGACGTACTTCGTCGGGTTGCGGAACGCGGGGTCCTGCGGGCGCACGCGCGTGAGCGTCAGGATTGTCGCCACCGGGCGCTCCATGCCCCGTTCGAAGAACACATCGCCGATCGTCACCTGGAGCAGGTAGCCGATCTGCCCCTGACTCTCCGCACCGCACACGTCGAGGGGCATGGGGTGAACGACGTCCTTCGCGGCCTCCTGCTGGAGCAGGATCCGGCCGACCTGGGGGCCGTTGCCGTGCGTGATGACCACCTCCCAGCCAGCCGCGGCGATGTCCGCGACCCGTTCCGCGGCGGCCCGCGAGGCCCGATACATCTCCTCGAACGTGTCCTCGGCGCCGCGACGGAGCAAGGCGTTGCCACCGAACGCGATGACGACCCTCTCCATCTCAACCGCCTGCCGCGTGAGGTGGTCGATCAGCCCTTGAGCACCGGCGCCAGGATGTCGGCGAGCGTCGGCGAGTCCGGGAGGACCTCCAGGTCGTAGCGCACACGGACGGCCGGCTTCGAGATCGTGATGACGCGGCGGAGGTCGATCGGCGTGCCGATCACGACCATGTCGACGTCGGCGGCGTCGATGATCTTCTCCATCTCGGCGAGCTGCCCATCCGAGTAGCCCATGGCCGGCAGTACGGGGCCGACGTCGTACTTGCGGAACGTTTCGTCGATCGTGCCGATCGCCCACGGACGCGGGTCGACGATCTCGGCTGCTCCATGCTGACGGGCTGCCACGACCCCTGCGCCGTACTTCATCTCGCCGTGCGTGAGCGTGGGACCGTCCTCGATCACCAGGACGCGCTTTCCCGCGATCGCGTCAGGCTCGTCCACGGTGACGCGGCTGTTCGCCCGCACGACGATCGCGTCCGGGTTGATCGCGCGGATCGTGGCATCGAGCTCCGCGAGCTGCTCGGCGGAGGCGGAGTCCACCTTGTTGATCACGATGACGTCGGCCATCCGGATGTTCGTCTCGCCGGGGAAGTACGTCGTCTCGTGGCCCGCACGGAGCGGATCCGCGACGACGACGCTCACGGTCGGCCGGTAGAACGGAAGGTCGTTGTTCCCACCGTCCCACAGCAGGACGTCGCATTCGGCCTGCGCCTGCGCCAGGATGTCGGCGTAGTCGACGCCCGCGTAGATGATCGTGCCGGACGCGATGTGGGGCTCGTACTCCTCGCGTTCTTCGATCGTGGTCTCATAGCGGTCGAGGTCCTCGACCGTCGCGTAGCGCTGCACCCGCTGAGCGTTGAGGTCGCCGTACGGCATGGGGTGGCGCACCGCGACGACCCGCTTGCCCGCGTCCTTCAGCACGCCGGCGATCGCGCGTGTCGTCTGGCTCTTGCCGGAACCGGTGCGCACGGCACAGACAGACACGACGGGAACGTCGGCATCGAGCATGGTCGCGTCCGGGCCGAGCAGCACGAAGTTGGCACCGGCCGCCATCGCCTCGCTGCCCTTGTGCATCACGTGCTCGTGCGAGACGTCGGAGTACGCGAACACGACGTCGTCGACATCGAGCGTTCCGATGAGCTCGGCGAGCTCGGACTCGTCGTGGATCTGGATACCGTTCGGGTAGTTCGGCCCCGCAAGCTCCGGCGGGTACTTCCGATCGTTGATGTACGGGATCTGGGTCGCCGTGAACGCCACGACCTCCGTCTCGGCATCGTCGCGGAACACGGTGTTGAAGTTGTGGAAGTCGCGACCAGCGGCTCCCATGATCAGGACGCGACGCGCCATGGTCTTCCGTCCTTTCGAAAGAGGTGTGATGCGCGGGTGGCTTCGCCTCCCCGCTCTTCGC
>JBBQVZ010000097.1:0-13009 GCA_038211015.1 Actinomycetota bacterium | reverse complement strand
GGAGCTCGGTGCGGGGAAGACCACGCTGGTGCAGGGGATCGCCCGCGGATTGGGCGTGACCGAGCACGTGGTCTCGCCCACGTTCACGCTGGTGCGCGAGTACCACGGTCGCCTGGAGGTCGCGCACGTCGACGTCTATCGACTCGAGCGGATGCAGGACGTGATGGATCTGGGGCTGGAGGAGATCGGCGACGGCGAGGCCGTCCTGCTGGTCGAGTGGGGTGACGCCGTCGAGGAGATCCTCCCCGCCGACCACCTCACGATCGAGCTGATCGGCGCCGAGGACGGTGAGGCGCGCCGGCTGACGTTTACGCCGGGCGGGCAGAGGTGGATCGAACGGTGGGAGCGGCTGGAGACGGCGCTCGCTCCGTGGAGCGCCGGCCGATGATCGTCGTCGGCATCGACACGTCGACGCCGCAGACGAGCGTGGCCATCGGCAGCGACCATGAGGTGCTGGCGAGCGTTTCGATCGCCGGCAAGGCCCGACAGGAGTCGGTGACCCCCGCCCTGCAGCAGCTCCTCGCGTGGTCCGGCGTGGATCTGAACAGGGTCGGCGGCATCGCCGTCGGGATCGGACCTGGACTGTTCACCGGGCTCCGGGTGGGCGTCGAGACCGCCAAGACCCTCGCTCAGGTGTTGGGCGTCCCCATCGTGGGCATCACGAGCCTGGACGCGCTCGCCTTCACGGTCCGGTACACGTCCCGCCGGATCGCCGCCGTGGTCGACGCGCGCAGGGGGGAGGTCTTCGCCGCCGTCTATCGAGCCGTCCCAGGCGGGGTCGTCAGGGAGACCGAGTACCTGGTCCTGAAGCCGGATCACCTGGTCGCCGAGCTCCAGGCGTTGCCCGAGGAGGTGCTGTGCGTCGGCAACGGTGCCATCCTGTATCGGCGGCAGATCGAAGAGCTCGGGAGCCGGGTAGAGTTCGCTTCACCGGCGGTGGCGCATCCCGATGCCGCCGCCCTGGTCGAGTTGGCTGTGCCTCGGTTCTTGCGCGAGGAGCACGATCGGTTGTTCGATGTCGTCCCCATGTACATAAGGAAGTCGGATGCGGAGATCGCTTGGGATCAGCGAGCCAGAGGCGCCCAGGGTTGAGGTGACCCTGATGCGCCGCCGCCACCTGCGCGGCGTGATGGCGATCGAACGCCAGGTCTACTCGCGCCCCTGGAGCCCGAACCTGTTCCTGGCTGAGATGACCGAGCCGAGCAACCGCCGCTACCTGGTCGCGAAGATCGACCGAGAGATCGTCGGCTACGCGGGGCTGATCTGCTACGGCGAAGAGGGGCACGTGACGAACATCGCCGTGGATCCGATGCATCACCGGCGCAAGGTGGCGTCGCGTCTGCTCTACGAGCTGATCGTAGATTCGATCGCGATGGGCGCGCAGGCGGTGTCGCTCGAAGTCCGGGTGTCGAACTGGGGTGCACAGCGGCTGTACGGGCGCTACGGCTTCCACCCGGTCGGGATCCGTCGGAACTACTACCAGGAGCTGAACGAGGACGCGTTGATCATGTGGACCGATGACGTGCGGTCCAAGGAGTTCGCCGCCCGCCTCGCGGAGATCGCGGCTGAGCTCCCGGAGGGCGTGCGCCCGGCGTGATCACCCTCGGCATCGAGACCTCGTGCGACGAGACCGCCGTCGCGGTGGTTGAGGACGGCTTCACCGTTCGCGCGAACCTCATCGCCGCCCAGGTCCACCTGCACGAACGCTTCGGAGGCGTAGTGCCGGAGGTGGCTGCGCGTGCCCACGTGGAGGCGCTGAACCCGCTCATGGCTGAGGCCCTCGACACGGCCGGCCTCGCCGGCTTCGGCGACATCGACGGGGTCGCGGTCACGGTCGGCCCGGGCCTGGTCGGGGCGCTCCTGGTGGGGATGGCGGCGGCCAAAGGCGTGTCGCTCGCCACCGGGGCCGAGCTGATCGGGGTCAACCACCTCGAGGGGCACATCTGGGCGAACTTCCTCAGCCACGGCCCGCCTGAGCCCCCTTATATCGCGCTCGTGGTGAGCGGCGGGCACACCATGATCGTCCACATGCCGGAGTTGTTCCGATACGAGGTATTGGGGCAGACGCTCGACGACGCGGCGGGCGAGGCGTTCGACAAGGTGGCTCGGCTGATCGGGCTTGGGTTCCCGGGCGGTCCCGCCCTCGATGCGATGGCACGCGAGGGGAACCCGGACGCGATCCGCTTCCCCCGTTCGATGGAGCGATCGGGCGACTTCGACTTCTCGATGAGCGGGCTGAAGACGGCGGTGCTCCGCCACGTGAAGGCGGAACGCGCCGCGGGACGCGACATCGTCCTGCCCGACCTCGCGGCGAGCTTCCAGGAGGCGATCGTCGACGTCCAGGTCGACAAGACGATCCGGGCGGCACGGCAATTCGGCGTCGGCTCCGTGCTGTTGGGCGGCGGCGTGGTGGCGAACACGCGCCTGCGCGAACGGATGGAGATCGACGGGAGTGCGGCGGGTCTGCGCGTGCTGTTCCCGCCCCTGGAGCTGTGCACGGACAACGCCGCCATGGTCGCGTGCGTGGGCGCTGCCAGACTCGCTCGCGGGGAACGCACGTCGCTCGACATCGGAGCCGATCCGAACTTAGGGTTAGCGTCGTGACGACCGTCCTGGTGACCGGGGGTGCCGGGTTCATCGGCTCGCATCTCGCCGATCGACTCCTGGCTGAGGGCTACCGCGTCATCAGCGTGGACGACCTGACGTCGGGGCGCATCGCCAATCTCGGGGAGGGCCGTAACTACGGCAAGGAGTTCACGTTCTTCAACATGGACGTGCGCTCCGAAGGGGTGCAGCAACTCTTCGAGCGACACCGGCCTGAGATCGTGTTCCATCTGGCGGCGCAGTCGGGCGTCCGCCCGTCGCTCGAGGATCCGGGGCGCGACGCGAGCATCAACATCATGGGCACGCTGAACGTGCTGGAGAACGCGGTGAAGGCCGGCGTCCGAAAGGTGATCTACGCGGCGAGCGGCGGCACGATCTACGGCGAGCCCAAGCGCGTGCCCGCCAAGGAGACCAGCGCACAGGGGAGTCACCCCACGTCGCCGTACGGCATCTCGAAGAAGGTCGTGGTGGACTACCTGGGCTTCTACCAGCGGTACCGCGGCCTGGATTACACCGCTCTGGCGCTCGGAAACGTGTACGGACCGCGGCAGGACCCGCACGGCGAGGCCGGCGTCATCGCCATCTTCGCGTCGAAGATGCTCGCCGGGGAGACGCCGATGATCTACGGCGATGGGAACCAGACCCGCGACTACGTGTTCATCGACGACACGGTCCACGCGTTCGTCCAGGCCATGGAGAAGGGCCCGGGCAAGCTCGTCAACATCGGCACCGGCCTGGAGTCGAGCGTGAACCACATCTACCAGCTGCTCGCCGGCATCATCGGGTTCACGGCGGAACCGGGGCACGGACCGCTGCCCCCCGGGGAGCTCCGACGGATCGCGCTCGACATCTCGAGCGCGCCGAACGCGATCGGCTGGAAGCCCTGGACCCATCTGGAGGACGGCCTCGCCGAGACGGTCGCGTTCCTGAAGGGGATCTAGAAGGGATTCGGGAGAGCTCCGCCGGGAGTCCGGAGGGGGGCTGGCCCGGCGAAGCTCTCCCTGGATGTGGTTGTGCTAGCTCGCGCGGAGCTCGTGCTCCGTGATCACGGTTGCGTCGCTCCTGGCGGATGGAAGCTCGTCGCGCGGGACCAGGACCACGACGGTCGCGCCCGCGGGTCGTCGCATCAGCTCGCGGAAGACCGAGAACGACGCGGGGATCGCCGCGCGAAGCTTCGTCGAGCGCCTCTGGAGCCGGTGCCGCCTCGCTGGTGCGTCGACGTCAACGCCGAGGGCCCGGAAATACTCTCGATCCGAGCAGCCCGATCTAGGGTGCCGGTCGAGCTCGTCCGCGGGATGGGCTAGATGCCAAGCGAATCCCATGTTCATGGTCGAACACCTCCGTTCAGTTGTTTGTGGTGCCGCCGAGCTCAGGTGGAGATAGAAGGACCGTGAACCTGTGCTACGCCACGGCTTCCAGCTGTCTGGTCGGTCGGTACGTTGCTCAAGCCATGCTGCGCGACGAGGTGACGAGCGTCAAAGACATCGGCGCTTCGTCATACGTTCGTTACGGGATGTTCACGGGAACGGTTGTCCCGGCCGACCCGCTCCGTCCTCGGCGATCCCGCCCAGGTCCGCGTTGACCCTCTGGCACTCGCGTGGTTATCCTGTTAGCACTCACCGACCAAGAGTGCTAAGGCACAAGAGGAGGAACGGGCATGGCGAAGGACTTCAGTTTGCGGCCCCTCGAGGACCGGATCGTCGTGAAGGCGAGCGAAGGCGAAGAGATGACCTCTTCGGGACTCGTGATCCCGGACACGGCGAAGGAGAAGCCCGTGGAGGGCACCGTCGTGGCCGTGGGCCCGGGCCGGTTCGAGGATGGGAACCGCGTCCCCCTCGACGTCGCGGTCGGCGACAAGGTCATCTACTCCAAGTACGGCGGCACCGAGGTCAAGGTCAAGGGCGACGAGTACCTCATCCTGTCGGCCCGCGACGTCCTCGCCGTCGTCAGCAGCGCCAGCAAGTAACCACCAGGCTTCGGAGCGGGGGCTCGCGCGCGACGAGCGCCGAGCCCCGTTCCATCTCTCTCGCAGAAGGAGGCACCATGGCAGCCAAGCTGCTCAGGTTCGGTGAGGAGGCGCGGCGCTCGCTCGAGGCCGGCGTCGACAAGCTCGCCGACGCGGTCGCCATCACGCTGGGTCCCAAGGGACAGAACGTGGTGCTCGACAAGAAGTGGGGCGCACCCACCATCACGAACGACGGTGTGACGATCGCCAAGGAGATCGAGCTCGAGGACCCGTGGGAGAACATGGGCGCCCAGCTCTGCAAGGAGGTCGCCACCAAGACGAACGACGTCGCCGGTGACGGAACCACCACTGCGACGGTCCTCGCGCGGGCCATGGTCAAGGGCGGCATGAAGAACGTCGCGGCCGGCGCCAACCCGATGGCCCTGAAGCGCGGCATCGAGAAGGCCGTCGACGCCGTCGTGAAGTCGATCGAGAAGCAGGCGAAGGACGTCGAGACCAAGGACGAGATCGCGCAGGTCGCGTCGATCTCGGCAGCCGACCCCGCGATCGGCGACCTGATCGCCGAGGCCATCGACAAGGTGGGCAAGGACGGCGTCATCACGGTCGAGGAGTCCAACACGTTCGGCATGGAGCTCGAGTTCGTCGAGGGCATGCAGTTCGACAAGGGCTACATCTCGCCGTACTTCGTGACGGATCAGGAACGGATGGAAGCCTCGCTCGAGGATCCTTACGTGCTGATCGTGAACAAGAAGATCTCGAGCGTACAGGAGCTGCTCCCGCTGCTGGAGAAGATCATGCAGTCGGGCAAGCCGCTCGCGATCATCGCCGAGGACATCGAGGGTGAGGCCCTCGCCACGCTCGTCGTGAACAAGATCCGCGGCACGTTCAACGCCGTCGCCGTGAAGGCCCCCGGTTTCGGGGATCGTCGCAAGGCGATGCTGCAGGACATCGCGGTCCTCACCGGTGGCCAGGTTGTCTCCGAGGAGGTCGGCCTCAAGCTCGAGAACGCGACGCTCGACCTGCTGGGCTCCGCGCGCAAGGTGGTCGTGACCAAGGACGACACCACGATCATCGAGGGCGCGAGCGCCGAGGATGAGGTCAAGGGCCGCGTGAACCAGATCAAGGCCGAGATCGAGAACACGGACTCGGACTGGGACAAGGAGAAGCTCCAGGAGCGGCTGGCCAAGCTCTCCGGCGGCGTCGCGGTGATCAAGGTCGGCGCGGCCACCGAGGTCGAGCTGAAGGAGAAGAAGCACCGCATCGAGGACGCCGTCTCGGCGACGCGTGCGGCCGTCGAAGAGGGCATCGTTCCCGGCGGCGGCGTGACGCTCGTCCGCGCGGAGAGCGCGCTCCTGAAGCTCAAGCTGAAGGACGACGAGGCCACCGGGGCGAACATCGTCCGGGACGCCCTCTCCGAGCCGGCCCGGCGCATCGCGGCCAACGCCGGATACGAGGGTGCGGTCATCGTCTCCCAGCTCCGCGGTGAGGGAGACAGCGGCAACGGCTTCAACGCCGCCAGCGGCGAGTGGGTCGACATGGTGAAGGCAGGGATCGTCGATCCGGCCAAGGTCACCCGGTCGGCCCTGCAGAACGCGGCCTCGATCGCCGCGCTCGTGCTCACCACCGAGGCTTCGGTCGTCGAGAAGCCCGAGGACGAGGACGAGGCTGCGGCTGCCGCGGGTCACGGCCACATGCACTGAGGTCGAACGAACCACAGATACCGCTACAGAAGGGCGGGGCGCGAAGCGAAGCGCCCCGCCCTTCGTGCCGTCCGGGACCTCGCTCATGATTCGGCGTTGACAGGCTAACGACGTTCCCCTATTCTGGGCTAACAAGGTTAGCTTCGAGCATGGACCTCGGGGTGATTGCGAAGGGGAGCAGGTCATGACGGAGAAGACGAACTGCGGGCGGAGATCGAGATCGACGCCGATCCCGGAACCGTGTGGGCCGTGCTGACGGACTTCGGGGCCTATCCGGAATGGGATCCCTTCATCGACCCGGTCGAGGGGGACCAGGAGATCGGGGCTCGTCTCAAGCTTCGGATCCAGCCGCCGGACGGTCGCGGGATGACCCTGACGCCACGCGTGACCGAGGTCGAGCCCGGTCGGGTGTTCGGATGGCTCGGCTCGCTCGGGATCCCCCACATCTTCGACGGGGCGCACCGGCTCGAGCTCGAGCCGATCGACGGGGGCCGCAGGACGCGGTTCGTCCAGTCAGAACGGTTCCGGGGTGTCTTGCTCCCGTTCGTCCGCCGGAGCATCCTCCCGCCGACGTTGCGCGGGTTCGGGGCCATGAATCGCGCCCTCGCGGAGCGGGCTCACGGCATGAAGGCCTCGGCCGCGTGACGTCCGTCGAGACGGACACCAGGCTGACGCCGCGCCGCCGCGAGATCGTCGAGGCGGCGCGGCTGATCCTCGAACGCGACGGCGAGCCGGCGCTCACGATGCGCCGGCTCGCCGCCGACCTCGGCATGAAGGCGCCATCTCTCTACAAGCACTTCGTGGACAAGGAGGCGCTGGAGCTCGAGCTGATCGTGCTCGGGTTCGAGGAGTCGGCCGCCGCGTTCGAGGCGGCGCTGGCGACACGGCCTCGGTCCCAGATCGCGGCGTTGGGAGCCGCGTATCGCCGGTACGCGCGCGAGCATCCGCACATCTACCGGTTGATGACCGATCGGCCCCTGCCTCGCGAACGACTTCCCGTGGGACTCGAATACCGGGCCGCGGCGCCGCTCGCGCAAGCGATGGGTTCCGTCGCCGGGGCGCGGGCCGCGTGGGCCCTGGCGCACGGTCTGGTGATGTTGGAGATCAACGGGCGATTCCCCGCCGACGCCGACATCGACGCGGCCTGGGAAGCCGGTATGACCGCGATGGAGCGGATCCGGCAGTCGTGACCTAGACTGCCGCCGATGTTCGAGGAGCTCATCCGCGGATGGGACGGCGAGTTCGTCGCGACGCGGTTCGATGAAGAGTCGTCCACCTGGATGTTCGTCGGCGTCCACTCCACGGCCCTGGGACCCGGGTTCGGCGGCACCAGGATGAAGGTGTACGACGCTCCCGAAGAAGCGCTCAACGACGTGCTCCGTCTCTCCGCGGCGATGACGTTCAAGAACGCCATGGCGGACCTGCCGTTCGGTGGAGGGAAGTCGGTCCTGGCGGTGCCCGCCATCCCGCACGGCGACGAGCGGACGGGCATGCTCCGGCGCTACGCGGACCTCGTGTCGTCGTTGGGTGGGAGCTACGTGACCGCGTGCGACATGAACACCACCGAGGGCGACATGGACGTGGTGGGGGAGCGGTGCTTGCACGTGATGGGCCGCAGCATCGCCGGCGGCGGTTCCGGAACGTCGGCGCCCGACACCGCGATCGGGGTGTTCCACGGCATCCGAGCCGGGCTGGCGCAGGCGTTCGGTTCCGACGATCCGGGCGGCAGGACCATCGTGGTGGAGGGAACGGGCGCGGTCGGGGGTCCGCTCTGCGACCTGCTGGCCGACGCCGGCGCCAAGCTCGTGGTGTCCGACATCGACGCGGATCGAGCCCGCGCCGTGGCGGAACGGGTCGGCGCCGCCGTCGTGGATCCGCTGGAGGCGTTCGACGCTCCGTGCGACCTGTTCTCGCCGTGCGCGACCGGCGCCGTGCTGAACGCCGATACCATCCCGCGCCTGCGATGCCGCGTCGTGGCCGGCGCGGCGAACAACCAGCTCGCGTCGCCGGTCGATGCGGACCGACTGTCGGCGGCGGGCATCCTGTACGCGCCCGACTACGTCGTGAACGCGGGCGGGGTGCTCCACCTCGCAGGATACGAGCGACTGGGATGGACGCCGGCGCAGATGGCGGCTCGGCTGATGGGCATCGGCGCCACGCTGGCGGAGGTATTCGCCGCGGCGGCCCTCGATGGCGTCACGCCCGAAGCAGCGGCGGATCGGATCGCGGGCGAGCGCATCGCCGCCGCTCGCGAGACACGCTGACGCCGGATCCGTCCGCTAGGTGAACGGCTTCTCCTGGGCGGCGAGACCCAGACCCACCAGGTCGAGCGCTCCCACGGCGCCGTTTACGCACGCGAGCAGCCACCACGACCAGGCCGATCCGCCTGCCGGAAGACCGAAGAGCGCGTGGAGCACGAACACCGTCGCCGTCCCGGCCTCCAGGACGACGAAGGCCCAGGCCCACCACCAGACGTCTTCGAGACGTTGTGAGACCAGCACCATCAAGAGCGCGAGCACGATGGCGATCACGCCGAGCGCGCGGAACCACGCGTCGTCGCTGGGCGCGGGCTGTCCCGCCACCTTCTCGAGGAGCCAACCCGGCGCGATCCCCACGACGGAACCGAACAACGCCCAGAGGGCGGCTTGCGCGCTCAGCACTCGTCGCAGGAACGTCATCGACTGCCATCTCCGCAGCTCGGTCGGGGTATCAGGCGGCTTGGTAGGATACGTGAACCGCGGAAGCGCCCCCGTGAGCAGTCACGTCCGCTTTCGCCTCGAGACCCCGGAACCGCAAAGGACGTTCGGCATGCAGCAAGGTCCCAGGGTCGCGGTGATCGGGCTCGACTGCGGAACGCCGCAGCTCCTGTTCCGCGACCTCATCGATGAGATCCCCAACATCCGCAAGCTCATGGACAGCGGCATGCACGGCGATCTTGCGAGCATCACTCCGCCGATCACCGTCCCCGCTTGGGCATGCGCGATGACCGGCAAGACGCCCGGACAGCTCGGTCTCTACGGCTTCCGGAACCGCAAGGACCACACGTACGACGGCCTCTCGATCGCGACCTCAGGCTCCATCCACGAGCCCGCCGTGTGGGACAAGCTCGCCGAGAAGGGGATGCGCTCGCTATTGATCGGCGTCCCTCCGAGCTTCCCGCCGCCCAAGGAGTTCCCGGGTTGGCGGATCGGATGCTTCCTCACTCCACCGAGCGCCAAACGGTTCGCGTATCCGGAGGAGCTCGAGGTCGAGGTCGCCGAGGAGCTCGGCGGACCCGGCAACTACATCTTCGACATCCCGAACTTCCGCGAGCAGGGGATGCGGTTCGTGCTGGACCAGGTGTTCAAGATGACCGAGCGTCGGTTCCAGGTCGCGCGACGCCTGGTGAAGAACAAGCCGTGGGACTACTTCATGATGGTCGAGATGGGGCCGGACAGGCTTCATCACGTGTTCTGGCAGTACTTCGACCCGCGTCACCCGCTCTACGTGGCGGGCAACGAGTTCGAGACAGCGTTCCAGGAGTACTACCGCTTCCTGGATCGCGAGGTCGGCTCGCTGCTCGAGGTCCTCCCGGAGGACGCCATCACTATCGTGATGTCGGACCACGGCGCGCGCCCGATGATGGGCGGCCTCTGCTTCAACGACTGGTTGATGCAGGAGGGCTACCTGGCCATGACGGAGACGGTCACCGAGCCCACGCCGATCGCCAAGGCGCCGGTCGACTGGAGCCGTACGATCGCGTGGGGCGACGGCGGGTACTACGGGCGCTGTTTCTTGAACGTCAAAGGGCGCGAGCCACAGGGCGTGATCGAACCCGAGCGGTACGAAGAGGTCCGCGACGAGCTAGTCGCGAAGCTCGAGGCGGCGCCGGGCCCGGACGGGCAACCGCTCGGGACGAAGGCGCTGAAGCCGCAGGACGTCTACCCGGAGGTTCGCGGCGTGGCCCCGGACCTGCTCGTCTACTTCGGCGACCTGGAGTGGCGTTCGATGGGCTCCGTCGGCAACTCGAGCCTGTACATCTACGAGAACGACACCGGTCCCGACGGGGCCAACCACGATCGCACGGGCATCTTCGCCATGAAGGGACTGCCCGGGCAGCCGATGGGCCGCGTCGAAGGCATGAACCTGGTCGACGTCGGTCCCACCATCCTCAAGCTGTATGACATCGAGGCGCCCGATGGCGTCGTCGGAAGGAGCTTCCTGTGACGCAAGGCGAGAAGGGGTTCACCGTGTGGTTCACCGGGCTTTCGGGCTCGGGGAAGTCCACCATCGCGGAGATGCTGTATCACGAGCTGCAGGCGCGCGGCCTGAAGACCGAGATCCTCGACGGCGACGAGGTCCGCAAGAACCTGTCGAAAGGTCTCGGGTTCTCCAAGGAGGACCGCGATACCAACATCCTGCGCATCGCGTTCGTTGCCGACCTGCTGACGCGCAACGGCGTCGCGACCATCTGCTGCCCGATCTCGCCGTATAAGGAGACCAGGGACGCCGCCCGCGCGCAGATCGGCGAGTTCGTCGAGGTGCACGTGGACGCGACTGTCGCGGAGATCGCGGCGCACCGCGACCCGAAGGGCCTGTACAAGAAGGCGCTCGCCGGCGAGATCACCGGGTTCACCGGCGTCGACGACCCGTACGAGGCACCGGAGAACCCGGAGTTGAGGATCGACACCGAGTCCGAGGACCCGGAAGGTTCCTTGCAGCACGTCCTTGACACGTTGAAGTCGCAGGGCTACATCGACGACTCGACGCCGATGATTCAGGGCGAGCGGGTGCACTCGGGCCTGACCGACCTGCGCGTCACCGAGACGGGGCACGTCGCCAAAGAGGCTTGACGCGGGGCCTGCTAGGCTTCGTTCATGCAACGTTGACGCCCATCCGGGAGCGGGTGGGCGTCTTGCGTTTCCTGAGGCGTCGGCGAGCGAGGCGGGGGTAGACGGGCATGGAGTACGAGATCGGCATCGGCAAGACGGGCCGCCGGGCCTACGGGCTCGACGAGGTCGCGATCGTTCCGTCCAGGCGGACGCGCGACCCCGACGACGTGGATATCAGCTGGGAGATCGACGCGTACACGTTCCCGCTGCCCATGATGGCCTCGGCCATGGACGCGGGGGTCTCGCCCGCGACGGCGATCGAGGTCGGGCGGCTGGGCGGGCTGGCGTGCCTGAACCTCGAGGGCTTGCAGACGCGTTACGAGGACCCCGAGCCCATCTTCGACGAGATCGCGTCGCTGCCCGACGAGAAGGCGACGCGCCGCATGCAGGAGCTCTACAAGGAGCCCGTGAAGCCCGAGCTCATCGTGAAACGGATCCGCGAGATCAAGGATGCCGGGGTCGTCACCAGCGCATCGCTCACTCCACAGCGGGTGATCGAGTACACCCCGCTCGTGCTCGAGGCCGAGCTCGACATCCTGGTGATCCAGGGCACGGTCGTCTCGGCGGAGCACGTCTCGACGCGGACCGAGCCGCTCAACCTCAAGGAGTTCATCGCGAGGTTTGACCTGCCGGTGATCGTCGGTGGGTGTGCCTCGTACTCGACGGCGCTGCACCTGATGCGGACCGGCGCCGTCGGGGTGCTGGTCGGCGTGGGACCCGGGAACGCGTGCACGACCCGCGGGGTGATCGGGGTCGGCGTGCCGCAGGCGACGGCGATCGCGGACGCCGCCGCCGCCCGGCGTGAGCACCAGCACGAGACGGGCCGCTACTGCCACGTGATCGCCGACGGCGGCATGCGGACCGGAGGGGACATCGCCAAGGCGATCGCCTGCGGGGCCGACGCCGTCATGATCGGCTCGCCGCTCACGCGCGCGTACGAGGCACCGGGCCGCGGGTACCACTGGGGGATGGCGACGTTCCACCCCTCGCTCCCACGAGGCGCTCGCGTGAAGACGCAGCAGGTCGCGTCGCTCGAGGAGATCCTGGTGGGACCGGCACACGAGAACGACGGCACGTTCAACCTGTTCGGTGCGCTCGCCACGTCGATGGCGACCACCGGCTACGCGAACGTGAAGGAGTTCCAGAAGGCGGAGCTGGTGATCGCGCCGGCGATCAAGACCGAGGGCAAGACGTACCAGACACAGCAGCGAGTGGGGATGGGCCACTGAGGGACCTTGTGACGCAAGCTCATCCACGCCCCGTCCTGGTCGTCGACCTGGGGGCGCAGTACGCGCAGCTGATCGCACGGCGGGTCCGCGAGTGTCATGTCTACTCCGAGATCGTCCCGCACGACATCGCCATGCCCGAACTCCGAAAGATGCGACCCGCTGGGATCATCTTGTCCGGCGGCCCAGCTTCCGTGTACGAGGAAGGCGCGCCAGCCATCGACCCGCGCATCTTCGATCTGGGCGTGCCGGTGCTCGGGATCTGCTACGGACACCAGCTGATGGCGCAGACCCTCGGCGGCGAGGTCGCCGCAACGGGCCAGCGCGAGTACGGCCGCACGACGTTGGCGGTGGATCGTGCGGGTGTGCTGCTCGCCGACATGAAGGCCACCGAGCAGGTGTGGATGAGCCACGGGGACGCGGTCGTCCGGGAGCCGGAGGGGTTCCGCGTGGGCGCGCATACCGACGTCATCCCCATCGCCGCGATGGAGGACCCGGAGCGCGGGCTGTACGCGGTGCAGTTCCACCCGGAGGTCACGCACACGGTCGGCGGCATCAACGTGTTGAAACGATTCCTCTACGACGGTTGTGGCTTGCTGCCGGACTGGACCCCCGTCAACGTGATCGAGCGAGCGGTCGCCT
>JBBQVZ010000096.1:0-13509 GCA_038211015.1 Actinomycetota bacterium | reverse complement strand
TTCGGGTGATCACGGAGGATGGGGAGTTGCTCCGGGAGCTGGTGTTGGACCCGAGTCGCGACTACCAACCACACGGCAGATCGAGCTGAACGTGGCACGATGTCGCGAGACACGTCGGCACGATGTCTCGAGACATCACAGAGTGGGAGGAGGAGGATTCGAACCTCCGTAGGCTACGCCGGCGATTTTACAGACCGCTCCCTTTGGCCACTCGGGCATCCTCCCGGGACGAGACATGGTAGCGAACCGCGCCACCGGCGGTGGCCAATGACGTCGAGCGGTATCCTCACGCGCATGGCGAAAGACCAGTTCTCCTTCGACATCGTCTCCGAGGTGGACCTCCAGGAGGTCCGCAACGCCGTCGATCAGGCGCAGCGTGAGATCTCGCAGCGGTTCGACTTCAAGGACACCGAGACCGGCATCTCCCAGGACCACACGACGATCGAGCTCCGTTCGTCGACCGAGGACCGGCTGAAGGCGGCCCTGCAGGTCCTCAAAGAGAAGGTGGTCAAGCGGAACGTCCCGTTGAAGGCGCTTTCCGAAGGAGAGGTCCACCCCGCCGCCAAGGGCCACGTCCGGCAGGCCGTCACGGTGATGACCGGCATCGCCGAGGATAAGACCAAGGAGATCACGAAGTTCGTGAAGTCGAGCGGCGCCAAGGTGCAGACCCAGATCCAGGGCGATCAGGTCCGCGTGCTCGGCAAGAGCAAGGACGACCTGCAGAAGGCGATCGCGGCCGTGAAGGGTCACGACTTCGGGATCGCGCTGCAGTTCACGAACTACCGACCGTAGCCCGCCCGCACCCGGCCCTCACGGATTGCTTCCCGCGTTGTCGCCCGGGTACGCTGGCCGTCCTCAGGAGGTGGTAAAGCATGGCTGACCTGGACCAACTCAAGGCTCGCGCGGCGGAGATCGCCGAACGGGAGACGAAGATCCTGCTCGACCGGACACCCGGGTCGAAGGCGTTGCACGAGCGCGCCTTGAAGAGCCTTCCGGCCGGCGTCGCCTCGAACTTCCAGGCGGGAGATCCCTATCCCGTGTACCTGAAGCGGGGGTCGGGCTCGAAGGTGTGGGACGTCGACGGATCCGAGTACACGGACTTCCACGGCGGGTTCGGCGTGAACGTGGTCGGCCATGCCCACCCCAAGATCGTCGAAGCGATCCGCAGGGTCGCCGATCAGGGGATCCACTTCGCGGTCACGACCGAGACCACGGTCGCCCTGGCGGAGGAGATCTGCTCCCGGTTCCAGTTGGAGCAGATGCGCTTCGTGAACTCCGGCACCGAGGCGACCATGGACGCGCTGCGGGTGGCTCGCGCCGCGACCGGCCGCGACAAGATCATCAAGATGGAGGGCTCGTACCACGGGCATCACGACTCGGTGCTGTTCTCCGTCGTCCCCGAGGCCGACGTGCTGGGTCTGCGACACGGGGTCGAGCACGACAAGGCCTGGTACACGACCGAGCCCACGTCGAAGGGCATCCCACGGGCGCTGTGGGAGACGGTCATCGTCGTGCCGTTCAACGACGCCGAGGCCGTCGAGCAGGCGTTCCAGGACAACCCGGGCGACATCGCCGCGGTGATCCTGGAGCCCGTGATGATGAACATCGGGCTCGTGGTCCCGAAGGCCGGCTACCTCCAGGCGCTCCGCGACGCGTGCGAGAAGCACGGCGCGGTGCTCATCTACGACGAGGTGAAGTGCGGCGGGACGATCGCGTACGGTGGAACGACGGAGCGCTTCGGAGTCCGGCCGCACCTGGCCGCGTACGCGAAGGCCGTCGGCGGCGGCGCCACGATCGGCGCGTTCGGTGGCGAGGCTCGCTACATGGAGTGGGTCACGAAGGGCGCGGCCCAGCAGGGCACGTTCAACGGCAACCCGCTCTCGGCGGCCGCCGGGCTCGCGGCGCTCACCGAGGTGCTCACGAAGGACGCGTACGACCATCTCGGCAAGCTCGGCAACCAGCTGGCCAAGGGCTGCAAACGCGCGATGGACGACAACGACATCCCGGGCCACACCATGGACCTCGGTGCGAAGGGTTGCGTCTCGTACCGCAAGGAGCCACTGACGAACTACCGCGACTTCTTGGAGACCGAGCCCGAGTTCTTCTACGCGTCGTTCTCGTGGATGATCAACCGCGGGATCTTCATGACCCCCGGCGACGAGGAGCAGTGGACCATCTCGGTGCAGCACACGGAGGACGACGTGCAGAAGTACATCGACGCGTTCGATGGCTTCTGCAAGGAGCTCGCCGGCTGAACCAACACACGTTGCGACAGTGTCCGGGCCGGCCCGAAGGGCCGGCCCGCGGCTCTTGCGGCATCCACGGGGGGTCCCACGATGCAAGAGATGCACCGCTACACCCAGGAGACCGAGGACCTCGCGCGCGCGCTCGAGGACTACACCCGCGCCCGCATCGCCGATCTTCCGCCGCTCGACGGACCTGCGACGCCTGAGGAGCTGTCGGCGCGAGCCGGTGAGACGATCACTGCGGCTGGCATCGGCGGCGAAGCGGCGTTGCGCATCTGGGCCGACGTCCTGGCTCCGGCCACGATCTCGACAGATCACCCGGCGTACCTGGCGTTCGTCCCCGGCGCGCCGACGAGGGCGAGCGTCCTGTTCGACCTGGTGCTGAGCGCGTCGTCAACGTACGCAGGGAGCTGGCTCGAAGGCGCGGGCGCCGTGTGGGCGGAGAACGAGACGCTCCGCTGGCTCGCCGACCTGGTCGGGTTGCCCGGCACCGCCGGCGGCTGCTTCGTGTCCGGTGGAACGGCCGGGAACCTGTCGGCGCTCGTCGCCGCTCGACACCGGGCCGCATCTCGTCGCACCGATCGCCCCCTCAGGTGGAAGGTCGCGGCCGCGGACACCGCTCATTCGTCGGTGGCCTCCGCGGCGGCCGTGATGGATGTGGAGCTGATCGAGATCCCTCACGACGAGCGAGGACGGCTGACGGGCGACCGGCTGGCCGCGACGCTCGGATCCGTCGACGTCGACGGCCTCTTCGCGGTCGTGGCGAGCGCGGGATCGACGAACGCGGGCGTCGTGGACGATCTCGCCGCGGTGGCCGATGTGTGCGAGGAGCGCGATATCTGGTTGCACGTCGACGGCGCGTACGGGGGGGCGGCGCTCCTGGCTCCATCCGTCCGCGATCGCTTCCGGGGCATCGAGCGAGCGGACTCGTTCATCGTCGATCCCCACAAGCTGCTCTTCGCGCCGTTCGACGCCTGCGCCCTCATCTACCGGGAGCCCGCGATCGCGCGAGCCGCGCACCGGCAGGACGCCTCCTATCTCGATTCGCTGAACGTGGGCTCGGATTGGAACCCGAGCGACTACGCGCACCACCTCACCCGCCGGGCCCGCGGTCTCCCGTTGTGGTTCTCGCTCGCCACGTACGGGACGGACGCCTACCGGGAAGCGGTCGAGCGCGTGCTCACGATCACGCGGGAGACGGCGGCGGAGATCCGGCAGCGCGACGAGCTCGAGCTCCTGATGGAGCCCGAGCTCACCGTCGTGCTCTTCCGTCGGCTCGGATGGGGACCGGACGACTACGAGACCTGCTGGCGTCGCACGCTCGAGGCCCAGACCGGCTTCGTCCAACCCACGACGTGGATGGGCGAGAAGGTCGCGCGGCTGTGCTTCGTCAACCCACGCACCACCATCGAGCACGTGCGCGCAGTGCTGGACGAGATGGCCTGAACCTCAGGCGATCTGCGTCCCGAGCTCGCGGGCGATGGTCTGGAGCCGCTCGATGCGCTGCTCGGTCGGCGGATGCGTCGAGAACAATCTCCCGAAGCCCGATCCGCGACGTCCTGCGAGCGGGTTCATGATGAACAGGTGCGCCTCGGCCGGGCTGAGCGTCGACGGCGCCGGCACGTGCTTCGTCGCCACCTCGAGCTTGCGGAGCGCGCTCGCCAACGCGGCCGGATCGTGCGAGAGGTACGCGCCCGACTCGTCCGCCTGGTACTCACGGGAGCGTGAGACGGCCATCTGGATGATCGCCGCGGCGATCGGCGCCAGGATCCAGGCGAACAGCAGGCTCAGCCCGCCTCCACCGCGGTTGTCGTCGCTGCCGCCGAAGAAGAACGCGAAGCGGGCGAGCAACGTGATGCTCATGCCGATCGCGGCCGCCACGGAGCCGATGAGGATGTCGTGGTTGCGCACGTGCGAGAGCTCGTGGGCGAGCACGCCGCGAAGTTCCCGGTCGTCCAGGATCTGCAGGATGCCCTTCGTCACGGCGACGGAGGCGTGCTGTGGGTTCCGACCGGTGGCGAACGCGTTGGGCTGCATCATCTCCGAGACGAAGACCTTGGGCATCGGCATCTGGTCGAGCTGTGCCAGCTCCCGGACGACGATCCGGTAGAGCTTGGGGTACTCCTGCTCGGTCACGGGCTTGGAGCGGGTGGTCGCGATGGCGATCTTGTCGGAGAACCAGTACATCGAGAAGTTGAAGATCAGCCCGATCCCGAGAAAGATCACGGCGCCGCTCGCACCCCAGAACGCGTTGCCGATCAAGACGAACAAGCCGCCGAGCGCGGCGATCAGGATCCAGGTCTTCATGCGGTTGATCCCTGCGTGCATCGTGCATCACTCCTTATGAGAGCCATGCTCTCATGGGTCGTTCGATACGCGGGGCGACGAGGTTCTCCTGGGCCGAACGCTCAGGAGGTTCTCAGGAACGCTTCGGCGCGTGATCAGCTGCCGATGAGGGTCGAGATCTCGGCCGCGCGGGCGATCGGGTTGGGGAACACGAACACCGCGACGATCGCCACGAGCGTCAGCACGACCACCGCGTTCACCAGAGCCGGCGACCGCATCCGCGACTCGTCGCGAGCCGGCTCGAAGATCATCTGCTTCGGCACGGCGAAGTAGTAGACCACGCTGATCACGGAGTTCGCCAACATGACGACGGCGAGCCACGGACCGACGCCGCCGCGTTCGATCGCCGCCTTGAAGATCAGGATCTTGGCCCAGAACCCGCCGGTGGGCGGAACGCCGGCCAGCGAGATCATGAACGCCGTCATCCCCACGGCGAGGAGCGGCGCCCGCCGTGCGAGCCCCGCGAAGTCCGAGATCAGGAGCGCGGGCTCGCGGCGGCTGACCGCGATGGTCACGGCGAACGCGCCGAGGTTCATGATCGCGTAGATCAGGATGTAGGTGACGGACGCGGAGAACGCCGAGTGGTTCACGGTGGCGTCGCCCGAGACCAGTGCGAACGGCAGCAGGATGTACCCGGCCTGCGCGATCCCCGAGTACGCGAGCAGCCGCACCACCTGGGTCTGCTTGAGCGCGACCAGGTTGCCGAGCGTCATGGTGGCGATCGAGAGCGCCGCGAAGATGGGCGTCCAGAACGCGTGCTGGTTGATGAACGCCACGAACATCAGTTGCAGCAGTCCCGCGAAGCCGGCCGCGCTGGATGCGACCGCCAGGAAGGCGGCGACGGGCACCGGGGCTCCCTCGTACGTGTCGGGCGCCCAGAACTGGAACGGCACCGCCGAGACCTTGAACGCGAACCCGATGACCACGAACAGGATCGCCGAGAACGCGAGCGTCTCCTTCGCGGCAGGGAGAGCCGACAGGCCCTGCGCGATCGCATCCAGTCGCGTGGAGCCCGTGAGCCCGTAGATCAGGCTCATGCCATAGAGCATCACCGCGGTCGACAGGACGCCGATGAGGAAGAACTTCAGGCCGGCCTCGTTCGACTTGGGGTCGGTCTTGCGGAACGCCGCCATCAGGAACCCGGGTGCCGAGACCAACTCCAGCGCGATGAAGAGCAGCAACAGGTCGCGCGACGACGGCATCATGATGCAGCCGAGGAACGACGTGAGCAGCAGGAAGTAGTACTCCCCCTGGTAGAAGCCGCCCTCACGGAAGTACCGGAACGAGATGCCGAGCACCAGGATCGCCACGGACAGGAAGAAGAGCTTGAACAGGATCGCGAAGTTGTCGATGACGTATGAGCCGCCGAACGTGGTGCGCGCATCGCCGAGCAGCGTGAGGGTGCCCACGAGCGCCGCGGCGGTACCGATGAGCCCCACGACCATCGACCAGGACTTCCGCTTGGCCGGCAGGAAGACGTCGACCACGAGGACGAGCAGGACCGTGCTGGCAAGGATCAGCTCCGGCAGGATCGCGTGGTAGTCGATGACCTGGTTCATCGGCGTCGGATCAACCCCCGCCGAGCGCGCTCATCAGCCCGCGAACGGCCTCTTCGGTGACCCCGAAGATGATCCGCGGATCGAGCCCGAGCACCACGATCGAGAGCAGCAACGGGACCCACGCGACCCACTCCACCGTCAGCACGTCGCTGAACGCGTGCTCCTTCCAACGGTCGGGCATGGGTCCGAGGTTCACCCGTTGGAGCATCCACAGGAAGTAGCCGGCCGTGAGGATCGTCCCGACGCCGCCGGCGATCATGAACCCGCGGAACAACGCGGTCGACAGGCCGAGCTGGGTGTTCGGGCTGAACGACGAGAGCAGCGCCATGACCTCGCCCCAGAACCCGGCGAGCCCGGGAAGTCCGAGCGACGCGATCGAGACGAACGCGAAGACACCGGCGAGCTTCGGCATCCGCTCGGCCATGCCACCGCCGATCTCCGCGATCTGGCGTGTGTGGTAGCGGTCGTAGATCGAACCGACGCAGAAGAAGAGCATGCCGGTGATCACGCCGTGCGCCACCATGCCGAAGATCGCCGCCTGGATGCCGATCGTGGTCAGCGTGGCGATGCCGAGCATGACGAAGCCCATGTGTCCCACGGACGAGAACGCGATCAGGCGCTTCAGATCCTTCTGCGCGAGGCACGCGAGCGCGGCGTAGACGATGCCGATCACGGCGAGCAACCCGATCCACGGGGCGTACTTCTGCGCGCCGTACGGCAGCATGGGCAACGCGATCCGGATGAACCCGTACGTGCCCATCTTCAGCATGACGCCCGCCAGGAGCACGGATCCGATCGTCGGGGCCTCCGTATGGGCGTCTGGAAGCCACGTGTGGAACGGCCACATCGGAACCTTCACGGCGAACCCGAGCGCGACCGCGCCGAAGACCACCAGCTGGAAGTCGTGGGCGAAGCCACCTCCCGCGGCGAACTGCTGCAGCTGCACCATGTCGAACGTGTGCGGCGCGGGTCCGCGGAAGTACATGGCGAGGAAGCCCAGCAGCATGAAGACGGAACCGAACAGCGTGTAGAGGAAGAACTTGATCGAGGCGTACTGCCGGTTGGCGGAGCCCCAGATCCCGATCAGGAAGTACATGGGGACCAGGACCATCTCCCAGAAGACGAAGAACAGGATCAGGTCGAACGCGATGAACGTGCCGGCCATCCCCGTCTCGAGCAGCAACATCAGCGCGAGGAAGGCCTTCGTGCGTCCGGGCTCGGGGACGTAGTGCCACGTGTAGACCGCGCACAGGAACGACAGCGCGAACGTCAGCACGTACAGCGGCATGCTGATCCCGTCGATCCCCACGTGGTACCGAGCGCCGATCGCCGAGATCCAACTGGTGTCCAGGACGTACTGCAGGCCACCCTTGCCGTAGTCGAAGCCGATCGCGATCGCCACCGCCATGATGAGCGCCGCGCCGGTGAACAGGATCCCGAGTGCCCGGACCAGCCGGTCCTTCTCCTTGGGGACCATGATGATCACGAGCGCGCCTGCCACCGGCAGCAGCGTCGTGACCGTGATGGCCGTCTTGTCCCACCCGCTCATCGAACCCTCACTCTCCTCGTCAGACCAGCTTCGCGAAGACGACCGCCAGCACCATGACGCCCACGAACAGGAACGCCATGTACCGCTGGACGTTGCCGGATTGGATGTACTTCAACAGACCGCCGGTGGCGCCGGCCGTGCCCGCAACGCCGTTCACCGCACGGTCGATCACGCCTCGGTCGAACAGGTTCACGACCTGGCCCAGTCCGCGTGTGGCCATCGCCGTGCCGTTGATGATCCCGTCGAGGACGTGCTGGTTGAACCAGTACACGGCCGCGGACAGCCTGTCGCGCACGGGGTAGACGATCCGCTTCATGTAGAAGTCGTCGATGTAGAACCGGTGCTCCAGCAGGTTCCACACGGGACCGAGCGCCCGGAGCGGGTCGCGTTCCTTCCTCGGCGCGTACAGCGTCCACGCGAACCCGATGCCGGCGAGCGCCGCGAGCGTACCCACCAGCGCGATCCACGCCTCGAAGTGGATCGCCTCCGGCTCCTCGAAGAAGACCCACTTGAAGAACGGGGCGTGGAGCTGCGGCGAACCGAGGAACCCCACGACGACCGTGGCTGCAGCCAGGAAGACGAGCGTCCCGGCCATGCTGGGTGGTGACTCATGCGGGTGAGCGTGCCCTTCATACGTGCCGAAGAACGTCATCACCACCATCCGCGTCGTGTAGAACGCGGTCAGCACCGCGGTGGCGAGCATGATGACGAATAACAGCTCGTGTCCATGTGACGCCGAGACGAGGAGCTCGTCCTTCGACCAGAAGCCCGCCAGCGGCACGATACCGGCGAGCGCCGCAGATCCGATCAGGAACGTCCAGAACGTGACCGGCATGGGATTCTTCAGGCCCCCCATGTCGCTCATGTTGTTGGAGTGGACCGCGTGGATCACGGACCCCGCGCCGAGGAAGAGCAACGCCTTGAAGAACGCGTGGGTGAACAGGTGGAAGAAGGAGGCGTTGCGACCGGCGGGTCCGAGCGACATGGCGGCGACCATGTAGGCGAGCTGGGAGAGCGTGGAATACGCCAGCACCCGTTTGATGTCGTCCTGGACGAGCGCCATGAACGCCGAGCCGAGCATGGTGATCGCGCCGATGATGCCGATGACCTGGAGCACCCACGGGTCGGCGTTGATGAAGACCTCGTACATCCGTCCGACCAGGTAGACGCCGGCCGCCACCATCGTGGCCGCGTGGATCAGGGCGGAGACGGGTGTGGGACCCGCCATGGCGTCGGGGAGCCACACGTGGAGCGGGAACTGCGCGGACTTGCCGACCGCACCGCCGAAGAGCAGAAGCGCCGCCGCGGCGACCAGGCCGTTCGACAGCTCGTGGCTCTTCACCAGATCCCCGATCTGCGCGATGTTCGACGTGGTGAACCCCGTCGCGAAGATCAACGCGAACACGCCGAACATGAACGGCACGTCACCGATCCTGGTGGTGATGAACGCCTTGATGGCGGCGTTCGAGTTCTCCTTGACCTCGTACCAGTGCCCGATCAGCAGGTACGAGCACACACCCATGATCTCCCAGCCCACCAACAGCTGGATCAGGTTCGGCGCGACGACCACGTTCAGCATGGCGGCCGTGAAGAGGGAGAGGACGACGTAGAACCACGTGAACCGCGAGTCGCCGTCCATGTAGCCCAACGAATAGACGTGCACACAGAGCGAAACCGACGTGACCACGACGAGCATGACCGCCGCCAGCCCGTCGATGTACTGCCCAGCCTCCACGTGGAAGGGACCGACGCTGAACCAGTTCACCTGGCTCGCGTACGTCCCGCCGCCCTGGACGAAATGCCAGAGGATCAGGAGCGACATGACGAACGCCGCGCCCATCGCCGAGATGCCGTAGACCGCTCCCTTCCCGGGTGTCCGCTTGCCGAAGAACAGCGTGAGCAGGGCGGAGACGACGGGAAGGAGCACGACGACCCAGGAGGACCGGATGATGCCCGAGGCCGCGGCGGTGGCTTCGGCTACCACTTGAGGAGGTTGACCTCGTCGACGTTGATGGATTCGCGGTTGCGATAGAGCAGGATCACGATGGCGAGGCCGATCCCTACTTCGGCGGCCGCCACGGCGATCACGAACAGGGCGAACATCTGACCGCCGACATCGTGCCGATCCGATCCGAACGCGACCAGGTTCACGTTCACCGCGTTCAACATCAGCTCGATCGCCATGAGGACCATGACGGCGTTCCGGCGCGCCAGCACCCCGTAGACGCCGGCCGAGAACAACAGGGCCGAGAAGAACAGGACGAACGGCAGCCGGATCACTTGGCCGCCTCGTCCTTGCGCGCAAGGACCACGGCGCCGATCAGAGCGGCGAGGAGGAGGAACGACATGGCCTCGAACGGCAGCACGTAGTCGCGGAACAGGGAGATGCCGACATCGCCGGTCGTTGTGCGGAACGTCGTCCGGGCAACGGAGTCCTGGACCTTGTACGCATCCTGGATCAGGAACACCAGACCCAGGAACACCCCGAACCCGACGACTCCGCCGATCCAGCGGTTCTGGTTGTCGAGGAGGTCGCGTCCGATCGGCGCCTTCGTGAGCATGAGCCCGAAGAGGAACAAGATCACGATGGCTCCCACGTAGATCAGGATCTGCACCCAGGCGACGAACTCCGCGCCGAGCAGCAGGTACACCCCGCCGACCGACAGGAGCGTGACGACCAAGTACAGAGCGGCGTGGACGACGTTGCGTGCCAGGACCACCGAGATCGCACTGACGCCGCCGACCACGGCGAGCACGACGAAGGCGTACTCCTGCGCCGAGACGGTCGCGATCACGACGCGTCCTCCATCGGCTCCGGCATGGGCTCGGCCCCTACCTCGAGCGGCGGCGGCGGCAGGACCTTGTAGGTCCACTCCTCCAGCCGCTCCTTCTCGTGGGTCATGAGGTCGATGTCGTACTCCCCGTACTCGAACTCCGGACTCCAGAAGAGCGCGTCGAACGGACAGACCTCGACACAGATGCCGCAGTACATACAGAGCGCGTAGTCGATCGCGAACCGATCGAGGATCTTGGCCGAACGAGCGCGTCCGCCACCTGCCGGATCGTGCTGTTCCTTGTGGGCGTCGATGTAGATGCACCAGTCGGGGCATTCGCGCGAGCACTTGTAGCAGACCGTGCAGTTCGCTTCCTTGAGGGCGATGACGCCACGCGTACGAGCCGGCAGATCCGGCTTGACGTGCGGATAGGGCTGCGTGATCGCGGGGTGCAACATCGTCTTGAGGGTGACGCCCAGGCCCTTGAGCAGGCCGAGGCCGATGCCGGATTCCGGCTGGTCCTTCTTCTCCGAAAGCTCCGACGCCACGGTCCTTCTCCCCCTACCTCGTCGCGACCTTGACGACGGCCACAACCATGATCATCACCAGCGACAGCGGGATGAGCACCAGCCATGAGAACCGCTGCAACTGGTCCTCGCGCAACCTCGGATAGGTCGCGCGCAGCCAGATGACGACGAACGATAGCGCAATGATCTTGCCGAACATCCATACGGGAGGCGGGAGCGGGATCCCCGGGAGCCCGAGGTAGCCGCCCAGGTAGAGGGTCGCGGCGATGCCGGAGAGCGCCACGATGCCTCCGTACTCCGCCAGCAGGAAGAACGCGAACTTCAGACCCGTGTACTCGGTGTAGGCACCGAAGATGATCTCCGAGTCCGCGACCGGCATGTCGAACGGCGGCCGCGTGAGCTCGGCGAGCGAAGCCACCACGAAGATGAAGAAGCCGACCAGCTGCCAGGGCCGAACGACGTTCCACATGCTCCGCTGCGATTCCACGATGCCGACCATCGAGAGCGTCCCGGTCTGCATGACGATGGCGGCGGCGGCGAGCACCAGCGGGAGTTCGTAGGCGATCAGCTGCGCGGCCGCGCGGAGCGCCCCGATCAGCGAGAACTTGTTGGCGGACGACCAGCCCGCCATCAGCACGCCGATCACCGACACGGACGACATCGCCATCACGAAGAAGATCCCGATGTCGAGGTTGAGGGCGAACAACGTGGGGCTGAAGGGCAGCACCACCAGGATGACGATGTAAGGGATCATCGCCACCGCCGGCGCCAGCGAGAACACGCCGCGGTCCGCGGCCTCGGGAACCACGTCTTCCTTCTGCACGAACTTCACGCCGTCGGCGACCAATTGGGCCCAGCCGTGGAACATGCCGGCCTCCATCGGTCCGAGACGCGCCTGCATGTGCGCGAGCACCTTGTGCTCGATGTAGCCGACGACCAGCGGGACGACCAGGAAGAACAACATCACGACGACGGTCTTCGAGATGAGCGCCAGCCAGAAGTTGCCGAACCATGCGTCGAACAGGGAGTTGCCCGTCGTCGCGGCCCCGAGTATGAAGCTCACTCCTCTTCCTCTTCTTCGCCCTCGACGGCGCCCGGCCAGGGCTTCGCCTCACGGCTCATCAGGGGGAAGTCCTTGCGCAGGGGATGGCCCTCGAACGGTTCCGAAAGGAGCAGCTTCAAGGGCTGTGGATGGCCCTCGAACGCGATGCCGAACATCTCGATCGTCTCGCGTTCGTGCCAGTTCGACGTGGGATACAGGTCGGAGATCGTGGGACAGACGGGATCCTCGTGTGGGAGCTTCACCTTCAGTCGCACGTTGTGGTGATGCGTGGTCGAGAACAGATGCGTGACGACCTCGAACCCGGCCTCTGGACCGAAGTCCACGGCGCCGGTGAAGTCGCAGTAGTCGCACGCGAACTCGGGTTCGTCGCGGAGGAACCGGCAGACATCGTGGTACCGATCGACCGTGACCGTGGCGACGGCGTGGCCGTACTGCTCCACGGCGTCGACGATGTCCTCCCCGAATCGGGCTCGGAGCCGGGAGGCCGTCTCGTCAGGAGAGAGCGGGTGCGGAGGACCGGCCACTGAACTTCTCCTCGATGTTCTCGTCCTTGATCTTCTCCTGCAGCTTGATGATGCCGTGCAGGAGCGCCTCGGGCCGCGGGGGGCAGCCCGGGACGTAGACGTCGACGGGGAGGATCTGGTCGACCCCCTTCGTCACGGAGTAGGAGTCCCAGTAGGGTCCGCCACAGTTGGAGCACGACCCGAACGAGATCACGTACTTGGGTTCCGGGATCTGGTCATAGACGCGCAGTAGTGCCGGGGCCATCTTGTCGGTCAGCGTTCCCGCCACGACGAGCAGGTCGGCCTGCCGAGGCCCATGCGCGAACGGGATCACGCCCAGTCGGATGAAGTCGTGCTTCGAGGTCGACGTGGCGATCAGCTCGATCGCGCAACACGCAAGTCCGAAGTTCATGACCCAGAGCGAGTAGCGTCGACCCCAGTTGAGGATGAACTTGACCGGCTGGATCCTCGGGATCGGCGTGCGCTCGGTGATCAGACCCATCTCAGCACCCCCTTGCGCCACGCGTAGAGCAGACCCACCGCCAGGATCCCGATGAACACACCCATCTCACCGACGGCCGTGTAGCCAAGGCCTTGGAAGACCCGGGCCCACGGGAAGAGGAACACGCTCTCCACGTCGAAGATCACGAAGAGGAACCCGTAGATGTAGTAGCGGACCTCGCTCTGCGCCCACCCCTCGCCCACCGGATCGATGCCGCACTCGTAGGTGGTGAGCTTCGCGGGCAGCGGGCGGTGAGGGGCGATCAGGCGCGCGGTCCCGAACGCGACGGCGACGAGCGCGACGCCTGCCACGGCGACCGCGAGCACTACCGCGTAGGACTCATAGTAGTTAGGCACGTTTGTGAACGGTTTCCCGAGCGCGGATTCTAGCAGCAGCCATCATGGCGCCTGCTCAGCGCCGCAACGGGCCGCGAGGAAGCG
>JBBQVZ010000095.1:0-14033 GCA_038211015.1 Actinomycetota bacterium | reverse complement strand
GTACGTGATGGCAGCGACATCGAAGCAGGCAAAAGGGAAGGCGAACAAGGTCGCAGGGTCCGCCAAGAAGGCCGTTGGCAAGGCAACGAAGGATAGGAGCCTCCAGGCGAAGGGTTCCGTGCAGAAGGCCAAGGGCACCGTGCAGGACGCTGCCGGCAAGGTCGAGCGGAAGGTTCGTGGCTCGGGAAAGAAATAGTTCACCTCCGGGCCGAGGCCTCGATCAGTACGCGCCCCCACCTCCACTCGGGCACCGCACCATGCAACGCAGCCTCCCCGCGTAAGCTCCCGTCCGCGTGACTGAGGTTCACAAGTACGCCGGATTCTTCGTGGTGGCGCTGTTCGCCGTGGGCTGGGTCTGGGGCCTGATCGCCTGGATCGGCAAGCGCGATCCCGGGGAGCGCTTCTGGGTCTGGGTCACGGCGGTGCAGATCGCGTCGGGGATCCAGGCGCTGATCGGCATCGTGGTGTTCCTGCTCGGCCATCGAGCGCTGTCACTCCTGCACTACGCGTACGGGATCTTCCCGATCCTCGCGCTGGGGATCGCGCATGTGGTCGCGCGCCGTTCCGACTTCCGTGACCGGCCGTGGGTCCCGTTCGCGTGGGTGGCCTTCATCTGCTTCGGGCTCACGCTGCGCGCCGTCATGACCGGCCTCGGCTCCTGACGAACGGGAAGGCCGTCTCAAGCAACATCGTGGGACTGTCGAACCTAGAACCGTATGCCTGAGACGAATGATCCCGCACACCTGGAGGGTCTGGCGCGCCTGTCCAAGGAACTGAACCACCTCGACCCTTACAGCTTCTGGGTCGTGCCCGCCGGGTCCCTGTCGAGCGCGGGCGACCTGATCCTGGCCGGCTCGACCGGGCTCTTCCTGTTGGCCGCGTGGCCGGCGCCGGGGGCTTTCTCCGTGTCGCGAGGTCGTCCCATGGTCGACGACCAACCGATCCCGGGCGTGCGTGCGTTGCGATCGGATGCGAAGCGACTGAGCGCCAAGCTGTCGGCCTCCGCGGTGTCCGTCACCGTCGAGCCCGTCATCTGCCTCACGCACGGCGTCGCTGGCATGCCCCGGGACGTCAAGGGAGTCCATGTGGTGGCGCTTGGCGATCTGACCAAGGATCTGGCAACCCGTCCTCGGGTCCTGGAGCAATCGCGCGTCGAACGAGCGGCTCGCGTGCTGGGCGTGCAGATCGCCGGCGACCGCAAGCGGCACTTCGCCTAGCCTGCCGCTGACGAGGGGCCTAGAGCCGATGCTGTAGACCTCGCGGGTCATCGGCCTACATCGGTCGTCCCATTTTTCAGCGCGGGGGTCATCGAGGGATTGTCTTCTCGGAAAACTGATGTCACCGTTGGCTGATGGACGCCAAGGGACGTCTACCGACCGAGCGAGAGCTGCGTCGGCGGCTCGATGCGCTCGAAGCAGACGCACGGGCTGAGCTCCTCCGCGTCTTGGAGCTGGCGGACGAAGACCGCGCCGATCAGACCGCGAGTTTCTTCGCCGACCCGCGGGGGAAGATCGTCGGGGAGCTCCTGATCGAGCTCGAGAAGGAGCCCGTCGCGCGAGCGTTCGTCACCACCGAGCTCCGGATCATGACCCGCCAGGACGCCTGAGACCGTGGGTCAGGGGATGCGTTCGTCGACCCAGACCCCGGGATCGAGGATCGTCAGGCCCAGGGTCGCGGCGTAGATCCGTTCCTCCACGAACACACGGGCGGCTTCCTTGCTCTCGGCAGGGGCGCGGCCTCGGATGGTCAGCCTGTCGCCTTGACCGTCGGGCACGACCATGACCTCTTCGAGGCCACCGGACGTGAGCTCCGCTCTGAGCTGTTCGGTGGCCCGGGTAGGCGGCCCCGTAGCGTCAAAGCGTGTAGTGGGAGCGACTGTGTGAGCCGGCTGGCTGGTCGTGGCGCATCTGACGCTGAACTGTCGTGCGCTCATCGACCCCAACCTACGCCCTGTAGTGCGCGATAGATAGGACGGTGGGTCAGGCGTTCCCGCAGTCAGGGGACCTGACACGCAAGGAATCTCCCGCCTTAGGGCGAAAGTTCTGGCCATCTCGTGCCGATGCAAGTTCGGAGAGTCTGGCTGGCACACGACGTCCGTTGGGGCGCATGAGCCATAGAACGAAGGGAGTGAACGTTGCGATCCACCAATGGTCGTCACTACAAGCCATCGAACGGGGTGCCTTACACGCGGATCATGGCCGCGTTCATCCTTGCCACCCTGATCTCCGCCCTATTCGCACTTCCGGCGAACGCGGCCCCTCTGGAGATCGACTTCACCGTCACCAGTTCGGCGCCGAAGGTGCTGCCGAACGCGACCTACTCCTACACCGTGACACTCACGAACAACTCTGGCTTCGCCGCTGACACGCTGAGTTTCGACGACACCGTCACGGGCGGGGGCATCCTGACCAGCGCGGTACCTTCCGGCGGCGTCGGCGGCTCCTGCACAGCGCCGGCGCTCGAAGCAACCACTTGTACCTTCACGAGCCTGGCGGATCTCGCCTCGGCGACCGTCACCGTGAACGTGACCGCGCCGGCGGCTGTGGGGAGCGTGACGAACACCGTCTCGGCCTTCTCCGATACACAACTGGACACGGCCGCCGGGACCCTCGCTGCGACAACCCCTGTAGAGAACGCTGACCTGCTCGTGACGAAGACGCACGCCGGGACAACCACGCCGGGTGGGGCGTTCACATACACCATCACGATCAACAACCAGGGGCCGAGCATCGCAACCGGCGTGGGGCTCACGGACACCGCGCCGACGAACGTGACGTTCGGCACCGTGACGGTGGCCTCGGCTCCCCCTGGCATCTCGACCTGCGTGCCCGCGCCGACGCCGACGTCGATCGCGTGCGCGGGGTGGACCATCCCGGTCGGAAGCGTCGTGACCGTTACCGTGCCTGCGACTCTGTCGGCAAGCGCGACGGTGGGGAGTTCCATCCTCAATACGGCTTCGACGACCGCGACCTCGCTGGACGCAACACCCGCGAACAACAGCGCCACGGACACGTTCGTCGTGGGGATGGCTTCGGTCGATCTCGGCGTGACACTGTCCGTCGATCCGACCACCGCCGCGCCCGGAGACACCGTGACCTACACGGTCACCGTTACCAACCCGGACCTCATCACCGACGCAACCAACGTCGTCGTGACCGATGCACTCCCCGCGGGACTCATCGTAGCCCAGCCGCCGACCGCTCCTACCGTCGGCTCAGCAGCCGTCGCGGGCAACACGTGGACATGGACCATCCCCACGGTGGCGAAGGCAACAGCTCCAGCTACCCCGACCGTCGTGACCGCGTCGTTCGACGCGACGGTCGACCCGACGACCACGCTGACGACGATCACGAACACGGCCAGCGTGACGGCCACGCAGACGGACCCGGTCCTGACCAACAACACCGCGTCGGTGGATCTGACGATCGCTGCGTCGATCGCCGACCTGAACGTGTTGACCTCGGTGAGCGACTCGAAGCCCAACCAGGGCGACACGATCCAGATCTTCATCGGAGTTGCGAACGCAGGCCCTGCGGACGCGACCAACATCGTGCTGAAGGACGTGCTGCCGACCGGACTCAAGTACGTGTCGTGCGATCCCACGCCCTGCGAGGTGACCGGCCTTCGCCGAGCGTCGACGCAGAACTTCTCGATCCCGTTGGTCGCCGCCAACGGCATGGGCTCGGTCGCCCTGTCCGTCCTGGTGCAAGCGAGCGGAGGCACGCTTCAGAACACCGCGTCGCTCGTCTCGCTCGATCAGACCGACCCGACGGGTGCGAACAACTCGGATTCGCTGAACATCACGATCGGTGGAGTAGCGAGCAACCCCGGAGGCCCCACTGGCAGCACGGGTGGCACGGGCGGCACGGGTGGCACCGGCGGTACGACCGCGTTCACCGGGTTCACCGCCGGCCAGCTGATGCCCTGGTTCATGCTGCTCTTCTCGCTCGGCCTGGTCGCGGTCGAGTGGTCGCGCAGGATGCGTCTGGTGTCTCCGATCGGATCCACGTACGGCTTCGAACCGCCGTTCCAGCTCTAACGCCTGGCGGGGTCGCGCCGTTGGGGCGCGACCCCGCGAGGGCCACCCCCGTAAATCGACTGGTTGTTGAGCACCATCGGCCCCGTGAAGCCCCTCTACCCTGTGCTAATCTTCGCTCGGCTACCGGTTTTCCACAGGTCTTGAAGTAGCGTTTCGACGCAAGAGGCCATGATGAGACTCAAAGGGAGACTCATGTCGAAGCGGGGCCCGGCGCGAACCTTCATCCTTTCCCTGCCGACCGCGGTGGTAGCTCTGGCCGCCGCGGTCGTCTTCGTGGCCGCGTCCGCGGCGAGCGCGGCTCAGCCGCCCGTCGGCCTGGGTACTTCCGGAAGCTTCGCGGTCCTCGCCGGCTCCACGGTGACCAACACCGGGCCCAGCGTGATCACCGGCGATCTGGGGGTCCACCCGGGTGCCGCGGTGACGGGATTCCCGCCGGGGACGGTAGGCGGGGCGATCCACGCGGCCGATGCGGTCGCGCTGCAGGCAAAAGCAGATCTGACGGCCGCGTACAACGATGCCGCCGGACGCACGCCGGTCACCACGCTTGCGACAGAGCTCGGCGGCCGAACCCTGACGACCGGCGTGTATGACTCCGCGACGGGAACGTTCGGGCTGACCGGCGCCCTCACGCTCGATGCCGAGGGCGACGCCAACGCCGTGTTCATCTTCCACACGGCATCCACCCTCATCACGGGGGTGGGCAGCAGCGTCAGCCTCATCAACGCGGCGCAGGCCTGCAACGTGTTCTGGCAGGTCGGCAGCTCCGCAACCATCGCGACGACCTCGACGTTCAAGGGAACGATCCTTGCCCTGACCTCCGTCGCCATGCAGACCGGCGCCAGCCTGGAAGGCAGGGCACTCGCACGCAATGGAGCGGTGACGTTGGACAACAACGTCATCACGATCCCCGCATGCACCATCGCGTCTCCCACGCCCACACCGACACCCACGACGTCGCCTAGCCCTGGCGGCGGCGGCGGCGGCGGCGGTGGTGGTGGTGGTGGTGGCGGTGGCGGTGGCCCCACCCCGAGCGGTGGCCCGAGCCTTCCCGGGACCCCGGCGACCGGGTTCACCGCCCCCCAGCTGATCCCGTGGTTCGTGCTTCTCTCCACGGTGGGGCTGGTGGCCGTTGGGTGGTCGCGCAGGTTGCGGCTGGTATCGGAACCGGGCTCCACGTTCCGCTACCGCCCGAAGCACGCGCATCGCCCGCGCGCCTGAACGTCGTACCCCGCGTAGGCTGAACGGGTGCGCTACCGCTACTCGCGCTGGGACGGCTCCCAAGATCCATTCGGTCCCGATGTCGACGCCTCCGACGTCCTCCAGGAGCTCGCCGACGACGTCCTGATGGGCACAGGCGCCGACAACGCCCTCCGACGGCTGATGCGCCGAGGGATGCAGGGCCGGTTCTCCGGTCTCGACGCCCTGCGCCGCCGACTGCACCACATGCGAGAGGAGGAGGAGGAGGCGCTCGACCTCCGCGGTCCGCTCGAGGAGATCCGGGAACAGCTCGAGGAGATCCTGGATCGCGAGCGGAGCACGCTCTCGTTCAAAGCCGAGGACGACGCACGCATGCGCGAGCTGTTCCTGGACTCGCTCCCTCCCGACGCGCCGGGGCAGCTCCGTGAGCTCCAGGACTACCGGTTCGTCGATCCGCAGGCCCAGCAGATGTTCGACCAACTCATGGAGCATCTGCGCGAACAGGTGCTCGGCGCGTACTTCCGGAGCATGGCCGAGGGCATGAAGAGCATCACGCCCGAGCAGCTCGCGCACTTCCGCGACATGCTCGCGGAGCTCAACCAGATGATCGAGCAGCGGGCGCGTGGCGACGAGTACGACTTCGACGGGTTCATGGAGCGCTACGGCGACCTCTTCCCCGACAACCCCAGGAGTCTGGACGAGCTGCTGGAGAACATGGCGCGTCGGATGGCGGCGATGAGCAGGCTGATGGCGTCGCTCTCCGCCGAGCAGCGCGCCGAGCTCCAGGGACTGGCGGACCAGGTCATGCAGGACATGGATCTTGCGTTCGAGATGAGCCGCCTGGGTTCCAACCTGCAGGGAGCGTTCCCGGACATGCCGTGGGGCCAGCCGGCGATGGGCGACGGCGACGAGCCCATGCCGCTGTCGGCCACCGTCGACGCCATGGAGCGGATGCACGACTACGAGGATCTGGACCGCGCGATCCGCGGCGACTACCCCGGTGCGACCGTCGACGACGTCGATGAGGAAGCGCTTCGTCGGATCCTGGGCGAGCCGGCCGTCCGCGACCTCCGCCGGCTCAAGGAGGTCGAGCGCGCGCTGGAGAAGGCGGGTCTGATGACCCGCAAGGACGGCCGTCTGCAGATCACGCCGCGAGGCGCGCGCAAGCTCGGAGAGCGCGCCCTCGTCAAAGTGTTCGAGGAGCTGAAGCGTGACCGCGAGGGAACGCACGAAGCGCGCGACGCTGGTGGGATGGCCGAGCCCACGGGAGCGACCCGGCCGTGGCGGTTCGGCGACAGCGGCCAGATCGCCGTGCAGCGGACGGTGTTCAACGCGGTCGTGCGATCCCGGCCGGGGGAGCCCATCCATCTGCAGCCTGATGACTTCGAGCTGGTGGAGGCGGAGCAACGGACCGAGGCCGCCACCGCGCTCCTGCTGGACCTCTCGTTCAGCATGCCGTTGCGCGGGCACTTCGTGCACGCGAAGAAGATGGCGTTGGCGTTGCACGCGCTGATCGAGGGCCGGTACCCGCACGACACGCTGTATCTGATCGGGTTCAGCGACTATGCGAGGCAACTGAAGCCGGAGGATCTCACCGCGCCCGGGTTCGAACGCGTGTACGGCACGAACATGCAGCACGCGTTCTTGCTCGCCGGACGGCTGCTCGCGCAGCATCCGCGAGCCGCGCGCCAGGTGATCATGGTGACCGATGGGGAGCCGACGGCGCACCTGGAAGGCGACCAGGCCTTCTTCTCGTGGCCGCCGGTGTCGAAGACGATCAACCTGACCCTCGCGGAAGCCGTGCGCCTGTCGAAGGCCGGCGTCACCCTGAACGTCTTCATGCTCGAGGAGTCGGAGGGTTTGATCGGCTTCATGGAACGTCTGGCGCGCATCACGTCCGGGCGGGTGTTCCTGATGGATGATGAGCGCTTGGGGGACTTCGTCGTGCGCGACTACGTCAAGCGCCGCGGCCGCCGCTGATGCGCCGAGGCATCAAGGTGGCGGCGTGGGCCGCCGTCTTCTTGGCGTGTGCCGGGGCGGGCGCCTACATCGCGGCACATACCGATCCGTTCCCGCCCGGCGTCGATCGCCCGGGGGAGTCGCCGTTCCCGACCCCGCCGCAACCGGTGACGTGGGTCGGGACCATCCGGAGCGTCACGTTCCACGACCTCTACGTCGGTGGACGGTGCACCACACGGTGGCACGGGAACGTCCGGTTCGTGGTGGATCTCGCGGGAGGGATCGCGGGCACCGGAAACACGCGTCTGTTCGGCCGGCTCGATTGCGACTTCCCGATCGCGCAGACACAGGTCCGGCGGTTCGGGATCGCGATCTCGGGACGGATCCTGGAAGGAGGCATGGCCATCCGGTTGGCGCAGGCCCTGATCGATCCGACGAACGGGCATGACTTCGGAGCGTTCGGCGCCTTCCTGCCGATACGCATGTTGTTGGCGACGCATGACGACACGGTGCACGAGCGCATCGATCGTCGCCGCACCGACGAACAGGGCCGCGGGACCTATTCCTGGTCGACGATGTTCGAGCTCCACGCCGTCCCAGGATGAGCGGCGGTCCCGTCACTATCCGTTCGGGTTCCACCAGAGTGTGACGACCGTTCGTTCCACCGGTCCCACATCCCACAGGCCGTCGAACTCGCGGAGCCGCTCCCCGAGCGCTTCGGCGATCTCGGCGTCGCGGTCGGCCGGCAGGCACAGCCGCTTGCGGATCGAGTGGATCGCGTCTTCCCGACGTCCGAACCCTCCGCTGACGCGTTGTCCAGCCACCACCCGCTCCTCGCGATCGACCGTGAACCCGAGGCGGCGCAGGACGTCTTGGGCATCGTCGGCGGTGGGTCCGACCGGGCGTTCGAGTCGGTGGAAACGGAGCCACAGGTCACGCATCCAGTCGAGCGGGTGTTTCCCGGTGAGCTCGAGCACGACGCGTTTCCGCGCGTGCGCGTGCAACGCCCGGGCGAACGGTTCGATCGCCGGCACGTTGTACAGGACGTGGCCGGTGACCACGACGTCCGCGGGCTCGACGTCGCCGGCCGCGTCCGGCCAGGTCCCCATGACGCCGTGCGCCTCGACGCCCGCCGCCGCCGCGTTCGTTAGGAAGCCGTCGAGCATGTCGGCCTGCGCGTCGACCCCCGTGATGGACCCGGCGCGGCCCGCGAGCGGCAGGGACGTCGCGCCCCCGCCGACGCCGACGTCGATCACCGTGCCGCCCTCCGGCAGCGCCTCGAGCGCACGCCGCGTGGTGGGCGTCGGCTCAGGATCGGGGGTCGCCTCGCCCCGCCTGCGGAAGCACTCCGTCGCGAAGCCCCACGGCGACTCCGGCGCCTTCGAGAGGATCTCGTCGGGGATCGCCCACGCCGCCAGTTGCTCGCGCCAACGGTCCGCGGCCGTCACGGGTCGGTTCCGCCCTCGAGGTCTCGTCGAACGTCCGCGTCGTGCTCGCCCAGCAGCGGCGGAGGTCTTCGCGTGCGCGGCGCCACGCCGTCGAACCGGATGGGGCTCGCGACCAGGCGCAGGAGCCCTCGAACCGGATCGTCGACCCGCTCCACCAGGCTCGCCCCGTCCGGCGACGCGAACACCTCGTCCATGGCCATGATCGGCGCGCAGGGGACCGCGGCCTCGTCCAGCAGCGTGAGCCATTCGCGCATGGGGCGCTGCGCGAAGACCTCGGCGAGCAGCGGGATCAGCTCGTCTCGATGCACGACGCGCGCCTCGTTCGTGGCGAACCGCGGGTCGTCGGCCCACGACGCATGCCCCAGCACCTCGCACGTCCTGGCGAACAGCCGGTCGTTGCCGGCGGCCAGGATGAACGGCCGGTCGTTCGCGTGGAACGACTGGTACGGCACGATGTTCGGGTGCGCGGTCCCCATCCGTTCGGGAACCACGCCCCCGATGAGGTAGTTGGCGGCCTGGTTCACCATGGCGGCGACGCTGGCATCGAACAGCGCCACGCTCACGTGCCGGCCGCGGCCGGTGACGTCGCGTTCGCGGAGCGCCGCCAGCACCCCAACGGCGGCGTACAGGCCGGTGATCACATCGAGCAGCGCGACGCCCGCCTTGGTCGGCTCCCCGTCCCGTTCGCCGGTGACGCTCATCAGCCCCGACATCGCCTGCACGATGATGTCGTAGCCGGGCCGCGATGCGGTGTCCGCCGCATCGGCTCCGAACGCCGTCAGCGAGCAGGTCACCAGGCGCGGATGGGTCTCACGGAGGTCGTCGAGGGCGAGCCCGAAGCGCGCCATCAGCCCCGGCCGGAAGTTCTCGATCAACACGTCCGCGGTGGAGACGAGGCGACGGATCAGGGAGACGCCATCGGGACTGCCGAGATCGGCCGTGACCGAACGCTTGTTGCGGTTGAGCGAGAGGAAGTAGGCGGCGTCGTCCCCGGCGAACGGAGGCCCCCAGTGCCGGGTATCGTCGCCCTCATCGGGACGTTCGACCTTGATGACGTCGGCCCCGAGGTCGGCGAGCACCATGGTGCAGAGGGGCCCGGCCAGGACGCGTGACAGATCGACCACGTTCACACCGGCCAGGGGAGCAGGAGCCTTGGCGGTCGGGGTCGGATCCTCGGGGTTCGCCATCGGACTCGGCGAGAGGCTACACGAGAGACCCCACAAAAGCGGAACCGCCGAAACCCGAGGGCTCCAGCGGTTCCAAGTGATTTGTACAACGGGGCGCTTCCGGCCGTCAACCTGGATGGCGATTCTTGTCACTCTTTCTTCGTTCATCGCCTCTAGCCACACAGTGGTTGATTGGGCATGATTGCCCCGATGAACCCACAGAGCTTGGACAGAGCGAACGCGTTCCTTGCCGCCGTTGCCGCGAGGACCGAGGTCGGCGAGGTGCTGCCCGGCACCCCGGCCGACATCGGCCACGAGCTGGCCTTCCCCGACGCGTTGTCCACCGCCCGAGCGGTGAGGGCGCTGATCGCCCGCCGGCGACTGGAACCCGCCGATGGTTCGTATCGGCTGCTGGATGCCCGTCCGGTGGACGCCGGCGAGCGGGAGGTGCTGGGCCGCCGTCCGCGGAAGCCCCGCGAACCGGCGACGTCTCCGGCGGGGCGGGGAGCGGCCTCATCGTCGTCCTCCTCGACCCCGATGTACTCCGACGTGGGGCGTGCGGCGGTCGATCGTCTGGTGGAGATGGGCCGGGAGGTCGCCGCGCTCCGCGCCAGCCTCCGATCGGCGAGGGAGGAGGCACGAGCCTCGCGGGAGGCGCGTGTTGGAGCCGAGCAGCGCGCGGAGGCTCTGGGGGCAAAGGTCCGCGAGCTCGAGGCCCGTGCCGAGATGGCCGAGTCGAACCTCAGGACGTTGCTCGCGTCGGTGCGCGGCCGGGAGGCGCAGCGCGATGCGCCGGTCGGTGACTCCGAGATGGAAGCGATCCTCGGGGTGTTGAAGGGCGGTGAGGATGCGGATGCGGGGGTAGCCGCGTCGCCGGCCGCCGGCGACTGATCCGGTCGGTCAGGCGGAGGAGCTTGCTCGCGGGGACTCGCCCATCTTGGCCGCCCAGCACGCGGCTCCATGATCGGGGGCGAGCTCCTCGATCACCAGGTCCTCGCCGGTGCACTTCTCCAGGATGCCGAGCTCGGCGGCTCGCCCGGTGGCGACCACGGGGCAGCGTGGGTGGAACCGGCATCCCTTCGGGATTTTCGTCGGGTCCGGGGCCTCGCCCTCCAGGATCGGCCTGTTGATTCCGCCCGCCTCCGGCACCACGTCCAGCAGGGCCCTGGTGTAGGGGTGCAGGGGACGAAGCAGCACGTCCTCGGTGGGTCCGAGCTCGACGAGGCGACCCAGGTACATCACCGCGATGCGATCGGCCACGGTCCAGGCGAGTCCCAGGTCGTGGGTCACGATGATGATCGACAGGCCGAGGTCCTCGCGGAGCTGCATCAGCAGCTGGAGGATCTCGCCCCGCACCGAGGCGTCCAGGTTCGACACGGGCTCGTCGGCGACGATGACCTCCGGATCCAAGGCCAGGGCTCCGGCGATCACCACGCGCTGCCGCTGCCCGCCCGAGAGCTCGTGCGGGTACGACAGGTAGAAGCGCTCCGGGGGCCGCAGGCCGGATCGTGAGAGCGCCCTGCCGACGAGCTGCTCCTCGGTCTCGCCGTTCGGCCCGTTGTGGATGCCGTGGATCCTCAGACCCTCGGCGATGATCTCGTAGATGGTCTGCCGGGGGTTCAGGCTGCCAGTCGGATCCTGGAACACCATCTGCACCCGTCGTCGGTAGGCCTGGAGCTTCTTGCCGATCGGCTTGCCCTCGAACACGATCGTTCCCTCGTTGACCTCCTGCAGCCCCATGATCGCTCGCGCGGTGGTCGTCTTGCCGCACCCGGATTCGCCGGCGAGCGCCAGGACCTCGCCGCGCCGAAGCTCGAAGGAGATCCCGTCCACCGCCCTCGCCTCGAAGCCCTTCACGCCCCTTAACCCGGCGAGGAGACCAACGTGGCCGGCGAACGTCACGTGCAGGTCCTGGACCTCGATCACGTTGTCCCCGGCTGCCGGCCCGCCGCCCGTCGCCGTCTGTTCGGTGGCGCTCATGCGTTGTCCGTTCCCAGTTGGACACGCGCCGACTCCACGAGTAGGCAGGCCGCCTTGCGGCCCGGGCCCGCCGGGAAGAGTTCGGGTTCGCGCTTGGGACACTCGTCGAACACCACCGGGCAGCGCGGGTGGAACGAGCATCCCGACGGGATCTTCTGCGGGTCGGGAGGATCGCCGCCCAGGCCGGTGGGCTTCCTGCGGAACCGTTGGTCGCCGATCTCCGGGAAGGCCGCGGCGAGCGCCTTCGTGTACGGATGCTTGGAGTCGTAGAAGACGTCGGTCGCCGGTCCCTGTTCGACGATCTTGCCCGCGTACATGATGGCGAGGACGTCGGAGACCTCGACCAGCACGGACAGATCGTGCGTGATGAAGATCATCGAGAGGCCGAGATCCCGCTGGAGCTCCTTCATGAGCTTGAGGACCTGCGCCTGCACCATCACGTCGAGAGCCGTGGTCGGTTCGTCCGCGATCACGAGCGAGGGACTGCAAGCGAGCGCCATCGCGATCATGACGCGCTGCTTCTGGCCGCCGGACAGTTCGTGCGGGTAGTCGTTGATCCGTCGAGGAGGCAACCCCACCTGCTCGAACAACGCGCCGACCCGGACCTTGGCCGCCTTCTCGCTCGCTTGACCGTGAACGATGATCGCCTCGGCGATCTGGTCTGACACACGCTGGACCGGGTTCAAAGCGTGCTGCGCGCCCTGGAACACGATGGATGCGCCCGCCCACCGGACCGCCCGCAGGCGTCCCGGCGACAGCGTGAGGATGTCCTCGCCGTCGAGCGAGATCCTGCCCTCGACCTTGGTCGTCGAAGGCAGGAGCCGAAGGATGGCGCCCGCGATCGTCGACTTCCCGCAGCCTGATTCGCCGGCCAGCCCCAGCACCTGTCCCCGCTCCACCGCGATGGTGACGCCCCGCACCGCTGGCACCGGACCGCCCTTGGTCTGATAGGTGATCCGCAGGTCTTCGATCTCTAGCAGGCTCATCGGCCCCTCAGCTTCGGGTTGAGGATGTCGTCCAGGGCGTAGCCGATCATGGTGAACGACAGCACGAGCAGCACGATCGCCACGCCCGGCGGGATGATCCACCACCAGTATCCGGAGAACGCGGCTCCCTGCCCGAAGGCCTGCTCCAGGACCGTTCCCCACGAGATGTTCACGGTGGGGTCCGGGCCGAGGCCTAGGAACGAGAGCGTCGTCTCGGTGAGGATCGCGATCGCCACGATCAGGACGGTGTTCGCGAAGATCAGCGGTCCCACGTTCGGCAGGATGTGCCGCGTCACGAGGTGGTAGTCGCCCGATCCGAGCGCGCGTGAGCGCTCGACGTAACCCCGCGTCTTCAGCGTGAGCACCTGCGCGCGGATCACGCGCGCGGTGCTGGGCCACGACGTGATCCCGATGACGAAGATCACGGTGTACAGCGACGGCGTCAAGATCACGGACAGCACGATCGCGAGCGGCAGGAACGGGATCACGAGGAACCAGTCGGTCAGCCGCATCAGTCCCGTCTCACGCCACCCGCCGTAGTAGCCCGCCACGAGCCCGATGGTCGCTCCGATGAACACGGTGATCAACGTGGCTGCGAGCCCGACGATGAGCGAGACCCTCGATCCCCAGATGGTCAGCGAGAGGACCGAACGCCCCTGGACGTCGGTGCCGAACCAGAACTCCCCGCTCGGCGATGACAGGGCGGGGTTGTCCGGGTGACAGATGGGCGAGAGGTCGCACTTGTTCGCGAGCAGAGGGGCGAAGACCGCGATGAGAACGAAGAACAGCAGGATGCCCAGGCCGGCCATCCCCATCCAGTTCTGCCGGTATTGCTTCCAGATCCGCTTGAGGGAATCCTTCCGCCGTTGGCGGGCGATCGCCTTCGGGTTCCGCGGTGCTTCGGGGACCTCGTCCCGAGGGGCGTCGGTTCGCGTCGTCGCCATGTCAGGCGGCCCTCACGCGCGGGTCGAGGTAGGAGTACAGGAGGTCTGCGATCAGGTTCGACACGATCACCGCGGCGCTGAATAACAGGAACAGTCCCTGGAGCAGCGCGTAGTCCTGGTTGCCGATCGCCGTGTACGTGAGGCGTCCCAGACCCGGCCACGAGAAGATCGTCTCGATCACGATGGCGCCTCCCAAGACGTAGCCGAGGGACAAGATCGTGACGGTCATGGTGGGCAAGAGCGCGTTGGGCACCGCGTGCCGGCGGCGAACCATCCGCTCGCGAACACCCTTCGCGCGCGCGACGAGGATGAAG
>JBBQVZ010000094.1:0-14097 GCA_038211015.1 Actinomycetota bacterium | reverse complement strand
CCCCGTTGTGGGCCGAAGGGCCGATTCCGGGTGATGTCCTTGGGTGTAGCTTGGGCGACGAGCTTCGCATATGCCACCACGAGGCAACGAGGAGTGGGGATACGTGAACGAGACCCAGAAGGCGTCAGTCGCCGCGCATCTCGAAGGTTCGCTGCTCCTCAAGCGGGGCCGTGCCGACGTCTTCCGGCAGCGCGAACGGACGAGACGACGCAAGGTCTTGCGGATGTTCCTATTCATCGGCGCGTTCGATGCCTACCTCTGGTACCGGCTCGCCACGCACAACCCGCTGCGGCTCCCCAACATGGGGCCCGACATGATGACCTACCTCCCGATCTTCGTCCTGGTCGGGCTGCTCGGGGTGATGATGCTCGTCCCGATGCTCTCGGGACGTTCCCCGCACCTCATGATCCACCCGGAGCAGGTCGAGGTGGGGCTGACCGAGATCAGCGGTCTCGACGGCCAGGTCGACGAGGTCCTCCGAACGCTCGACGTGTTCCTGGGGTACGCGACGTTCCGAGAGGAGCTGGGCGGCACGCCACGGCGGGGCATGCTCTTCGAGGGACCACCCGGCACCGGCAAGACCTATCTCGCGAAGGCGATGGCCAAGCAGGCCGGCGTGCCGTTCCTGTTCATGTCGGCCTCGGCCACGCAGTCGATGTGGTTCGGCGGGACGGCGTCGCGGATCCGCTCGTTCTTCAAGGCTCTGCGGAAGGCGGCGCGCAAGGAAGGGGGCGCGATCGGCTTCATCGAAGAGATCGACGCGATCGGCGGCTCGCGCGACGGCCTCGGCATGTCGCCCGCACCCGGGAACCTCTTCGGTGGACTCTCGCGCACGGTGTCGAACACCATCTCGAGCGGCACTGGTGGAATGGTGAACGAGCTCCTGATCCAGATGCAGTCGTTCGACCAGCCGCCCAGGCTCGAGCGGATGCGCAGCCGGGTGATGGCGTGGATCAACACTTACCTGCCGCCGGAGCGCCGGCTCAAAGCCGGCAAGCCCGCGTACAACAACATCCTGTTGATCGCTGCGACGAACCGCGCCGACACGCTCGACTCGGCGCTCCTGCGCCCAGGGCGCTTCGACCGGCGACTCTACTTCGACCTGCCCACCAAACAGGGTCGTCTCGACCTGATCGAGTTCTTCATGCAACGCAAGTCTCACGAGCCCGAGATGGACGAGCCGTCCGTCCGGGACCGGCTCTCGCACGACACGTTCGGCTACACGCCGGTCATGCTCGAACACCTCTTCGACGAGTCGCTGCTCATCGCGTTGCGGGAAGGCCGCAAGTCGATGACGCTCGACGACGTGTACGAGGCCAAGCTCACCGACGAGATCGGGATCAAGCAACCGGTCGTCTACACCGACGTCGACCGCGCGGCCGTCGCGACCCACGAGGCCGGTCACGCGACCGTGGCGTACTTCCTGGGCAAGGGTCGCCGGTTGGAGGTGCTGTCCATCATCAAGCGGCGCGACTCGCTCGGCCTGCTCGCCCACGGCGATGAGGAGGAGCACTTCACGCGCACGCGCTCGGAGGTCGAGTCCGGCATCGCGATCGCGCTGGGCGGTCTGGTGGCCGAAGAGCTCTGTCTGGGCGAGAGCGGTACCGGTCCGGCCTCCGACCTCGCGTACGCGACGGGCCTGGCAGCGCAGATGGTCGGTTCGTTCGGGATGGCCGGCTCGTTGATCAGCTACGAGGCGATCGCCCAGGGTGCGGTCAGCCAGACGAACCTGGTGGCGAAGGTCCTGGGCGACCGCGACGGCAAGCAGCGCGTGGAGGACATCCTGGAAGCCCAACGTGGCCGTGTCCGTGAGGTCCTCGAGGAGAACCGCGACGTCCACGCCGCGCTCCGCGATTCGTTGATCGAACGCGACGAGCTCGTCCGCGACGAGATCTCCGACGTCATCGAGAAGGCGCTCGCGAACCGCAGCTAGATCGCCGCGGTCCGATCTACGTTCGGCCTTCTCGCATTGCGATGACCGTCTTCTCGATACGTCGCTGCCGGGTTTCGGCCGTGTTGGCGTCCTCGATCGGGAGCACGAATCGCTGCTTCTTGCTGAAGGACAAGGCGTCGAAGACCCGCTTAGCCTCGACATCTCGCTTGAGCGCGGCCGCGAGATCAGGCGGTACGACGACTTCCCGCGGTTCGGTGTCGAGCTCGATGTCGACATCCACGGTGTCGCCGCCGGCGACCCCCGCGCCTTCGCGGACCTTCGCGCTCACGCCGAGCATGAACCGACCACCCATCGACGCGACGCTGCTCCGATACGTATAGCCGTTGATCGTGACGCGCACCTTCGGTCGCTTGCTAGAGCCGAGGTTCGTGACGACCTCGGCGGGGATCTCGATGCCGGTGGCACCGCCGTCCTGCTCGATCGTGGCGCGGAGCTTCATCACCTCATCTCACCACATCGGGACGCTGGCTAGACTCCGGCCGTGGGTCCAGCCGAGGAGCTCGTGGACATCGTGGGTCTGGATGACCGAGTGGTCGGCGTCGCGACGCGTGCCGAGATGCGCTCGCGGAACCTCCGGCATCGTTGTGCGGAGATCGTTGTCGTGAACTCCTCCGGAGAGATCTACGTGCACCGGCGGACGGAGACGAAGGACGTCTACCCGGGGATGTACGACATGGTCGTCGGCGGGGTGCTCGCGGCCGACGAATCGTGGGACGAAGGCGCGGCCCGAGAGCTTGCGGAGGAGACCGGCATCGCGAGCGTGCCGCTGCGATTCCTCTTGAAGCACGTCTTCGACGGACCGCAAGAACGCGCCCTCATGCGCCTGTACGAGGTGACGTGGGACGGCCCGATCCTGCCGCAACCCGAGGAGATCGCGTGGGGCGCGTTCGTCGCCTTCGGAGAGCTGGATCGGATGTTGGCCGAACGGGCGTTCTGTCCAGACAGCGTCGAGCTATTCGAGCTCTGGCGCGACGGTAGACTCGACCCATGACGCGGTCGGTCATCGTCGCCGGCGCCCGAACCCCCATCGGGAAGTTCCGGGGCTCGCTGGCCGGGTTCACCGCTATGGAGCTGGGCTCGATCGCGATCCGCGCAGCCCTCGAACGTTCCGGCGTCGCCCCCGACCAGGTGGAGTACGTGATCATGGGCCACGTGATCCAGGCCGGCGCCGGCCAGATCACCGCTCGCCAGGCCGCGGTCGACGCGGGAATCCCCAAAGAGGTCCCGGCGATCACGGTCAACAAGGTCTGCTTGTCCGGGCTCTCCGCGATCGCGATGGCGGACCAGATGATCCGGGTGGGCGAGCTCGAGATCGTGGTGGCGGGAGGCATGGAGTCCATGACCAACGCGCCGTTCCTGATCCCGAAGGCGCGCGACGGCTCGCGTCTGGGCTACACGTCGATGCTCGACTCCATGGTGCACGACGGTCTGTGGTCGAGCTTCCACGACCACCACATGGGCGAGGGCACCGACATCGTCAGCCGCGAGCTCGGCATCGACCGAACGGAGCAAGACACGTGGTCAGCGCGCTCCCATGCGCGCGCAGCCGAGGCGTGGGACGCGGGCCGGCTCGCTGAAGAGGTCGTGGCCGTCGACGTGCCCCAGCGCAAGGGCGACCCGGTCGTGTTCGATCGCGATGAAGGCATGCGGCCCGACACGAGTGTCGAGTCGCTGGCCGCGCTGAAGCCAGCGTTCACGCCCGAGGGCACCGTCACGGCCGGCAACGCGTCGCAGATCTCCGACGGTGCGGCCGCGGTCGTCGTCATGAGCGAGGAGGCGGCCGAACGCCTCGGCCTGCATCCGATCGCCGTCATCGAGGCATGCGGCATGGCGGCAGGTGAGTACTCGTCCCTGCAGACGGTGCCGGCGCTCGCGATCGAGGCGGCGTTGAAGCGGGCCGGTCTCGACGCCGGAGACCTGGGCCTGGTCGAGATCAACGAGGCGTTCGCAGCCGTGACCGTCCACGCCTCGCGGATGCTCGGTATCGGCGAGGACATCGTGAACGTGAACGGCGGCGCGATCGCGCTCGGCCACCCGATCGGCGCGAGCGGTGCGCGGCTGGTCCTGACGCTGGCGATGGAGATGCGCCGTCGCGGCGTCGACCTGGGTGCCGCGGCGCTCTGCGGCGGCGGCGGGCAGGGCGACGCGCTTATCCTCCGGCGGCTAGTCTGAGTTGGACTAGTTACGTGGACGACCGCCGCTACGAGCTGCCGGAGGAGCTGGAGGAGTTCCGCGCGCTCGTTCGTCGGATCGCTGAGGAGAAGATCGCGCCTCGTGCAGCGGAGATCGACGAGACGGACGAGTGGCCCGAGGACGTGTACAAGGTCCTCGTCGACAACGATCTGATGGGCGTCGGCTACCCGGAGGCCGACGGCGGTTCCGGTGGCGGGGCGCTGGCGTTCGGCGTGTTCATCGAGGAGCTGTCGCGCGTCTCCGCCGGGGTGTCGCTGACGCCGATCGTCTCGAAGCTCGGCGTGATCCCGTTGATGCTGGCCGGCACCGACGAGCAACGAAGATCCATGACGCAGGGCATCTGCCGCGGCGATATCCTGATGTCGTACGCCCTCACCGAGGCCGGAGCCGGCTCGGACGCCGCCGCCATGACCACGCGGTACGAGCGCGATGGCGGCGGGTTCGTGCTGAACGGGACCAAGCGCTTCATCACGGGCGCCGGCGTGTCACACGCGTACCTGGTGTTCGCGACCAGCGACCCCGCGCTCCGCGCGAAAGGCGTCTCGGCGTTCCTGGTGATGCGCGACGACCCCGGCGTCTCGTTCGGCAAGCCGGAGAAGAAGATGGGCATCAAGGGTTCGCCCACGCGGGAGGTGATCCTCGACGCCTGCCGCATCCCGGCAGATCGGATGGTCGGCGAGGAGGGAGAGGGGTTCTCGATCGCGATGCGGACGCTCGACCATTCGCGTCCGGTGATCGCCGCGCAGGCCCTCGGCATCGCGCAGGGCGCGCTCGACCTCGCGCTGTCTTACGGCAGCGAACGCAAGCAGTTCGGCGAACGGATCGTGGACTTCGAGGGCATCAGGTTCATGCTCGCGGATATGGCGATGAAGCTGGAGGCGGCTCGCGTCCTCACGTACCGGGCGCTGAGCGCATGCGACGCCGGCGACCCACGCATGGCCTTCCACTCGAGCGTGGCCAAGTGCTTCGCGTCGGACGTCGCCATGGCGATCACGACGGACGCCGTGCAGATCCTGGGCGGGTACGGCTACGTCCGTGAGTACCCGGCGGAGCGGTTCATGCGCGACGCGAAGATCACGCAGATCTACGAGGGGACGAACCAGATCCAGCGGCTGGTGATCTCGCGGGAGCTGTTGAAGCTGCTGGACTAGCGGCGGAGGTGCGGAGCTCAGTCCTCGGCGTGCAGTCGGTGCAGCTCCTGCACGAACAGCTGCTCCTCCGAACCGCTCCAGGCGTCGGTGTGCTCTTCCTCGCCGGGCTCGGCCACGACGATCTGTAGCGTTCCGGGCGTGGCGGTCTCTTCCTCGTCGGTCGTGTCCGCAGTGGGCGCGGCTACCTCGCCTGAGGGTCCGCCGTCGGGCAGGAACACGCGGAAGGCCGACCCGCCGCCGTCCCGGTTCTCGATCTTGGTCCATCCACCCTGCATCTCGACGAAGCGGGTGATGACCGGGCTGAGCGAGCCGTCGGAGGACGGCTCCGGGTCTTCGACGGAGATCAGCGCGCCGCCTTGCATGGGTCCCAGGCGGACCGTGATGGCCTTGCCCGTCGCGGTGCGGTCGCCGCAGAAGCGGAGCAGGCCGCCGATGACCTGTTCGACCCGCAACGCATCGACGCCGACGACCAGGGGCTGGCTGTCGAGGCGAACGTCGTGATCGGCGCCGATGCCCGACTCGTCCACGACGCGCTTCAAGAGCGCCTCGAGGTCGGTCCGCTTGATGGTGAGGTCCACGACACCATGTGCGAGCGCGTCGGCCTCGGCCAGGTCGGCGACGGTGTGATCCAACCGCCGCGCGGCGGCGGTGAGCTGCTTGATCAGCTGGGCCTGGTCCTTCGACTCCTTCTTGTACTTCATGATCTGCGTGAGCCCCAAGATGTGTGAGAGCGACTTCTTCGCGTCGAGCGCGAGCTCCTTGGTGAACGGGGTCGACGACCGGCGGTCCTCGAGCGGGACGTTCGGGATGGTCGTGTCGACTGTGGCGGTCTCGGCGGCAGGGCGTTCCGACTGCAGGTCGTGCAACGCCTTCTCCATCTGGAGGTGACGTAGCTCGGCCTCGACCTCTTCGAGCCGGACGACCGAATCGGCGAACTGCCGCTCGGCGGAGTGCGCGCGCTCCTCGACCTCGATGAGCTTCTCGGTCTGGCTGGCCAACCGCTCCTGGCTCGCACGGAGCACCTCTTCGAGATCCGGCTTCTCCGCGGCCGCGGCGATCTCCGTCGCGTGACGAGCCTTCGCTTCCTCGAACGCAGTGACCAGGGTCGCGTTCTCGGCGCGCATCGCTTCCAACTCCTGTTCGGTGGTGGATGCTGCCTCGCGCGCGGCCCGAAGCTCTTGTTCGGCATGCTCTGCCTTCGTTGACAGCTCAACGCCGCGAGCCAGCTCCGTCTGAACCTCGGCGCTGGCCGCCTCCAGCTCGCTCTTGAGCGTTTCGTGATCACGGGCGGTCCTCTGAAGCTCGCTCTCGGCCGCTTCACGACCGCGTTGGATCTCCGCGAGCTCGTGCTGGAGCGTCTCGATCTCGGTGCGGTAGCGCACGAGCTCCTCGTTCGCCTTGGCGACCTGTTCGTTGCGGGAGGATCCGACGTTGCTGGCGGCCTCGATCTCGTCCCGAGCAGCCTGCAGCGCCGTCCGCAACTGCTCGAGATCGGTGTTCGCTGTCTCGAGCTCGCTCGCCGTCGCGGCCGCCGCACCCTCGACCTCGGCGACCCGGGCCGTGAGCTCCGCTTCACGTTGGCTGAGCCGCTGCTCGAGCAGCATGGCCTGCTCGGAGATCTGCTCCTGCAGCTCTGCCTCGCGCTCGGCGAGGCGATGCTGGAGCTCCGCCTCGCGCTCGGTGAGCTTGGTCTGCAGCTCCGCCTCGCGCTGGGTGGCCGTCTGTCGAAGCTCCGCCACGGCCGACACGGCCTCCTGGGTCAGCGCCTCTTCGCGCTCACCGAGCTGACGCTCGGCTTGCGCTTCGGCCTGCACCAGCTGGGCTTGGAACTCCTCGCGGGTCGTGCGGACCCGCGTCTCGAGGTCGGCCTCGCGTTCGATCAGGTCGGCCTTGTGCGACGCCTTGAGACTGTCGAGCTCGGCGCGCGCGGCCCGGAGCTCCTCGCCGAAGACGCTGGCCTTCTGCTCCTCGGTCCTCAGTGCACGGAGCTCGTTGTGGACGTCGGCGAGCTCGGCCGTGGCGCGAGCGAGCTCGCTCTGCGCCGACTCCGCAGACTCGCGGGCGTGGAGCGCTTCGACGTGCGCGGCGTCGAGGTCGTTCTGCAACTCCTGGGAACGAGCTGCCTGCGCCTTCAGCGCATCCAGCTCGCGACGCGTCACGGAGAGCTCGGTGTGCGCACCTTCGAGTTCCGCCCGGAGTCCGATGGCTTCTTGTTCGACCTGGCGGGCCTTGCGGTCGAGCTCCGGGTCGACCTTGTCGCCCTTCGCCTTCGCCTGGTCCGCGATGTGGCGAGCGAGCTTGTCACGTTCCATGCTCATCGCTTTCAACTGGCCCTCGAGCAGACCGGTCTGGCTTTCGGCCTTCAACAGCCGTGCCTCGACCTCGGGGTCGGCCCCGCTCGCCGCCGGACGCTCCTGGAGGAGCCGCTGCGTGACGTGCAGCTCCTCGAGCGTCTTGCGGTACTGCTCTTGGATCACGCTCAACCGCTCCTCGGATGACGAGGCTCGATCCTCGGCCTTCTTGCGAGCGTCGGCTTCCTCGCGGAGACCGGGCGATGGCAGCTCGGTCGGACGCGGAGACGGACCGGTCGGGCCCGGCGCGACGCGACTCGCCGACGGGAGGAAGCTCGTGTGTGCGACCGACGTCGCGGACAGGCGCATCACCCGGTAGAGCACGACCAACGCGATGATGAGTCCGAACGTCATGAGGATGGCGTTGTATCGCCAGGGCTTGCCGGCAGCCACGATCGGGTCGTCGTTGCGGGCGAGTTGGATCGCGGCGTTGATGTCGCCGTCCACGCGGAGGCGGAACGGGATCAGGACCGAGAACATCCCGTCGCTCTGCTCGGTCGAGATGCTGCCTCGCTCCACGGCGTCGCGGACGCTCGTCCGTGCCTCATCCGGGCGCTGGCCGATGAGCGAACGGTCCGTCGAGTACACGATCATGCCGTCGGTCGACCAGATCGCGACATCGTCGAACGTGGTCGGGTCGAGGAGAACGGGTGTGATCTTGGCGGTGATCAGGTCGGCTCGCGCATCGGTGGCCGCGGAGGACAGATCCTGCGGTCCCAGGACGACCGGGAGGGAGTCCTCGACGATCTGGCGAGCCTGGTCGACGATGCCGTCCTTCGCGTCGTTGACGGCCTGGGATCCCATGAACATGGAGCCGACCGCGCCCACAGCCAACAGGGCTGCCAAAGCGAGCAGCAGCGTCCGGGCGATTCGGTAGATGCTTCTCTGGCCGGCCATCGTTCCCCTTGTGCGAATGGGCCCTCAAGGTTGTATCGGTCCGCATCGGGGCAACCCGTAGTCGGCCACGGGAGGGATATGGTCGGAATCGGGTAGGTCTTTGGTCGTACCCCGTCCCGGGTAGTCCGAGACCGGATGTGGAGCAAACGCCGACGGTGCCACTACACGGCGGGGCCGGCGCCGGATCTCACGATCGTGTCTCCGGTCACGTCGTGCTTGTCCAGCACGATCAGATCTTCGATCGCGTCGCGCATCTCGGCCACATGGCTGACGAGGACGACCAGACGGCGTTCGTTCTCCGAGACCAACCGCCCGATCCCGTCCATCGCCCGGTCGAGGTGCTCGGGGTCGAGGCTCCCGAAGCCTTCGTCCAGGAAGAAGGAGTCGAGTCGCCCGCCTCCGCGCGCGACCATCTCGGCCAGCGCGAGCGCGAGCGCCAACGACGCGAGGAACGTCTCGCCTCCCGAGAGCGAGTCGGCCTTGCGGACCTGGCCGGCCGCGTTCAGGTCCTGCACCGCGAAGCTCCCGTCGCTCGCGAACCGATACGCGCCGTCCGTCAGTTGCTCGAAGTGCTCGCTGCCCAGATCCGCCAGCTCGGCACGCTCTTCCTCTAAGAGGAACGCGAGGAACCGCGAGGGCTTCAGGTCGTCGGACAACCGTCGCGCGAGGTTACGGCGCGCCTCCGCATCGACGATGCGTCCCTCCAGCTCGTTGGACCGGCCGATCTCGGCCTCCAGCGCCGTGACCTCCGTCGTCGCCGTGGCGTGATGCACCGCCGCCTCGGTCCGCTCGGTGTGGAAATCGTCGTCGGGGTCCAGGCCGACCGAGGCAAGCAGTTCCTCCGAGGCCGCCGCCGCCGCCTCTTTGCGCGCCGACGCGTCTGCGCGTCGCTCCTCCGCTTCGGCGTGGCGCGCCAGCACGGCTTCGCCGAGCGACACGAACGCATCGCGGAGCGCCGCGGGGTCGGCAGCCACGTCGCGATCCTCGCCCAGCCGGCCCCACGCGCCGGAGAGCTTGTTGGCGAACGAGGTCAGCTGTTTGCGGGAGCCGGCCGCCGCCTCCCTGGTCTGCTCCAGCTGTGCGCGGGCGGCGTCCACCGCTGCGCGCGTCTCCTCCGCGGCGCGCTCGGCGGTGTCCAGCTCGGCCTGGCGGGCCTCGAGCAACGTCCGGGCATCGCCCTCACCCAGCCACTCCACGAGCTGGCCGTTCGTCGTCGCGATGGCCGCCTCCGACGCGCGGAGGCGTTCGGCGGTCCGCTCGTGGTTCGCGGCGGCCTCCTCGGCGCGCTTCGCGGCCCCCTCGGCGGCGGTCGCGGCGGATGCTCGGGCCTGCGATGCCTGTTCGCGCGCGTCCCGGGCCTTCGTGGCCGCGGCCTCCACCTTGTCGACGGCGCGGACGGCCGCCGCGACCTTCGGCGCCGCGCGACCCTTCGGGATCGCACCGACCGGTTGATCGCACACCGGGCACGGCTCGCCGGCGACCAGCGCATCGCGGAGCTCGTGCGCCATCTCGGCGTGTTGCGCGCCGGCGAGGGCGGCGCGCGCCTGCTCGACGGCGTGCGTCGCCTGCGCCTCCACGTCGGTCGCGTTCGCGACGGCGGCAACGGCCGTCTCCAGCTCGACGCCGCGGGTCTCGACGAGCGCCACCGCGTTCGTGGATGCCTGCTCGGTCCGTTCGACGTCGGTGTTCGCCGCGTCGAGCGCCTTCGACTCCTGCTCCTGTTGCTGCACCAGCCGGTCGAATGAACGGAAGCGCTCACGATCGCCCAGCCGGCTCGCGACGTCGCCGAGCTCGGCCTGCCGCTGTGCCAACACGTGCTCCGCGGCCTCGAACGCGGCCGTCGACGACGCCACGCGCTCTTCCGCCGCGCTCGCGGCATCCACGGCGGCATCGACGTCGTCCGGGTGCGGCAACGATGCGGTGACGTCGATGAGCGCGGCGATCTGCTCGGCGCAGGCGGCGTCATCGCCCGCGGCGGCATCCCGCTCCTTGCTCAGCCGCTCTACCTCGGGCGCGGCCGCCTCCAGGTCCCGGAGTCGGCGATCGGCGGCGGTGGCGGTGGCGCGCGCCTCCTCGAGCCGCCCGCGCGCCTCGTCGATCCTGCGACGTTCGTCGCCGAGCGCATCCAGGTCGGTCTCGACGCCATCCAGACGCGACTTGGCGACACGTTGCGCCTCGTCCAGCACCTCATAGCCGAACACGCCCTTCAAGACCTTGTCGCGGTCGCCGGCGGTCGCCTTCAGGAATTCGCTGAACCGGTTCTGCGCGAGCAGCACCGACCGGCGGAACGCGTCGAAGTCCATCCCGAGCAGTTGTTCGATCCGTTCGTTGATCGTGCGCACGCCGGTGACGATCTGCGGGACGTCCGGCTCGCCACCGTCCTCCGTGACGAGCTCGAGCTTGCTGCCGGCTTGTCCGTTGCTCCGGAGGGCGCGCTGCACTCGCCACACCTGGCCCTCCACCTCGAACACCAGCTCCACGTGACACTGGTCGCAGAGCTGGTGGATCAGCGACTTCGTGTCGCGCTCCACGGCCGGGGTCTTGCCGAACAGCGCGAACGAGATCGCGTCGATGATCGACGACTTGCCGGAGCCGATCGGGCCGACGATGCCGACCAGTCGCCGTCCACGCCAGTCGAACGTCGTCTTCTGCCGGTAGGAGCGGAACCCCTCGACGGTGAGCTCATGCGGTCGCATCGCCCGCCTCCTCCAGCACGTCGCGGAAGAGCGCGAGCAGCGCGTCGGGCGGCTCCTCGCCCGGATGCTCTTGCCGGTAATAGGCGCCGTACAGCTCCGGCCACGACCGCGCGGCCTTCGCCACGCGCTCGCGCTCGCCGGACCCGTCCCGGTACGCGCGGACCTTCACCAGGTAGGGGAACGTCTCTCGTGCACGCTCCGCGAGCGACGTATCCGTCCCGCTCGTCTTCACGGTCAGGTCCAGGAACGCGTCGGCCAGCTCGTCGGTCCGCGCCTCGATCGCGTCCCACGAGTCGGTCACGCGCACCAAGCGACGGCCGCCCTGCAGCTCGATCGTCTCGGCGACCGCGAGCCTGCCCGGCTCGGCGTCGACGATCACGACGCGCTTCTGCTCGCCCGCCTCGCCGAAGTCGAGCGCGAGCAGCGAGCCGGCGTACTCGGCGGGCACCGGCGCGCCCGGCACCTTCTGCGGCGCGTGGATGTGGCCCATCGCCACGTACTGCGGTCCGGCCGGGATCGCCTGCGACGTGGCCGCGTACGCGTCGCCCATGTGGAGCTCGCGCTCGCCGCGCGGCGCGTTCCGGTCGATCCGCACCCCGCTCACCAGGAAGTGCGCCATGAGGATCGGCACCAGGTCGGCGCCCGCCCGCGCGACGAGCGCCTCGTTGTAGACGGACGTGATGCCCGCGACGCGTCCCGCGTACTCGCCGTACCACTCGCCCGCCTCCTTCATGAAGTCGACGACGCGCCCCTCGCGGAGGAACGGGAACGACGCGACCACCGCCGGCACGCCGAGCTCGTCCGGCCCGAGCAGGCCGCCTTCGTCGGGCCGCTTCACGGTTCCCGTCAGGAAGACGTGCTGTGGACGAAGCAGCGGCGCCAGCGCTTCGAACAGCTCGGGGGAGTCGTGGTTGCCGGCGACCGCGACGACCGGGCGGCGCTCGGCCAGCCGCAGGAGCGTCTGGAGCCCCAGTGTGAGCGCGTCCATCGGCGGGATGGGCCGGTCCCACACGTCGCCCGAGATCAGCACCAGGTCGACCGCGTGCTCGTCGGCGATGCGCTCGACCTCCGCGAGGACCTCGACGAACTCGTCCATGCGGTCGTGCCGGCCCAGGCGCTTGCCGATGTGCCAATCCGACGTGTGGAGGATCTTCATGTCCGGGGGGAGGGCGTGGCGGGTCGCGTCACAGGCCCGCGAACGGATCGCCGTCGGCGTCCGTCGCCACTTCCTCCTTCCTGGTGGCCCACGGCGGGAACGGGAACGTGACGACGAGTGGAACGGGGATGGCCGGCTGCGAGATGACCATCGTCCCCGGCTTCAGCAATCGTGCCCGCGCGCGCGTGGACGGGAGCATCCAGCCGTACTCGGCGCGCTCGGCCTCGGCGGCGTCCAACCGGCCGCTCACGCGGATCGCGGCGTTCTCCAGCACCTCGGACGCCACGCGTGATGCCGTCTGCTGCGCGCCGACGAGCAGGATGCCGAGCGACCGTCCGCGTTGCGCGATGTCGACCAACATGTCTTTCAGCGGGCTCGTCCCCTCGCGGGGCGCGTACTTGTTGAGCTCGTCCAGCACGACGACCGAGAGCGGCAGGCGCTGGCCCGACTCGTCCTTCTCGCGGAACGCTTCGTTGAGCAGTGCACCGACCACGAACCGCTGCGCCTGATCGTGCAGCGATTGGATCGCGACGACGGTGACGCTCGCCTTCGAACGATCGATGCGCCGGCTCTCGCCGGCCTTCACCAGTTGCCCCATCCGCGCGGCGCCGGCGTGGAGCCGTCGCATGAACGCCGAAACGGTTCCTCCCATGACGCGGCCGCTCCATGCCCAATCGGGCTCCGAGCCGTCCTCCGGTTCCAGGAACTCGCCGAGCGCGTCGACGAGCGTGAGCAGGTCGGTGACGATCCGCTCGCCGGCCAGCGCCTGGACCTGCTGACCCCGCCAGTTCCCGTCGGGCGCGTCGCGGGGGTCGCGGAGCACGACCGCGCCCGGCATCCCCACGACGTCGACGGCGAACCGCTTCAGCTGCGCCTGGACGCGCTCGCGGACGAACGGGATCTGGTTCTTCGAGTCGTTCGCGTCGGTGAACAGGAACTGGAGGCAGTCCTCGTCGACGAACTCGCGCGGCGTCCAGCTGAAGACGTCCACGCCTTCCTGACGTCCGCCGGTGTCGGGGACGACGACGTCGCCGGAGCGTCTCCTCGCGGGCGCCCAGAACCGCACGGATGGGAACGGTCCGGGAGCGACCCCGAGCGTCGCCCAACCGGCCGCAGCCTCCTCGTCGAAGAACCGGTTCGGCTTGTCGAGCCAGAGCAGATCTTCACCCTTCACGTTGAACACCAGCACGCGGAGGTTGGAGGCTCCCTCGCCGACCACGCCCGGATGCCCGGTCAGCATCCGGAGGAAGAACAGGGCGAACGACGTCTTGGTGGCGACACCGCTGATGCCGCTGATCGACATGTGCCCGCCCTTGCGGCCGTCGAAGAAGTCGAGGTCGACGGACACCGGTTCGCCGTCGCGGCCGATCCCGATCGGCAATGGGCGGCCCATCTCGTCCAGGTAGAGCGCCTTCGCTCGCTCGTCGCCGGTGGCGCGCTGGACGACCTCACCCGGATCGGGGGAAACCCAGATCTCGGGGTCGACGCGGGTCACCGCCACGCGGGCGGAGCGCACCTTCGCCGCCGGCATGATGCCGAGCTCCGCCACGCGATGCGTGTCGGACTCGTACGTGGCGCCCTCGTAGATGGATTCGGCCTCGGTCACGACGCCATACGTCGCGACCTCGCCCGCCTTCGGGACCTGGGTCCGCACGACGATGAGGTCGTCGAGCTGCAGGTACTCGTCGTCGTCGAGCAC
>JBBQVZ010000093.1:0-14137 GCA_038211015.1 Actinomycetota bacterium | reverse complement strand
GTCCTGGTGATCGTCGGCTACTTCATGATGCAGGCGGTGGGCGAGATCTCATGGCGAGATCCCGCGATCGGCATCCCGGCGCTCCTGACGATCGTGATGATGCCGTTCACGTATTCGATCACCAACGGCGTCGGCGCAGGGTTCCTCGCCTACGTCGTGATCCGGGTGCTTCAGGGCAAGTTCCGTGAGGTTCACCCGCTGATGTACGTCGTGGCGGCGGTCTTCGCCTGGTACTTCTTCCACGGGCTGCTGGCCTAGCGTCGTCACACCGGTTCCTTCGAAGAGGGCGGGTTCTCCCGCCCTCTTCGCGTTCACGGCTCGATCGAGCCCTCTCGGAACAGGTCCTCGTCCGGGGGCCGGATCAGGTCGGCAGCGCGACCGTGCGCGGCGTCATCGAAGTCGACGCCGCGCACGAGGGCGACCGGAACGCGTGCGCTCTTGCCCATCACGAGGCCGCTCGCAGCGGCCACCTCGTCCGCCAGTGCGACTACCGTCACCTCCAGCTCGCGTCCGTGATGGTCGGCCCGGCCGCGGAGGTCGACGATCGCCGGGAGTCCGGCGCACCCGATCGCCACGTTCACCACGCCGTTGCGCCAGGGACGCCCGAACGTGTCGGTCACGACGACTCCCAGGCGCGAGAGCCCGAGCCGCTCGATGAGCGAGGCCCTGATGGCCTCCGACGACGCATCCGGATCGATGGGGAGCAGCGAGACGAACCCCGGCTCGACGTTCGACGCGTCCACTCCCGCGTTCGCGCAGACGAACCCATGGTGCGTCTCGGCGATGATCAGCTCGCCGCGCCGCGCGACGATCCTTCGCGTTTCGCGCTCGATCCATGCCGATCGTCCGTCGCCCTCATCGGGGACGACGCGTCCCTCGGCCTTCGACACGACCTTCTGCGTGATCGCGACGACATCGCCGTCAGCAACGCCGAGCGCTCGTAGCGGCTCGGCGAGCATGGCCGCAAGGTCGTCACCCTCGCGGATCTCCGGGAGCCCCTCGACGGGCCAGATCTCGATCGTCACGACGCCAGCTCGATGGCGACACGCGCCACGGCCTCGGCGACCTCGTCGTCTCGCATGACCGTGTCGGTGACGGCCACGTGCACCCCGAGCTCATCCTCGATCCGCGCCGCCGCGTCGCGGTCGCGCTCGTCGATCACCCACGCGGAGAGCAGGTCGCGGTACCCCCGCGCTGCACCGAGCGCCGACACCTCGAGCCCGGCGGCGGGCATCAGCTTGTCGGCCATCCCGGTGAGCGGCGCGCCTCCCACTATCGGAGAGACGCCGACGACCGGCCCCGACCGGGCCGCGACCGCGTCGCGGACACCGGGCACCGACAGGATCGGCCCGATGGATACCACCGGGTTGGACGGACATAGCAACAGCACGTCGGCGCTTGCGATCGCGTCGAGGACGCCGGGCGTGGGCGTCGCTCGTTCGATGCCTTCGAACCGGATGCCCTTCACCAGGTCCTGCGCGTGCCGCTTGACCCAATACTCCTGGAAATGGAGGTCGAGCGGTTCGCCCGCGGCGTCGAACACGTCGATCCGCGTGGTCACCGTGTCGTCGGTCATCGGAACCACGTCGGTCGTCAGGCCCAACAATGTCGAGCGGATCTCGGAGGTGGCGTGCGACAGGGTCCGGCCCTCACGGAGGAGCTGGGTCCGCAGCACGTGCGTCGCCAGGTCGCGGTCGCCGAGGTTGAACCAGGCATCGATGGCGCCCGACGTTCGCATCGCCTCCATCGCGTGGAACGTTTCTCCCGAGCGCCCCCAGCCCCGTTCGCGATCCATCAGACCGGCGAGCCAATAGCAGACGGAGTCGAGGTCGGGAGAGACGTGCAGGCCGTGGATCACGATGTCGTCCCCGGTATTCACGACGACCGTGGCCAGCTCGCCCGGGTACGCGCGGTCGACCCCGCGGAGGAACTTCCCCGCCCCGACCCCACCCGCGAGCGCCACGATCTGCATCGCGGCATAGCGTAGTAGGCTCGCCGCGATGCCCCAGGCGACCCCGCAGCAGCTGCATCGCGCCGTCGTTCGCGCCGGGTCGGGCAAAGCCCTGTCGCTCGACGAGACCGAGGCGCTGCTGTGGGCGCGTGGAGACGACCTCAGCCGGCTGATGACGATCGCCTCAGGGCTCCGCGACCTCGGCCACGGACGCACGGTGACGTACTCCCGGAAGGTCTTCATCCCGCTGACCATGCTGTGCCGCGACCACTGCCACTACTGCACGTTCGCCAAGCCGCCGGCCAAGCTGGACCATCCGTTCCTCACGCCCGAGCAGGTCGTCGCGATCGCCGAAGCCGGGCGGAAGATGGGCTGCAAGGAAGCGCTCTTCACGCTCGGCGATCGCCCGGAGGAACGCTACGACGTCGCGCGGCAGTGGTTGGACGAGCGCGGCTTCGGCTCGACCCTCGGATACCTCCGCGCTGTCGCCATCCGCGTGATCGAGGAGACCGGACTCCTCCCGCACCTCAATCCTGGGGTGATGAGCTACGAGGAGCTCGCGCGGCTGAAGCACGTGAGCGCCTCGATGGGTTTGATGCTCGAGACGTCGTCGGACCGCTTGTCGCAACGTGGGGGCCCGCACTTCGGGTCGCCGGACAAGGTCCCGGCCGTGCGGTTGCGGACCATCGAGGACGCCGGCCGGCTCGCGATCCCGTTCACCACGGGGATCCTCATCGGCATCGGTGAGACGCCGCGGGAGCGTGCGGAGTCGTTGTTCGCGATCCGCGATCTCCATCGGCGGTATCGCCACGTGCAGGAGGTGATCCTGCAGAACTTCCGGGCGAAGCCCGGCACCGCCATGCGCGATGCGCCCGAGCCGGAGGACGAGGAGTTCCTCGCGGCCGTCGCGACGGCGAGGATCGTCCTCGGCCCGCACATGAGCGTGCAGGCGCCGCCGAACCTCTCCGATCCGGCGCAGCGGCTGCGGCTCCTCGATGCCGGCATCAACGACTGGGGAGGCGTGTCGCCGCTCACGCCCGATCACGTGAACCCGGAGAAGCCGTGGCCGACGATCGAGGCGTTGTCCGCCACCACGGCCGAGCGGGGGTTCGCGCTCCGCGAGCGGCTCACCGTCTACGGACGATATGCCGACCGTCCGGACCCCTACCTCGCGTCGAAGATGCGCGCGCCGGTGTCCGCGTTGATCGGGGCCGACGGTCTGGCTGTCGAGGGACGGTTGCCGGAAGGCGTTGCCTGGCAAGACCCGGACGTTCGATGGAAGCCCCGGACGATCGAGCTGACGTTCGCCAAGGGACCCGACGCCGGGCTCCGGGAGGACGCGATGGCTGTCTACGGCGACTTCGAGGCGCTCGACGTCACGCGCGACTGGTCGACGAGCGATATCTCGCCCGAGCGGCTCGATGTGGATATCAAGGTCGCGCTCGCGAAGGCCGCCGCCCATCGTCCGATCACCGATCAGGATGCGCTCGCGTTGTTCCGAGCGGAAGGGCCGGCGCTCGATTTGCTCTGCCGGGTCGCCGACGACCTGCGCTCCGAGGCCGTGGGCGACGAGGTCACCTACGTCGTCAACCGGAACATCAACTTCACCAACGTCTGCTACGTCGGGTGCCGCTTCTGCGCGTTCGCGCAACGCGAGGTCGATGCCGAGTCCTACACGCTCACGCTCGACGAGGTGGCCGATCGCGCGGAGGAGGCCTGGACGGCGGGGGCGACCGAGGTGTGCATGCAGGGCGGCATCCACCCCGACCTCCCTGGCACGTTCTACTTCGATCTGCTGGACGCCATCCTGGCGCGGACACCCGGCATGCACATCCACGCGTTCAGTCCCATGGAGATCCTGAACGGAGCGACCAAGCTCGGCATCTCCTTCAGGGAGTTCCTCGAGGAATGCCGGGCGCACGGGCTGGGCACGATCCCCGGGACCGCGGCGGAGATCCTCGACGACGACGTCCGCTGGCTGCTCACCAAAGGCAAGCTCCCGGCCGACACCTGGGAGGAGATCGTCCGTACCGCACACGGTCTGGGCATCCGCAGCAGCTCGACGATCATGTTCGGCCACGTCGACGCCCCGCCCCACTGGGTGGCGCATATCCGCCGTCTCGGGCGGATCCAGGAGGAGACGGGGGGCTTCACGGAGTTCGTGCCACTGCCGTTCGTGCACCAGAACGCCCCCATCTATCTGGCGGGCAAGGCGCGCCCCGGCGCGACGTACGAGGAGAACCTCAGGATGCATGCCGTAGCGCGCATCCTGCTCGACGGACATATCCCCAACGTGCAGGTGTCGTGGGTCAAGCTCGGCATCGATGCGTGTCAAGCGATCCTTCAGGCGGGTGCGAACGACTTCGGCGGAACGCTCATGGAGGAAACGATCAGCCGGATGGCCGGCGCGGAATGGGGGATCCGCATGACGCCCGATCAGTTCGACGAAGCGATCCGCGCGATCGGCCGCGTCCCCGCGGTGCGCACCACGACCTACGATCGGGTCGACAGCGGTCGAAACAGTCAATCTGCTTGACCGTTACGGTCAACATGCTTGACCATCACATTTCTGCCTCTGAGCACTTGCACACGGCTCATCGGCCCGACACGATGAACCGGACAAGCGATGAAGAGGGACACGAGGCAGAGAACTTTCTCGGATTTCCCCTTGTCACCGAGGACGTTCTTCCCTCAGAATCACATGGATGTGATTTGGGGGGGAGACGAGGCGTGCACCACTACATCCCTTGGCAAGAACGAGCACGGTGTCGTGATTACGACCCAGAGGTTTTCTTCCCCGAGAAGGGAGGCTCATCGAGGGAGGCCAAACGGATCTGTAGCGAATGCCCCGTTCGGATCGAATGCCTCAACTACGCCCTCCGCCGCGATGAACGATACGGCGTGTGGGGCGGGATGAGTGAACGGGAGCGTCGGCGCCTGAAACGCATGGCGTCGTAGATCCTCGGGAAACGCGAAGGGAGGGCAGCATGGCAGTCAAGAGAACGACGGCTCGCAAGAAGACGGCCGCTCGCAAGCCCGCGGCTCGTAAGAAGACGGCCGCACGCAAGAAGACGGCCGCACGCAAGCCCGCGGCTCGTAAGAAGACGGCGGCTCGCAAGAAGACGGCCGCCCGCAAGCCCGCGGCTCGCAAGAAGACCGCGGCACGCAGGAAGCCGGCGGCTCGCAAGAAGACAGCCGCACGCAAGAAGCCCGCGGCTCGCAAGAAGACCGCGGCACGCAGGAAGCCGGCGGCTCGCAAGAAGACGGCAGCTCGCAAGCCCGCGGCTCGCAAGAAGACGGCCGCTCGCAAGAAGACGGCAGCTCGCAAGCCTGCGGCGCGCAAGCGCTGAGCGCTCGTCGGACCGACGTGTGAAGGGGGGCGGTGAGCCCCCCTTCCGCCTGTTCGCGGTCTTGGCCTGCTAGGCTCCGCGCCGCGCGGGAGCGCATCGCATGACTGGATCGTCCACCGTCACTCCCTCTGAGCACGCGCCCTCGGTTCTGGTCGTCCTTGTGGTCCGGGACGCCGCCCGATGGCTCCGCGGATGCCTGTCGGCGCTCGGCGGGCAGACCTATCCGCGCATGGGCGTCATCGCCGTCGACAACGCGTCGAGCGACGGTTCGAGGGACATCCTCGAGCGCGCCCTCGGTGAACGACGGGTCGTCGCGTCCGATCGGGATCATGGTCTGGCGGGATCGGTGCGGGCTGCGCTGGAGATCCCCGCGGCGCGCGAGGCCGACTATCTCTTGGTGCTGCACGACGACACCGCGCTCGATCCCGACGCCGTGACGCGTCTCGTCGAGGCCGCGATCGGCATGCGTGTGGAGAACGTCGGGGTCGTGGGTCCGAAGGTCGTGGACTGGGATGAGCCCCGGCTCCTCCGCGACGTCGGCAGATCCGCCGATCGATTCGCGCATCCCTACACGCCCCTGCAGCCCGGGGAGATCGATCAGGGCCAGTTCGATCGGGTGATCGAGGTGTTGTGCGTCCCAACATGCGCCATGTTGATCTCCCGTGAAGCTTGGCAGCGGACGGGGTTGTTCGACGAGCGCTTGGACACCCGCCACGAGGATCTCGACTTCTGTTGGCGCGCGCGTCTCGCCGGATTCCACGTGCTGATGACGCCACTGGCCCGCGCTCGTCATCGCGACGCGTCCGCTGCGGGCGAACGTCCGGCCGAGCGCTACCGGCGCACCGAGCGGTACTACGAAGAGCGGGCGGCCATCGTCGCGATGCTGAAGAACTACGCCCTGTCGTCGCTGATGTGGCTGTTGCCGCTGGCCATCGTGCTCGGGATCTTCCGGCTGGCATACCTGGTGCTGACCAGACGGTTCGAGGGTGCGCTCGATCTGCTGGCGGCATGGGGATGGAACATCGTGCATCTCCCCGGGACGATCGCACGTCGAGTACGAGCCCAAAGCGTTCGCAAGGTCCCCGATCGCCAGTTGCGGCGGTTCATGGAATCCGCCGGCGTGCGGTTGCCGCGATGGTTCACGGCTGCGGGCCAGATCTTCGAGGAGCAGCGCGAGATCGAGGAGCAGGACGAGGATGCCTCCGCCGGCAGGCGGCTCCGGGATCGAACCGTCTCGCTCGTGGGCTCGCACCCCGTCGTCGTGGCGTCGTTCGTCGGCGCGCTCGTGGTGGGGGTGGCCATGCGAGGCTTCCTCGGGCCCGAGCCGTTGCACGGCGGGGCCTTGCCGTTGTTCCCCGGCTCGTGGAAGGGGTTCTTCAACGAGCTTGCCTCCGGCTATCGGACCACCGGGCTCGGCGGGCCGCTGGCGGCGAGTCCCGCGCTCGGAGCGATGGGCGCTCTTTCGTGGGTCACGTTCGCAAGCACGGCTCTCGCGCAGAAGCTGCTGCTGGCCGGAGGACCGATCCTCGCGTCGATCATGCTCTACCGAGCGCTGGCCCGGCTCGCCGGCAGTCCGGGCGCGGCGGTGCTGGGAGCGGTCTCCTATGGATTGTCCGCCATGGTGCTCTGGGGGTTCTCGGAGGGTCGGATCGGACTGATGGTCGCGCTGTGCGTGCTGCCCACCCTCCTCGAGCGACTCGAGGTCGCGTTCTCGCCCGGCGACCTGCCGGATGGGCGCTGGAGATTCATCGCAGGCGTTGCCGTCACGCTCGCGGTCGGCATGGCGTTCATGCCCGGCGTGGCGCTCGCGACGGCGGTGCTCGTCGTCGTGCAGATCCTCTTCGGCTCCTCGCGCGTTCGTGGGTTGGGGATCGCGGCCGCGGCGTTCGCCGCGGCCGCCGTGCTCCTGTTCCCGTTCGTGCCCACCCTGGTGGCCGGCGACGCTGTCGGCCTCGGATCTCGCATCGGCACCACGGACCTCGGGGCGCTGGGTCGGCTCGCGCTCGGCGGAGGACCGGGCACATGGTCGATCGCCGCGTTCCTCCCGATCGCCGCCGTCCTCGCGTTCTCGCTGGTCGGCCGCGAACACCGAGGGGTCGCCAACCGCGCCGTGTTGACGGTGATCGCCGGCCTGGCGCTCGCATGGTCCTCTTCCGCCGGCTACCTCCCCGTGTGGGCCGCGAACGCTCCGATCTACCTCGCGCTCGCGGCGGTGGGAGAGGCGCTGATCGTCGGCCTTGGGCTGTCGTCCGTGCTCTCGGGGCTCGGACGCGAGTCGTTCGGGCTCCGGCAGATCGGCACCGCTTTGTTGGCGATCGTGCTGGGTGGCGGGATCGTCCTCCAGTCCGCCGGCGCGATGGTGGGTGGATGGGCGGTCGGGGGCCCGGCGGCACTGCCGCCTGCGTGGGCCGTGGTGTCGAGCAGCGCGAAGGGGGATTTCCGGGTCTTGTGGGTGGGGGGCGACTCGGGGGCGCCGTTCGTGGCGCCCGGCGGTGATCCCGAGGGCGTCGCTCCGAACGGCACGTCGACCCTTCGGTTCGGACTGACGGGGCGCGCCGGGATCTCCGGAGTGGACATGGGCCGCGCGCTCACCGGCCCGGGCGAGCGATACCTGGAGCGGGCGCTCGAAGAGATCGTCTCGGGCTCGACCACCCACGGCGGTGCGCTCTTGGCGCCTCTGGGGGTGCGGTTCGTCGTTGCGGAGCGCGACGATCTCCCCGCCGACGTCGCGGCGACGTTCGGCGCGCAGGTCGACCTCGATCGGGAAGGGACGTCCGGACTCCTCATCTATCGGAACGCCGCGACGCTCCCGCCCGCGGCGGTGCTTCCCGCCGATGAAGAGGTGGCCCGGATCGCCGGGTCGGCAGAGCTGGGGGCGATCGAACAACTCCCGTCGTTCCGTCCCTCCGCACTGTCGGCCGCTCCTGGAGGATGGGTGGGGGAGGCGTCGGCGCCGGGGCTCGTGGTGGTGTCGACGGAGTTCGATCCCGAGTGGCGGCTCGAGATCGCGAACGGCGGATCCGTCCGTCCGAGCGAAGCGTTCGGCTGGTCCACCGACTTCGGATCGCCGGCTGGGGCACTCCGCGTTCGATACGCCGGACAGTGGGTGCGGACCATGGAGACGATCGTGCTGGGCCTGCTGTGGCTGGCGGCGCTGTGGGTCACCCGGAAGCCGGTGGCGCGGTGAGATCGGAACGACACGCCGCGCCGGCGACCCGCGGCCGTGGACAAGGGCTCCTCGCGTTGGCCGTGCTCCTCGTCGTCGTGGGCGGAGGGTTCGCGTTCCAGCGAGGCGTGGGCGTAGCCACCCCTCCGCAGGCCGTCGCCGCGACCTCGAGCTCCGGGGCGTGGTTCTGCCCCCACGGCGGCGGTCCCAAGGAGTGGAAGGCGACGTTGTTCCTGGCGAATCCCGGCGAGGCGCCTGTGTCAGCGCGGGTCACGTCGATCTCGGCCAGGAAGCCAGGCAACCCGAGGGACGTCACCGTGCCGCCGCAGGCCACCGTGTCCGTGTCGGTGCCGGCCAAGGGGCGGGAGGCGTCGACCTTCGTCGAGTACTTCGACGGATGGGTGGCGGCCTCGTGGGTCACCCAGGGCGGCGGCGGAGAGATCGGCGTCGGCGCGGAGCCATGTGCGTCGGCGACGGCGCCGACGTGGTACGTGTCCGACGGAACGACGGAGCAGGGGGAGGATGCCTATCTGGTGGTGATGAATCCGTTCGCGGTCGATGCGGTGTTCGACGTCGTGCTGTTCACGCCGAAACGGGCGCCGATCAGGAACTCGGCGCTCACCGACCACGTCCTTCGCCCCGGCAAGAGCGTGGCGTTCCGGCTGAACGCGTTCGCCGAAGGCGATCCCGCCGTGGGTGCGGAGGTCGAAGTATCGCTGGGCCGCGTGGCCGTGTCCTCCACGGGCATCACGCGAGACGGCGGCATCCGCGACGTGATCGGCAGCACCCAGGCCGGGCCCCAGGCATACCTTCCCGTCGGGGGAGGGGCGGGACAGTCGACCATCGACCTCATGGTCCCCGGCGAGGATCAGGTCGACTTCGGCGCGACCTTGTTGTCTGGTGGTGCGCCGGTACCGGCGGGTGGGTTGACGGAAGCGAGTCAGAACCCGACATCGGCGCGACCGTATCCCGTGACGTTCTCCGGTCTCTCGTCGGTCGATGTGGTCGCGCAGGCCGATGGCGTCTTCGCCGCGACCCTGCGGAGCGCCGGGTTCGGGAACGATAGCGGGGCGACCGGTGGGGCGGCGGAGCCCGCATCCGACTGGGTGGTCCTGCCCGCGATCGCGGGTGAGCCCGCGCGGCCACGGATCGTGCTCGTGAACCCGGGGAACGCGTCGTTGACGGTCACCATCCACGCGCTGCTCTTCGAGGGCGACACACCGACGGCCGACGCGACGCTGACGATCCCCGGCGGCTCCGTGGGGCAGGTTCCTCCCGTGTTCCTCGAGGGGTTGCACGGATCCGCGGTCGAGATCCGGTCGTCGGACGGCGACATCCTCGCCCTCGCCGCGTCGACGTCGCTCGGAGTCAAGGGACTGTCCACGTATGCTCTGGCCATGGGGGTGGCGGTTCCGAACCCGTAGGGGCGCCCGGCCGCGGAGCCGATCCTCGCCTTCAGGGCCGAACGGGAAGTTCCTCGCTATCATCAGGGTTGTCGTCGGTATCAGCGGAACCGGCGACCATCGAACAGCGTCTGGAGACCCAATGGCCCGAGGAAGACACATCAAGCGCGCTCGCAGCGCTGTCGTCGTGGTGGCGATCGCTGTGGGGATCGTGCTTGTCGCCCTCGGCGGGGTGTCCTACGCGGCCTATCGATACGACCGAGCGAGCTCCGACCGCATCCTCCCCGGCGTGACGGTCGCCGGCACCGACGTCGGCGGAATGACTCGGGTCGAGGCGATCCAGGCGGTCCAACGCGCCGCGCAGGAACGCCTCGCGGAACCCTTGACGGTTCGGGCCGGGAGCGGATCGTGGAACTCCTCGCCTGCCGAGCTTGGCCGTTCCGCGGACGTCGGCGCCGCGGTCGATCAGGCCGTCCAGGCGTCGGAGTCCGTGGGCTTCATCACGCGGGTCTGGCACCGTCTCCGCGAGCAGCCCGTCGACATCTCGGTCGGCCTCACGTTCGAAGGCGGCACGACCGGTGTCGCAGCGCTGGTCTCGAGCATCGCCGACGACGTGGCGCAGACGCCGCGAGACGCTTCGGTGGCCGTGATCGACGGCGAGGTGACGTTCGTGCACTCGCGGCCGGGGCATGCGCTGGGGACCAACGTCGCGACGAAGCGTCTGCAGGCGGCGCTCGTGGAAGGCACGGCCGCCGTCCGTCTGCCGGTCAAGACCGTGAAGCCCAAGATCCCGGACGCCAAGATCGGCAAGACCATCGTGGTAGACAGAACGATCAACCAGCTCTCTCTGTACAACGGCTTCGACCTTCAGAAGACGTACCCGGTCGCCACGGCGGCCGCGGGCTACGTGACCCCGCCCGGCCAGTGGACGATCATCGACAAGCGGGAGAATCCGACCTGGACGAACCCTGCACCGGACACGTGGGGCGCAGACCTGCCGGCGTCCATCCCACCTGGTCCGGGCAACCCGCTTGGGACACGCGCGCTGTACTTGGACGCCTCCGGGATCAGGATCCACGGAACGTATGACGTGGGGTCGATCGGGACGCACGCTTCGCACGGGTGCATCAGGATGCTGATGGCGGACGTCGAGCAGATCTATCCGCTCGTGCCGATCGGTACCCGCGTCATCGTGTTCTAGGCCCCATCCGCCTCGACCGAGGCCCTTCTTCGCGGGGAGTGCTTGAAGATCACACGTGTGTGATCTAGCCTGCGGCCGTGCGGACATGTGCCAAGATGCGCTGCGATGCGGAGCCAGCGGCCACGGTGTCGCTCTTCTACTCGGACCGCCTCGTCGTGATCGCCGACCTGATCGACGATCGAGACCCGAACCTCTTGGACCTGTGCGACGAGCACGTCGCGCGCATGACACCCCCGGTGGGCTGGACGGTCCGCGATGAACGCGTATCGGCGCCCGCGTTCACGCCCTGACCGCCGAAGGTCTTGCGCCTTCTGGCCGATACGGTCCGGCAGGCGGGGGATGTCGGCGTCCCCCGCGCCGGATCGTGAGGTCCTTGGCACCCCATCCGGTCCCGGGCCCTCCGTGTCCAGAGAAATGGGCGCGGGGTGCTATGGCCCCCGGGGCGGGCGTCCGTCAGTCTTGAGCGATCATGGCTGACATCGACGGAACGTGCCCCAGCTGCAGATCAGGCGACCTCATCTCGATCACGATGACCGTTGCGGGCCGTGAGCTCGCGTTCTCCACCTGTCACCTCTGCGAGGCGAAGTGGTGGTATCGCGACGGAAAGGTCGTCCCGCTCCAGTCGGTGATCGGGCTCGTCGTCCAACAGTAAGCGCCATCCTGCCTGACGGTGGGCGGCACTCCTCCGTAGGATGCCTTCCGTGACCGTCCGCGACCTGGACCGCATCTTCAAGGCGTACGACGTCCGTGGCGTCGTTCCGGACGATCTCGACGAGGACATCGCGCGAAGGATCGGCGCAGCGTTCGCGGAGTTCTCGGGTGCGTCGAAGGTCGTGATCGGGCGGGATTGCCGGATCTCGTCCCCCGATCTCGCCGCCGCCATCTCCGAGGGGATCACCTCGCGTGGCGCGGGCGTGGTCGATCTCGGGCTCGCGTCAACCGACCTCCTGTACTTCGCGTCGGGATCGCTCGATCTCCCGGCCGTCATGATCACCGCCAGCCACAACCCGAAGCAGTACAACGGGCTGAAGTTCTGCCTGTCGGGCGCCCGCCCTGTCGGCGTGGAGAGCGGTCTCCTCGAGATCCGCGCGTTGACGGAGTCGGGTCTGCCGCCGACCGGCGTGCCCGGCGTCGTCGAGCATCGCGATCTCCTCCCGGAGTACGTCGAGCACGTGCTGACATTCCTGGACGCGACGAAGATGCGGCCCCTCACCGTGGCCATCGACACCGCGAACGGCATGGGTGGCCTCGTCGTTCCCGCGGTCCTCGAGCGGCTCCCGATCGAGTTGCACCACCTGTACCCGGACCTCGATGGCACGTTCCCGAACCACCCCGCCGATCCGATCGACGCTGAGAATCAGCGCGAGTTGCGTGCGGCGGTCCTGCAGCACGAAGCGGACATCGGCCTCGCCTTCGACGGCGACGCGGACCGGGTGTTCCTGATCGACGAGCAGGGCCAGGACGTGAGCGGTTCGCTCGTGACCGCGCTCATCGCGAAGGCGATGCTCGCGCGCGAACCGGGAGCGAGCATCATCTACAACGTCATCTGCTCGTGGACGGTGCGGGAAGTCATCCTCGAGAACGGTGGCGTGCCGGTGCGGACCCGCGTCGGCCATTCGTTCATCAAGCAGGTCATGGCCGAGACGGGCGCGATCTTCGGAGGCGAGCACTCCGGACATTTCTATTTCCGTGAGAACTATCGCGCCGACTCGGGGATCATCGCCGCGGTCGTGGCGCTGTCGCAGCTCTCAGAGGCGAACGTTCCGCTGTCCGAGCTGCTCGCGCCGTTCCGGCGATACTCCGCTTCCGGAGAGATCAACACGAAGGTGAACGATCCGCATGCGACGCTCGAGCGGGTCGCCGAAGCGCTGAAGGACGGGAAGCAGGACCGCCTCGACGGCCTCACGGTAGAGTTCGAGGATTGGTGGTGCAACGTGCGCCCGTCCAACACGGAGCCGCTCTTGCGCCTGAACGTCGAGGCTCGAACGGACCAGCTCCTGCGGGAGAAGACGGCCATGGTCCTCGAGCTGATCCGAGGAGAAGGGAAAGCATCGTGACGGTCGACGCCGAGCTGCTCGAGATCCTGGTGTGTCCGAACGACAGGGGCGAGATCGACTACATCGAGGATCAGGATGTGATCGTGTGTCGCACGTGCGGGTATCGGTACCCGGTACGCGACGACATCCCCGTCATGCTGATCGACGAGGCGGAGAAGCCGAAGTCCGGAGGCAAGCGGTGACCGACCTCGACGATCCCCAGGCGCTGCGCTTGGCGGACCCCCAGAGCATGCTCGATGCCGTGCTCGGCCTGCCCAACGATTGTCGCGCCGCATACGACTCCGCTCGCTTTGCCGAAGGGCTCCCTTCCTCCGACGGCATCACCTCCGTGACCTTCTGTGGGATGGGCGGCTCGGCGGTATCCGGAGACGTCGTGCGGTCGGTGTTCCTCGAGCGCCTCGGCCTCCCCGTGGAGGTGAGCCGGTCGCCGGTTCTGCCCGAGCACTGCGACCCGCAGACGCTCGTGGTGTGCTCGTCGTACTCGGGCAACACCGCGGAGACGCTCGCGGCGTTCCGCTCGGCGTTGAAGCGCGGTAGTCGGGTGCTGGTGGTGACGTCGGGCGGGACGATCGCCGAAGAGGCCGACGATCACGGTGTCGCGATCGTGCGTGTCCCTCCCGGCTATCAGCCTCGCGCGGCGCTCGGGCATCTGGGGTTCGCCTCGCTCGGAGCGCTCGAGACCATGGGGATCCTGCCGCCGCTCGCGACCGATGTCGGGGAGGCGATCGCGGAGGTGGAGGGCGTCCTCGCTGCGATGGGACCGGACGTTCCGACCGACGACAACGCGGCGAAGACGCTCGCGACGAGGATCGGCGAGCGGTTCCCGGTCATCTGGGGGGCCGACGGGATCGGCTCCGTGGCCGCCGCCCGGTGGAAGACCCAGATGAACGAGAACGGGAAGCTGCCGGCCTTCTGGTCGTCGATGTCGGAGCTGGACCACAACGAGTTGGTGGGGTGGACGGCGCCGTTCGGCGAACGGTTCTTCGTGGTGGGACTCCGCCACGACGGC
>JBBQVZ010000092.1:0-14199 GCA_038211015.1 Actinomycetota bacterium | reverse complement strand
GCACCTCGATGTCGGCTCGTCTCATCCTGGGGCTGGAGCAGGTCCCAAGGGTCGGGCTGTTCGCCCGTTAAAGAGGCACGCGAGCTGGGTTTAGAACGTCGTGAGACAGTTCGGTCCCTATCCGCTGTGGGCGCAGGAGATTTGAGAGGAGCTACCCCTAGTACGAGAGGACCGGGGTGGACGAACCTCTGGTGTGCCAGTTGTCGCGCCAGCGGCACGGCTGGTTAGCCACGTTCGGACGGGATAAGCGCTGAAAGCATCTAAGTGCGAAGCCTCCCTCGAGATGAGATCTCCCACTGGGTCAACCAGGTAAGGCCCCTCGAAGACTACGAGGTTGATAGGCCGGAAGTGGAAGCGCGGCAACGCGTGGAGCTGACCGGTACTAATAGGCCGAGGGCTTGGCTTCGCTCGCGCTCGCTATCGCAGTTCCCGAGCTCTGCTCGAGGGACGCATCCTCAACCATGTCGGATCGGCAACGATCCGAGACACCGTTTCGGTGACCATAGCGGAGGGGAAACACCCGGTCCCATCCCGAACCCGGAAGTGAAGCCCTCCAGCGCCGATGGTACTGCCTGGGCGACTGGGTGGGAGAGTAGGTCGTCGCCGGAACATCGTTGAGAACGGGCCGCCTTCGGGCGGCCCGTTCTCGTTCATCCCGTAGGCTGATGACCCATGGCCAAAACACTCCGCCCCCGTCCCACGAGCGGCTCCAAACGCCCGCGGCCGGCGAACGCCCAGCTCCCCAACGAGGTGTTGGAGGAGGTGCGGCGCACGGCGCGTCCCGGCGATCAGCAGGACGCGATCTCCCGGCTGGCCCGCGCGATCGAGCTCCTGGAGCGTGGGGACAGCGGAGCGGCGATCAAGGAGGCGGAGAAGGCCAAACACTTCGCGTCCAGGTCGGCCGCCGTCCGTGAGGTCTTGGGCTTGGCGCTGTACGGCGAGGGCAGGTGGCCGGAGGCGCTGACGGAGCTCAAGACCTACCGGCGCATCTCGGGTCGGGTCGACCAGAACCACGTGATGGCAGACTGCCTCCGTGGCATGGGGCGTCCCGCAGAGGCGGTCCCGCTCGCGGAGGAAGAGCTCCACGGCAAGGCGCCGAACGAGGCCAAGGCCGAGGCGGTCATCGTGGCGGCGTCGGCGCTCGCCGATCAGAAGAAGTACCCGGAGGCTCTGGCGTTCCTCGGCAGGGCCCGCACACGGGACGACGTCTCCGAGGCGTTCACGTTGCGGCTCTGGTACGTGAAGGGCGACATCCTCGCCCGCGCCGGGCGCAAGGAGGAGGCGGCCGAGCAGTTCCATAAGGTGATGCGACACGACGCGAGCGCGTTCGACGCGGCCGAGCGGCTGGCTCAGCTCGCCTGAGGACCGGGTTCGCCGGCGGGACCTTCCGGATCGCCTTCCGCCTGCTTCGTGAGGTAGCGCACGATCCCCATCGCGTTCATCCGGATGCCTGCGAGGGTCTCCAGTCGATCCAGATCGAGTTGCGCCTCGGCCCCGGTGATGGTCTCGCGGGCGGCCTCGTGCGACAGCACCTCGACGATCTCGTCGAGGTCCGTGGTCGAACGCATGGCTCCTCGGACGGCGTCGGTCCACTCGTTCAGACGGCGCACCGCGAGGTCGCATGTGCGGCCCACGTCGGCGATCGGTCCGAAGTGTGCGAACAGCAACGTGGATCGGGCGGCATCACGGATCCGCTCGATGCTGGCCACGGCGAGTTCGAGATCGAAGTCGGGCGGAGGTGTGGCCGGGCGGAGCACGGGCAGGTCGGGGACGTGGATGCCCAACGCGTCGCCGGTGAAGACGACGCCGGTCGAGGAGTCCACCAACGCGAGGTGATGCGACGCATGACCCGGCGTGTCGAGGGCGAGCAGGGATCGTCCTCCCATATCGAGAACACCCCGATCCTCCAGCACCCGGATGCGTTTCGCTGGAACGGGTGCGACGGGTCCGAACAACGATGCCATGCGGTCCTCGCCGTAGACGCGCGTGGCGCTCTCCACCAGCCGCGAGGGATCCGCCAGGTGGCGCGCGCCGCGCTCGTGCACCCAGACCGTGGCGCGCGGGAACCGGGCGGCCAGGGCACCAACCCCGCCGGCGTGGTCCAGGTGGATGTGCGTGAGGACGATGTGGGCGAGCGCGTCGGGTTCGATGCCCAGCGCATCGAGGGCGAGGGTGACGGGGTCGACCGAAGTCCCGGGCCCGGTCTCCACCAACGCGGGTTCGTCCGCGTGCAGGAGATAGGCGGCCGTGTACCGCTCGCGCCCTCCCATGAACGTGTCGATCGCCGTGACGCCGGACGCGACTTCGAACGTGACCGTCTCCACCGGCGCGAGTGTACGGCCGCGGTGTCGGTGCCCGGTGGTACGGTCGGGCATCCCCGAGATCCTCGATGAGATCCCCGATGATCGGAGTGGGTTCGAGCCGACCTCCCCCGAAGGAGGTTGATGCACATGGTGACGGTGAACGTCGTCGTGCTGGCCGGGACCGTCGCGGCCGAGCCGGTCGAGCGACGGATGCCCTCGGGGGACGAGGTCACGGAGATCCGACTGTCGGTTCCGGAGGCCGGCAAGCGGCTCCTTCCGTTGCCCATCGCCGTGTGGCACACGTCGGTCGGCAAGCGCGCCCTGAAGGGCATCGCGAAGGGAGACGACGTCCTGGTGTACGGGACGCTCGCTCGCAGGTTCTACCGGAGCGGTGCCGGTGCGCGCAGCCTCACCGAGGTCGTGGCGACGGGGATCAAGAAGCTCGAGCCCGCCGAAGACCCGACCTAGGATCCGAGCCGTCGTCGAGCGGCATCAGGATCACGCCGGTGCGAGGCTTCGGCCAGAAGTACGTCGATTTCTGCGGGAGGCGCTCTCCGCGTTCGACGACCTTGCGGATGCGATCTGTGGTCGTGGGCGGCAGGAGGTACGCGGCCACGGCCTCGCCGCGCTCCACGGCGGCCACCGCCTCGACGGGGTCGGGCGTGAACCGAAGCGCTCCCGGCGGAGCGAGTGCGTCGAGCAGCCCATCGTGCAGGGCGCGGACGGCCGGCGGCTCGCCTGCGAGGTCCATCACGGTGAGCTCCGCGTCGGCGCCGTTCGGTCGGACGATCCCGACGCGTGGTTCGTCGTCGGAGAGGGCCCCGATCACCACGTCGAGGTCGCCGATCGCCCGACCCGGCTCGGGGGTGGTGCCGGACAACTGGATGCGATGGAACGGTTGGACCGACAGGCGTTCGGAGCCCGCGTCCACCACGAACGTGAGGAGCCTGTCCCACGGCCCCGGCCCGGACGCGGCGCGCATCTCGTCGCGGTAGGCGAGCGCGGTCGTGTACCGATGGTGCCCATCCGCGATCAAGAGCGGCTCCTCGTAGAGCCACGTGCCGATCGGCTCGTCCCCGGCGATCGTCCAGCGACGATGGACCACGCCCTGCTCGTCCACGAGCTCGGCGTCGGGAGGACCCGCCATCACGCTGTCCAAGAGATCCGCGAGGGAGGGGCAGGGGCCGACAACGGTCCCGTACACGGCGGACAGGTGCGTGTGCGTGGCTCTGAGCAGTCGCAGCCGGTCCTCGACCGGCCCCGCCATCGTCTCCTCGTGCGGCATGACGTCGCCGCCCCAGTCCTCCAACTCCATGGCACAGAAGATCCCGCGGACGCGCCCGGTCGCGGACGACCGCATCTCGTACGCGTGGAACGCCGGTGGCGTCCGGACGAGCACGCCTTCGTCGACCCAGCGACGGAGGAGCGCGTCCCTCTCCAGATAGCGATGCTCGCCGTCACCGGTCCCGAGGTCGATCTGCACGATGCTGAACGGCTCGGACCGGTACTCCTGCCGGCGCATCTCGCTGATAACGTCGTAGGGAGGCGTCGTCACGCGATCCAGCGCGCCGACCACGGCGACGTCGTAGACCAACGCTTCGAACGGGAAGACGCGAGGCATGACCCTTGTATAGCAGCGGCAGCTCCGACGAGGCGCGACGACCCCGGCCGACCACGCCGTGGTGAGCGTGCTCGCGGACGCGTACGAGGCGTTCCTCTTCGACCTCGATGGCGTCCTGTATCGCGGGAGCCAGGTCGTTCCCGGCGCCACAGAGGCCCTCGCCCGCCTTCGCGCCGCGGGCAAGCATGTGGCCTTCGTGACGAACAACTCCGGTCGGACGCCCGAGGCCGTGGCGGCCCATCTCACCGGGCTCGGCATCCCGGCCGCGGCCGCGGAGGTGGAGACGTCGGCGTTGGTAACGGCCGAGCAGCTCGCCGCCCGCGGTGTGTCCGAGGCGTTCGTCGTGGGAGAGGAAGGCATCCTCCGGGCCCTGCGGGACTCGGGCATCGCGATCGCCGAAGCCGATGCGGACCAGACCGAGGTCGTTGTCGTGGGGTGGGATCGCCAGACGAACTACGAGAAGCTCCGCCGGGCGTCGCTCCTCGTGGAACGAGGAGCGACGTTGGTGGCCACGAACGCCGACGCGTCCTATCCCGCAGGCGACGGGAACTGGCCGGGAGCGGGGGCCTTGCTCGCGGCGATCGAGACGACCACGGGCATGCGCGCCGAGGTGTTCGGCAAACCGGAGGCGCCCATCATGCTGGCGGCGCTCGATCGCGCCGGTGGTGGCCGGCCGCTCGTGATCGGCGATCGTCTGGAGACGGACATCGCCGCCGCGGCCGGCCTCGAGTGGGACTCGCTCCTCGTGCTCACCGGGATCTCGAAGCCCGACGACGTCGCCGCCTCGGCCATCGCACCGACGTTCGTCGCGGAGGGTCTCTCCGCGCTCTTCACGACGACGCCGCTCTGAGGGGTCGCGCAGGAACGCGGAGTATGCTGGTAGCGGTATCGCACGCGTGACCGACCGAAGGAGATCTCCCGATGACGTCACTCGAAGAGGTTCGCAAGACGATCGAAGCGGTGATCGGCAACCTGACCCCCGCGAAGGCGCAGGATCTCGCGAAGGGCCTCTCCGACCCGGGAGCCGCCAAGGAGCAGGTGTCGAAGATGGCGGCCGACATGCTCGAGTGGTCGCAGCGGAGCCGAGACCGTCTGAAGGAGGTCATCTCGCGAGAGATCACCTCCCAGATGAAGTCGATGGGCGTGGCGACCCAGGCCGATCTGGACGCCGTGAAGAAGCGCGTCCGCGACCTCGAGCGTCGGGCCGGCATGACCGCGTCCGGCAAGTCCGCGGCGAAGAAGACGGCCGCGAAGCCGGCGGCGACCGCCGCATCGTAAGGATCGCTACCGTGCCTCGCCGGCGGCTCGACGTGGAGCTCGTCCGGCGAGGGTTGGCGAACAGCCGCGCGGAGGCCCAGGCCGCGGTCGAGGCCGGGCTAGTGACCGTCGCCGGGAGCCCGGCCACCAAGGCCGCCTCGCTCGTGGCCGCCGACGCCCCCGTGCAGGTGATCGGGCCCGCGAGGCGCTTCGTCTCTCGCGGAGGCGAGAAGCTCAGATCGGCACTCGATCGTTTCGGCGTGGACGCGCGCGCCCGCGACTGCCTCGACGCCGGGGCGTCGACGGGGGGGTTCACCGACTGCCTGTTGCAGGCAGGCGCCGCTCGGGTGGCGGCCGTGGACGTGGGATACGGCCAACTGGCGTGGGAGGTTCGCAACGATCCACGGGTCACGGTGATGGAACGGACGAACGTCCGGGGCCTCGAGCCCGCCGATCTGCCGTTCGTTCCCGACCTCATCGTTGCGGATCTCTCGTTCATCTCGTTGCGGACCGTGCTGCCGGCGCTCGTCCGCGTTTCGGATCCCGATGTGGAGTTCGTGGTGTTGGTGAAGCCGCAGTTCGAGGCGGGACAGGCGGACGTGGGGAGCGGCGGCGTCGTGCGAGACCCCGGGACCTGGCGACGCGTCCTCGTCGAGGTGATGGAGGCATTCGGCTCGAGCGGTGTCGGGGTGCTCGACGTCGTCGCGTCGCCGCTCAGAGGTCCGGCTGGCAACGTGGAGTTCCTGCTCCACGGGCGCCGGGGGGTGGATGATGCAGCGGTCGATCTGGATGCGGCCGTGATGGAGGGAGAGGGACGGCCACGATGAGCGTCGTCGGTTTCATCGTGCACGAGGGGCGCGCGGCAGCCGTCGAGGCGGCCGCGGCGCTCGGGACGGCCCTGATCGACGCCGGTGTGACGGTAGTCCGGGCTCGCGACCCTGACGACGGCGCTGCGGCGGACCTGATCGTGACGATCGGGGGGGACGGGACTTTCCTGCGTGGGGCCCACGTCGCTGCGGAGCTGGACTGCCCCGTGCTCGGGGTGAAGGTGGGCCGGCTCGGGTTCCTGACGGAGGTGGAGCCGGAGGAAGCTCTGGACCTCATCCGCGACGCGCTCTCGGGCAGCGCCTCCATCGAGGAGCGACTGGCGGCCACCGCATGCGCTGAGGGCGGTGCGGAGTTCGTTCCCCAATGGGCACTGAACGAGATCATGGTGGAGAAACGTGCCCGGCATCGTCTCGTCCGGCTGGCCGTCGAGGTCGACGGCGTGTACGTCACGACGTTCTCCGCGGACGGCGTCGTGGTCGCGACGCCGACCGGTTCGACCGCGTACTCGTTCTCGGCGCGCGGCCCGATCGTGAGCCCCGACGTGCCGTGCCTGGTGCTCACGCCCATCGCCGCGCACATGGTGTTCGACCGCTCCTTCGTGCTGAGCGCCGACCAACAGGTGGTGCTCGAGGTCGTCGGGGACGAGCCCGGCCTCCTCTCGGCGGACGGCCGCGAGAGCGTCGAGCTCCCGGTGGGCAGCCGCGCGCGTATCGGAGCCGCCGAGCGTCCGGCCCGCTTGGTCCGGCGCACCGGCGCACCGGCGTTCCTGGCGCGCGTCCGAGACAAGTTCGAGCTTCCCGGTGATCCCACCGACGGGGACGGCGGCGATGTCGGTACCTCCGGATAGGATCGGCGCGTGCTGCGGGAGCTGCACATCAGCGGTCTCGGGGTCATCGACGACCTCGATCTCGACCTGCACGCCGGCCTGAACGTCCTCACCGGAGAGACCGGCGCCGGAAAGACCATGGTGACCGTCGGCTTAGCGCTCGCGTTGGGCGCCCGGGCCGACAGCTCGCTCGTTCGCGACGGTGCCAAGGCCGCCCGTGTCCAGGCCCGGTTCGATGCGACGCAGAGCGCCGCCGACTGGTCGGAAGACGACGAGGTCCTCCTTTCTCGATCGGTGAGCGCGGACGGGAAGAGCGCCGCACGAGTCGGGGGGCAGCTCGCCACCGCCTCCACCCTGGCGGATCTCAGCGGGGCGTTCGTCGAGGTACACGGCCAACACCAGGCGCAGCGTCTGTTGTCGCCCGCGACGCAGACCGCGTTCCTCGACCGGTTCGCAGGCGATGCTCACGTGGTCTCTCTCACCGCCTATCGCGACACGTGGGACCGATGGCGAGACACCAGGGCAGCGCTCGAAGCCCTCACGGCTGCGTCGAGGGAGCGCGAACGGGAGCTGGATCTGTTGGCGTATCAGGTACGAGAGATCGAGGCCGTCGACTTGCGCGACGGCGAGACCGAGCGCATGACGTCGGAGGAGGCCAGGCTCGCCCACGTGGAGCGTTTGTTGGAGCGGGCGACGGAGGCCGAGGAGACGCTGTCGGGCGACGGCTCGCTCGGCGACGCGGCAGCGGGTGCGGCGAACGCGCTCAGCGACGCCGCGCGGTTGGATCCGCGCGCGGAGACGTTGGCCGACCGCGCGCGGAGCCTGTCCACCGAGCTCGCCGAGCTGGCGCGCGACGTCCGGGACTACCGCGAGGGCTTGTCCGCCGATCCCCAACGCCTGCAACAGATCCGGGAGCGGCAGGCGGTGCTGAACGGATTGCAGCGCAAGTACGGAGCCACGGAGACGGAGGTCCTGTCGTTCCTGGAGGAGGCCACCTCGCGGCTCACCGCGCTGGCCACGGCGGACGAGCGGCTCGCGGAGCTGAGCGGAACGGCGGATCGACTCCAGACCGAGTTGCACGAGCGGGCCGGCGTCGTGACGGATGGCCGGGCCAAGGCGGCTCCCACGCTCGCGACCGCGCTGGAACGCGAGCTTCAGCAGCTGGGCATGCCCGGCGCCACGGTCGAGGTCGAGATGGATCCGTTGCCCGAGCTCGGGCCCACGGGAGCCGAGCGCGTCGAGCTTCGGTTGTCGCCCTCGCCTGGGCAGAAGGCGTCGCCCCTCGCCAAGACGGCGTCGGGAGGGGAGCTCTCCCGCACGATGCTGGCGTGCCGGAGCGTGATGGCAGATCTCGACGACGTACCCACGCTCGTCTTCGATGAGATCGACGTGGGCATCGGAGGAGAGGCGGGACTCGCGGTCGGTCGGCGACTGGCGCACCTGGCCGAGAGCCGTCAGATCCTGGTCGTCACCCATCTTCCGCAGATCGCCTGCTTCGCCGACCGCCACATCCTGGTGGAGAAGACGTCGGGGACCGCGACGGTGCGCGCGCTCTCCGATGACGAACGCGTGCGCGAGTTGTCGCGCATGCTCGCAGGCCTCACGGGGAGCGATGGCGCCGTCACGCACGCGGAAGAGCTCCTCGCGACGGGGTCGGCCTCAAGAGGCACGGTCGCTTGATGGGCGCACGTGGGCGGGCCTCGGTGGGTTGCGCGAGCACCGCACCTGTGGGCTAACCTCCATGTGATCCCGCGGTGAGGCGGGATCCGGAGCGCATCTCCTATCGACCCGGCGCGGGCAGCTCACGCGGACCGGGCCGAAGGGAGGCCACGATCGGAAAGGGGTCCCCTACGTCCACGTCCAAGACCCGAGGCTCGCGCCGCTGGTCGAGTCGCCGTGGGCGGGAGGCGGGCATCGCGCGCGTCGATCTACGGACCAAGGACCTGGTGCCCCGCGCCGAGCCCGGGGACATCGCGGTGATCGATCACGAGGACCTCGATCGGGTAGCGGCCGAAGGGTTGGTGGCCGCCGGCGTGGCGGCGGTGGTGAACGCTTCGGCGTCGATCAGCGGCCGGTATCCCAACCTCGGGCCCTCGATCCTGATCGAGGCGGGGATCCCGCTGATCGATCGCGTCGGGCCGCTCCTCATGACGAAGGTGCGGGAGGGCGACGTCCTGCGGCTGTCGGGGGACCGTCTCTTCCTGGGTGAACGGCTCGTGGCGGTCGGGATCCTCCAGAGCCATGCCTCCGTTCTCCGCGACATGGAGGGCGCCCAGGACGCGCTCGGGCAGCGGTTCGAGAGCTTCGCGCGCAACACGCTCGAGTACCTGCAGGAGGAACGCGATCTGCTCTTCGGTGGATCGGGCCTCCCGGAGCTCCGACATGAGCTCACCGGCCGGCCCGTCCTCGTCGTGGTCCGGGGGTACAGCTACCGCGAGGACCTGGCCGCGCTCCGGGCCTACATCCGCGACATCCGACCGGTCCTCGTCGGCGTGGACGGCGGCGCCGATGCGCTCCTCGACGAGGGATATGTTCCCGACCTGATCTTGGGCGACATGGACAGTGTTTCGGATCGGGCGCTGGAGCTCGCCCTGAAGCAAAGCCGGCGGAGACCACCGACCGAGCTCGTCCTGCATGCGTACACCGATGGCCGTGCTCCCGGAGGAGCGCGACTCGAACGGCTCGGCGTTCCGTACACCACCGTGCGCTCGGCGGGAACGAGCGAGGACGTGGCGTTCCTGCTCGCGCACGAGAAGCGTGCGGAGCTGATCGTCGCCGTCGGCACGCACGGGAACCTTCGCGAGTTCCTTGACAAAGGGCGGAGCGGGATGAGCAGCACGTTCCTCGTCCGGCTGCGGGTGGGTGAGATCCTCGTCGACGCGAAGGGCGTATCCAGGATCTACGGCAACTCGCGACTGCGAGCGCGCGACACGTTCCTGCTGATCGGCTCGGCGTTGCTCACCATGCTGATCGTGGTGGCGGCGATCTCTCCCTCTGTTCGCCTCTTCTTCGACCTGGCGTTCGAGCACGTGCGCGAGTGGTTCTTCCATCTGAAAGAGCTGCTGTGATCCCCTGGCGGTATCACCTCGTCTCGATCATGGCGATCTTCCTGGCGCTCGGCCTTGGGGTGGTGGTGGGGACGACGGTCATCAATCCCGGCCTGGTGAAGAACCTGAACAACCAGACCGACGAGCTGACGCAGCACGTACGGGACCTCCAGAAGGAGAAGCTGGATCTGGAGTTGGAACTGGACACCTTGGGCGCGTTCGGCGAGCAGGCGCTGCCCTACCTGGTCGCCGACGCGCTGTTCGGCCGGCAGGTCGTCATCGTGACCGAAGAAGGTGTGGACCCCCGGGCGATGGCGGAGACGCGCCGAGCGCTCGATCTGTCCGATGCGGAGATCCTGACGATGCTCACCGTTCGCCCGAGCATGTCTGGCGAGACCCCTGCAGCGCACCGTGAGCTGGCGACCCTGCTGGGTCTGTCGTCGACCACGTCGTCCGATCTGCTCGCGTCGGAGGCAGCGCGCTCGCTCGCCCGGCGCCTCGCGACAGACCCAGTCGGCGACCTTTCGGGTCAGCCCGATCCGCTGGGAGAGATGCTCTCGCAGGGATTCCTCACCTCATCGGCGCCCGATATCTCCGACTCGGCGTTGAAGGACATCGGCGGTCGCGGTCAGATGGTGGTCGCCATCGGGGGTGGAACCGACGACGAGCTTTCTCCGACGTCGGCGCTGTTCATGGAGCCGTTCCTCATCGAGCTCATCTCTTCGGGAGTCGTCTCCGGGGCCGGGGAGAGCCTCGCGTCCGACGAGGGTTTCGTCACCGAGCTCCGCTCCAGCGTGGACGACTCCTCCGTGGCGCCCCTCGTGACCGTGGACAACGTCGACCTGCCCGTCGGCGCATCGGCCATGGTGCTGGCGCTCCAGGAGGCGCTCTCCAACGGCAGCGGCGGGGACTACGGTGTGAAGGACGGCACGACGCGGCTGCTCCCCCCGGTGGGATGACGAACGGGGCCATCAGGATCGCGGCCCTCGTCCCGGCCCGCGACGAGGAGGGAACCGTGGCGCGGACGGTGGAGGCGCTCCGCGGGCTGCCTCTCGACGAGGTCGTGGTCGTGGACGACGGCTCGTCCGACGCGACGTCCGCGGAGGCGCTCGCGGCTGGCGCCACGGTGTTGCGGATCCGAGGTCATGCGGGGAAGGGCGGGGCGATGGAGGGGGCGCTGGATCGGTTGCCTCCGGCCGACATCTGGTTGTTCGCCGACGCGGACCTCGGATCGAGCGCCGAGGGTCTCGGCATCCTTCTCGAGGTCGTGGCGTCGGGGCGCGCCGACCTGGCGATCGCGATCTTCCCGCCGCAGGCAGGTGGCGGCACGGGAACGGTGAAGCGCGCGTCCGCGGGGGCCATCCGACTGCTGTCGCGCTATCGGCCCGAGGCGCCGCTCTCCGGCCAGCGCGCGGTCACGTCGAGCTGTCTGGCCGCCGTTCGACCGCTCGCCGGTGGATTCGGCGTGGAGACGGCCATGACGATCGACGCGATCCGAGCCGGGTTCCGGGTGGAGGAGATCCCCGTGCCGGGGCTCACGCACCGCGCGACCGGCCGGACCATCCGGGGGTTCGCGCATCGGGGTCGGCAGGGGTTGCACATCGCGCGTGCCGCGGCTCTGAGGGCGGTTCGGCTGCGGTGAGTGGGGGACGCCTCGCCGTGGAGAATCACCGAGGCGTGATGGTGCCTCGAACGCTGGGTATCTGGCTGGCGATCGCAGCCGTCGCGTCGGTCGGTGGGGTCGCGCTGACCGACGCGAGCGTGTCCGTCGTTCGAGCGGGCTGGGGAGCCCTGGGGGCCACGCTGCTCGTGTTCGCGGCGGGTCTCGTCGACGACCTTGCGCCGGCAGGCCCACGCGGCCTCCGCGACCACCTGAGGGCGCTGGGGGCCGGCAGGGTCAGCACGGGCATCGTCAAGGTGGTCGTGATCGTGGCGGCGGCCGTCGTGTCGATCGCCTTGCAGCCCGGCCCGTCCGGTGGGGTCCGCATGGCGGGCGTGCTGCTGGTCGCGGCCTGCGCCAACGTCTGGAACGGTCTCGACGTGCGGCCGGGCCGGGCCATCAAGTTCGGCCTCGTCGCGCTGCTGGGACTCGTGGGAGTCGATCTGGCTCTGCTGCCGACGTTCCCGGGCGTCGCGGTCGGGTCCGTAGCCGTGCTGTGGTTCGACATGAGGGAACGGGCCATGCTCGGCGACGGGGGTGCGAACCTCCTCGGCTTCACGATCGGGCTCGGCTTCTACCTGGTGTTGCCCGGTTGGGGCGTGGTGCTCGCTGCCGCGGTGGCCATCGCCATCAACGCTGTCGCCGAAACCATCACGTTGTCTCGTTTGATCGACGCCGTCCCTCCGCTCCGCTGGTTCGATGCGCTCGGACGCCTCGCGGCGTGAGGTAGGCGAGAAATCCGTCGGCTCGGCCAAGTCCGCGACCCGAACTCCGGCGACGGGTCGGGACCCTCTGCTAGGCTCGTGTCCCGTGGTGAAAGCGCAACCGAAGTTCATCTTCGTCACGGGTGGGGTCGCCTCGGGCCTCGGCAAGGGCATCACCACCGCCTCGCTCGGCCGCCTCTTCAAGTCCCGCGGGCTGAAGGTCGCGATCCAGAAGCTCGACCCGTACATCAACGTCGACCCCGGCACCATGAACCCGTTCGAGCACGGCGAGGTGTTCGTGCTGGACGACGGCTCCGAGACCGATCTGGACCTGGGTCACTACGAGCGGTTCGTCGACGAGGACCTGCACCGAGGCTCGAACTTCACGACGGGCGCCGTCTATTCGAGCGTCATCGCGAAGGAGCGCCGCGGCGACTATCTGGGTAAAACGGTGCAGGTCATCCCGCACATCACGGACGAGATCAAGGAGCGTATCCGAGCCCTCGCCGAAACCGAGGCCGCCGATCTGGTGGTCGTCGAGATCGGCGGCACCGTCGGCGACATCGAGTCGCTGCCGTTCCTCGAGGCCGTTCGGCAGTTACGGAACGAGATCGGCCGTGACAACTGCGCGTTCGTCCACGTGTCGTTGATGCCGTTCATCGGGCCGTCGGGTGAGCTGAAGACCAAGCCGACGCAACACTCCGTGAAGGAGCTGCGTTCGCTCGGCCTCCAGCCCGACGTGATCGTCTGCCGTTCGGACCGCCCGTTCGGCCGCAACCTCAAGGAGAAGATCTCGCTGCTCTGCGACGTGCCGATCAGCGGCGTCATCTCGGCGATCGACGCGGCGTCCATCTACAAGATCCCGCTGGTCCTGCACAAAGAGGGCCTCGACGTGGAGCTCGCGAAGCATCTGCGGATCGAGGCGGAGCCCGATCTCACGGAGTGGGAGACGCTAGTCGAGCGGATCGACCGTGCCACCGAGCCCGTCAAGATCGCGGTCGTCGGGAAGTACGTGAACATGCGTGACGCCTACCTGTCGGTGATGGAGGCGCTCAAGCACGGAGGGTTCGCCCACGGCGCCGACGTCCAGATCGAATGGGTCGCCTCCGACGACCTCGGCGGCTCCGCGACCGAAGAGGCGCTCGCCGACGTCGACGGCATCCTGATCCCCGGCGGGTTCGGCGTGCGAGGCGTGGAGGGGAAGGTCGCCGCCGTGCGGTTCGCGCGGGAGCGCAACGTGCCTTTCCTGGGTATCTGCCTCGGCCTGCAATGCGCGGTGATCGAGTTCGCGCGACACGTCTGCGGCCTGGAGGGCGCGAACTCGAGCGAGTTCGATCCGGCCACGCCGCACCCGGTGATCGACCTGCTCCCTGAACAGAAGAACGTGACCGACATGGGCGCCACCATGCGTCTGGGCGCGCAGCCGTGCTACATCGTTCCCGGAACGCTCGCGGAGCGTTGCTACCAGGCCCCGGTGGTCGAGGAGCGTCACCGGCACCGGTGGGAGGTCAACCCTGCGTACCACGAGACGCTTCAGGGCGCCGGCCTCGTGCTGTCCGGCAACTCCCACAACGGCCGGCTGACCGAGATCATCGAGCTGCCCGACCATCCGTTCTTCATCGCCGGGCAGTTCCACCCGGAGCTGCGTTCACGGCCCACGAGGCCGCACCCGCTCTTCCGCGATCTCGTCGGCGCGGCGCAGACGCATCGCCGCGCCCGCGCGGAGCGCATCGTCACCGTCAGCTGAGCTCGACCGGCGATGGCCGATCCCACGGAGCCGACCGAGAGCCGGTCCGCGTTCGAGGGCACCGTCCTGCGGCTGGCGATCGAGGACTGGCCCGGTCACCCCCCGTACGAGGTGATCCATCATCCCGGCGCGGCGGCGGTCCTTCCGATCCTGCCGTCGAACGAGGTGCTGCTGGTGAAGCAGTTCCGTCCTCCGGTTCGTCAGAC
>JBBQVZ010000091.1:0-14310 GCA_038211015.1 Actinomycetota bacterium | reverse complement strand
GCCGTGGAGCGAGGCGAGGAAGCGCCTGGAAGATGCCGATCTGGCGTGGCTGACCACGGTTCGCCCGGACGGACGCCCGCACGTGACGCCGGTGATCTTCGCGTGGCTGGATGGATCGTTGTACTTCACCACCGGCCCCGGTGAGCGCAAGACGCAGAACCTGGCGGGCAACGCCCACTGCATCATCACGACCGGATCCAACGCGCTCGATGAAGGATTGGACGTCGTCGTGGAGGGCGAGGCGACGTTGCTCGGAGACGCCGCTCGCCTCAAGCAGGTCGCCGACGCCTTCGCGACGAAGTACCTGCCTCGATTAGGGGCACACCCGTTCCACCCCGCTCTCCGTGACGGGACGTTCATCGCTGAAGGTGGGGAGAACCTCGTGTACGAGGTTCGGCCGACGCGCGCGTTCGGGTTCGGCAAGGGCGGCGAGTTCAGCCAGACGCGCTGGCGCTTCTGACGGATCACCGCGGCCCGCTACGAGAGGAACTCCTTCAGCACAGGGGAGAGCGGGTCGCTTCCGCGACCCGCTTCCGCGACCCGCTCTCCATGCCCCGATGCACGCCGGGCTGTGCGCCTACGCGCCACCCTCCTCGAGCGTCACGTCGACCGGCGTGAAGCTCTCGCCGGTCGTGTCGATCCCCATGTCGTTGAGGTCCGTGAGCGCCAACGACACGATGTCGTTCGTGAAGGCGCCGTCGCTCGGCGACGCCGTCAATACGGTGGCGCCTTCCAGGTTCGGCGTATCCATCGCGATCTGCACCGTGCGGTCCCACGCTGCCTGGTCGATCATGCCGATCCCGTTCGGCGCCGGCCAGATCAGCTTGTTGATCTCATTCATCTGCCACAGCTGGTGGCTGTTGCCGAGCTTCGACCCCTTGGCCACCACGATGTCACGACACGCCTCGACGTTGTCGCGGCAGTATGCCCAGCCCTGCAGCGACGCGGCCACGAAGCGACCCGCGAGGTCGACGTAGGAGTCGTCGTTCAAGCGCTCTCCGTCGGCCCAGATCGCGTCCTGGAGCATTCCGACGCCCGAGTCCTCGTACGACACGACGTTCAGGTCGTCCGCCGTGTAGAGCTCGCCGGTGTCGGGGTTCACGGCCTCGAGCACCTGCGCGTACTCGTTGTACGTCATGGCCTCGGCCGCATCGATGTCGCCCGACAGCAGACCCAGCATGTCGAACTGTTGCTGCACCAGCGAGACGTCGTTCGCCGGGTCCAGGCCCTCCTTGGCGAGGGCGGCGAAGATCTCGTACTCGTTGCCGAAGCCCCAGTTCCCGATCGTCTTGCCGGCGAAGTCCGCCGGCGCCGTGATCCCTGAGTCCTTGAACGACACCTGCAACGTGCCCGAACGCTGGAACACCTGGGCGATGTCCACGATGTTCGCCCCGGCCTCTCGGCTCGCGAGCGCCTTCGGCACCCACGCGAGCGCGAAGTCCACCGCGCCGTCCGCGAGCTGTTGCTGGGGAATGATGTCGACCCCGCCCTCGATGATCTCGACATTCAGGCACCAGTCGTTATAGAAGCCCTTCTCCTGCGCGGCGAAGTAGCCGGCGAACTGCGCCTGGATGAACCACTGCAGCTGGAGCTTGACCGGGTCGGGCGTTGTGCATTCCTGGCCGCCGTTGGCCGTGCCGCCGCCTCCACCTCCGCCACCGTCGCCGCTGTCGTCGTTGCTGCACGCCGCGCCCACCAGCGCGAACGCCAGGACGCCCGCGATCACGAACCGGAACCGGTTCTCCTTCATGTGCTTCCCTCCCTCCGGGACACTCGCTGCCCCGTCGACCGATCCATCAGATGCACCGTTCGGCGCATCATGCCCCAGCGCGCCGGCGCGCGGCGACCCCGCCCGGCGTGGTCACCCGCTCCAGCGCGACCGTGATGAGGTAGAACGTCAGGCCCAATAGGCATGCTCCCAGCACGTACGCCCACGCTGTGGCGTTCTTCGAGATCGCGATGCTGGCCACGATCCGGCTCCCCAGGCCGTTCTGCGAGCCCCCGAAGTACTCCGAGACGAACGCCGTGATCACCGCAGCCGGAGCCGCGATCTTGAGCGCCGTGAACAGGTACGGCACCGCGTTCGGCACCCGGACCTTGCGCAGGATCGCGACCTCGCTGGCCGCGTACGAGCGCATCAGCTCGAGCTGGGTCGGGCCGACCTCGCGGAGTCCCCTCGTCACATTCACCAATACGATGAAATAGACGACGAGGGTGACCATCAGCCGCCTCGGGACCTCGCTAGTGATCGAGAACATGTTGTTGAAGACGGCCACCAGCACGAAGATCGGGACGGCGTTCAGGGCGATCGCGAGCGGTGTCATCAGCTCGTTGACCAGGCGGAACCGGCCGAGCAGGAATGAGATCGCGATCCCGAGGGCGGTCCCCACCAGAAGGCCGATGAGCGCGTTCAGCCCCGAGACCTTCGTGGCGTTCCAGATCAGCTGGGGGTTCTCCTTGAACTGATCCCAGATCGCCGAAGGGGGCGGCAGGAAATAGGGCTGGAAGTCGAACACCTTCACCGCGAGCTCCCAGAGGGCGAGGAACCCCAGACCGAACACCAGAGGCGGCCACAGCACCTCGACGACCGAGTGGTTCGTTCGCACGCGCCGGGAGCCGGTGAACGTCGTCGATCTCATGGTTCCAGCCCTGCTTCGTCCAGGTCGGTCACCTGCATGCCGCGGAGCGCCTCGCGCACCTCGGTCACCTTGCGGAAGAACGCGGGATCCTCTCGCGTGTCGACGGTGCGCGTCGAGCCAAGGTTCACATCGACAAGCGTCTTGATCCTGCCGGGCCGCGGGGACATCACGACCACGCGTGTCGAGAGGTAGACGGCCTCGGGGATCGAGTGCGTGACGAACACGACCGTGGTCCCGGTCTCGCCGCAGATCCGCAGCAGCTCGGCCTGCATGTGCTCGCGCGTCATCTCGTCCAGCGCCCCGAACGGCTCGTCCATCAGCAGCAGCGGCGGGTGCGCGGCCAGCGCGCGAGCGATCGCCACCCGCTGCTGCATCCCGCCCGAGAGCTGCCACGGCAGGTGCTCCGCGAACTCCGGGAGCTTCACCAGCTCCAGCATCTCCAGGGCGCGCCCGTGCCGCTTCTCCTTGTTCCAGCCCTTGAGCTCGAGCGGCAGCTCGACGTTCTTCACCACGCTCCGCCACTCGAACAAGCCCGCCTGCTGGAACGCCATGCCGTAGTCCTGATCCAGCCGCGCCTGCCGTGCCGGCTTGCCGTTCACCAGCACTTCCCCGGTCGTCGGCTCCAGCAGGTTCGCGATCAGGCGGAGCTGCGTCGACTTGCCGCACCCCGACGGCCCGATCAGCGACACGAACTCCCCGGGTCGGATCGTCAGGTCGATGTCGACCAACGCGTCGACCGCGTCGGGTCTCCCGGCGTTGAACGTCTTCGTCAGGCGCTTGACCTCGACGGCCGCCGCGGTCACTCGAACGCCTCTTTCGGCGGGCGGGTCCGCATCGTCGCCAGGTCGATCAGCGCCACCGATCCGGCCATCACCAGCCCGAGCGCGGCGGCGCCGAACACCGCCGTGAAGACCTTCGCGGGATCGCTCGTCGCCTCGCGCGCGTATTCGATGATCAGTCGTCCCACGCCGCCCGCCAGGCCGGTCGAGATCTCGGCGACCACCACGCCGATCACTGACGCCGTCGCCGCCAGCTTCAGCGCCGGGATCATGAACGGCACGGCCGCCGGGAACCGCAGCTTGAAGAGCGTCTGGCGCCACGACGCGGCGTAGGAGTCCATCAGCTCCAGGGAGGCGGCCTGTGGCGCCGAGGTCAGGCCCTTGAGCGTTCCGACCGCGACCGGGAAGAACGCCAGGAATGCGCCGAGCACGGCGGCGGAGAGCCACCGGGGCCACTCGAACCCGCCGATGTGGAGCTTCCCGCCCCAGCTGACGACCAGCGGCGCCAACGCGATCAACGGCACGGTCTGCGAGATCACCAGATACGGCAGCAGGCCACGCTCGACGATCCTGTACCGCGCCATCAGCACTGCCAGCCCGATCCCGATCGACGTCCCCAGGACGAACCCCGTCAACGCCAGCCGGAACGAGAACCACGCCCCGGACAGGACCACGAGGAAGATGGATCCGGATGCGCCCCGACGCTCGGGTTCGGCGTAGCGCGAGAGCATATCCCACACGTGCGGCATGGCGATGTCGTTCGCGCGAGGCAGGATCGTGATGCCGAAGAGCTTCCCTCCGTCCTGCGGTCCAACCAGCTTGTAGAGCTCCCACAGGACCGCGACCGCCACCAGGGACAGCACGAACATCCACGTGCGCCGGAGACGACGCGTCACGATTTCGCCAGCACGCTATCCGCGATGGCCGGGATGATCTTCTCGCCGTACAGGCGCAGGGTCCCGTCCTTGTCGTCGTGCTGGAGGTAGACGGCGAACTGATCCACGCCCAAGGCTTTGAGCTCCTCGAGTCGCCGGACATGCTCCTCGACGGGTCCCAGGATGCAGAAGCGGTCGACGATCTCGTCGGGCACGAACTGCGTGTGGACGTTCCCCGCCTGGCCGTGCTGGTTGTAGTCGTAGCCCTCGCGCCCCTTGATGTAGTCGGTGAGCGCGGCCGGGAGCTCCGAGGACTCTCCGTAGCGGGCCACGATGTCGGCGACGTGGTTGCCGACCATGCCGCCGAACCACCGGCACTGGTCGCGGGCGTGGGCGACGTCGTCGGTCACGTAGGCGGGCGCGGCCACGCAGATCGTGATCTCGGCAGGATCCCGCCCCGCGTCCGACGCGGCCTTGCGAACCGCGCCGATCGTCCATGCGGTGATGTCCGGATCGGCGAGCTGCAGGATGAATCCGTCGGCCACCTCGCCGATCACCTGCAGCGCCTTCGGCCCGTAGCCGGCGCCCCAGACCTCGGTCCGGCTCTTCGACGCCCACGGGAACCGGAGTGTGGAGCCACGGAAGTCCGCCTCGCGCCCGTTCGCGAGCTCGCGGATCACGTAGATCGCCTCGCGCAGCGCGGTCAGCGTCGATGGCTTGCCGTTGATCACTCGGACGGCCGAGTCGCCGCGACCGATCCCGATCACTGTGCGGTTGCCGAACATCTCGTTGAGCGTGGCGAACACGCTGGCGGTGACGGTCCAGTCTCGCGTGATCGGGTTCGTTACCATCGGGCCGACCATCACGTTGCGCGTGTTCGCCAAGATCTGGGTGAAGATCGGGAACGGCTCCTCCCACAGGATGTGGGAGTCGAACGTCCATACGTGGCTGAAGCCGTATGACTCCGCCCGCTTCGCCAGGTCGATCACGCGTGCGCTTGGCGGGGTGGTTTGCAGCACCACACCGATGTCCATGCGTGCTCCTTCTCCCGATCCGTGCGTCAGCGAGCGACGATGTCGTCGTACGCGTCGGGGCGCCGGTCGCGGTAGAACGCCCACCGGTCGCGCACCTCGCGGATCTTGCCGAGATCGAGGTCGCGAACGATCAGCTCGGGCTTGTACGCGTCGCCGAGCTCGCCGACGAACTGCCCCTCCGGGTCGACGAAGTAGCTCTGACCGTAGAAGTCGTCCTCTCCGAGCGGCTCGATGCCGACGCGGTTGATCGCGCCCACGTAGTACATGTTCGCCACGGCCGCCGCCGGCTGCTCCAGGCGCCAGATGTACTCGGAGAGCCCGCGATGCGTCGCGGACGGGTTGAACACGATCTCGGCGCCGTGCAGACCGAGCATCCGCCAGCCCTCGGGGAAGTGCCGGTCGTAGCAGATGTAGACGCCGACCTTGCCGACGGCCGTCTCGAACACCGGGAACCCCTCGGTGCCGGGAGTGAAGTAGAACTTCTCCCAGAAGCCCTTCACCTGGGGGATGTGGTGCTTGCGGTACTTGCCCAGGTACGTGCCGTCGGCGTCGATGACCGCGGCGGTGTTGAAGTACTGGCCCGCCTGCACGATCTCGTACATCGGCAGGACGAGCACCATGCCGAGCTCCTTGGCCACCGACTGGAACCGCTTCGTGGTGGGCCCGTCGGGGATCGGCTCGGTGTAGCTGTAGTACTCGGCGTCCTGCACCTGGCAGAAGTAGGGCCCGTAGAAGAGCTCCTGGAAGCACATGACCTGCGCGCCGTCGGCCGCCGCCTCGCGGGCGGCCTCCTCGTGCTTGTCGATCATCGCCTCTTGGGACCCGGCCCAGTCCGTTTGCAGCAGTGCCGCCCTCACGGTCGTCGACATCTCCCACCTCCTGTGATCGGCCATGGTAGCGAGCGGTGGACGGGCGCGCGACCTTCGTTCGACGGGGGTACTCGCATGTGGCTGCTGCCGGTGGGTAGGGTCACGGGATGCCGACGACGCCGCCGGACGAGATCGAGGTCTCCCGGCCGGACAAGCTGCTCTGGCCATCGAGGGACATCACCAAGCGCCGCTACGTGGACTACCTCGACGCGGTGGCGGAACGCATGCTTCCGTGGGTCCGGGAGCGCCCGCTCACCCTGGTTCGCGCGCCCGACGGCGTCGGCGGCAAGCAGTACTTCCAGAAGGCCGTGCCCACCTACGCGCCGCCGTGGATCCGTACCGTGCGGATCCCTGCGCCGAGCGCGGGCCGGGACGTCGACTTCGTGGTGTGCGACGACCGTGCGACGCTCCTGTGGCTGGGGAATCAGGCTGCCCTCGAGTTCCATCCGGCACCGGTGCGCGTGGACAAGCTCGAGCGGCCGGACCTTCTCGTGGTGGACATCGACCCACCGGACGGGGCGTTCGGCGCCGCCGTGGAGGTCGCCCAGATGGTGCTCGACTGCTGGACGATCTGGACGTGGCGACGGGCGTGAAGACCACCGGAGGCAAAGGGCTGCACGTCGTCGCGCCGATCGAACGTCGCTACGACGCGGATGTGCTACGCGGCGCGGCGGCGAGGCTGACGGCGATCGTCGTTTCGCGGCGTCCCGATCTGGTGACCGACGAGTTCCGCAAGGTCAACCGACAGGGGCGCGTGATGCTCGATCCGTCGCGCAACGGCACCGGCGCGACGATCGTCGCGCCGTACTCGCCACGCGCCCGCGATGAGGCCACGGTGTCGTTCCCCGTGACGCCCGACGAGCTCGCGTCCGTGTCGCCGGACGACTTCACGATCGCGTCCGTCCCAGAGCTCCTCGATCGGCCGGGGCCGAAGCGACGGTCCGCGCTCGTGAGTGAACGGGGTCGTCTCCCGAAGACGCTGCTCCACGACTAGAAGGGAGAGCCGATGGAGGTGGGATCCAACGGCGGTCTGCTCGACGACTGACGTCTCGCGCCGACCGCATACATCGTTGCTTCGAAGGAGAGGAGCGGGCATGGAGGACGAAAGAACGACAGAACCGGTACCGGAACCGCCGCCGCCCCCGGCGCCGACCGAAGAGGAACGCGACGGGGCGGAAGACGCGAGCCCGCAGGACGCGCCCGCCGACCCGACGAACGATCCCCAAGGAGAGGAGGACACGAAGAGCGGAACGGACGAAGCCGCGTCCGCCCCGACCGCACCGCTGCCCAGCGACACCGACGAGATCCCTCGCACGACAACGACGGGGGACGATGAGCAGGATGTGCGGAGTGCGGGCGACGGCGCGGCCTCTGGTGCTCCGGGCGACGATCTCGACGATTCCTCGCAACGGCACGATTGACGTTCGCGGGCACCACCGCCCTCACCGTCGCGCCACCGCGGTGTTCAGCTCCAACGTGAGTTCGACGCCTTCCGCCGCGACCCATGGAGCCAACTCGCGCTCCAGCTCCGCGATCACGACACGTTGCGTTTGATCCGTCAGCGCGGCCCTGGATCCATCCAAGCGGGGCCGAGGGACGAACCGCAACAGGTCTTTCACGGAGGGGAGCGATATCGTTTCCCGCGCGGTTCCCAAGCGGATCTCGGTGAAGCCGGCGCACGCGACCGATGCCCGGAGGTCGTCCGGGTCAGAGAGGGAGAAGAGCGAGCGTACGGTAGCCGCGACCCGCACACCCGCGTGCCGTTCCAACGAGTCGGCCAGGGCGGCGAAGGCGGCGCTCCGCTCGATCGAACCGCCCACTGAGAGCGCCATCCTGCCGCCGTCGACCAGCACTCGGCGCATCTCGGAGAGAGCGAGACCCCGATCCGGAAACAGCTGCAGCCGTTGCCGGCACACGAGGACGTCGAACGAGGCGTCTTCGAACGGGAGGCGAGCGATGTCGGTTCGGCGACCGACGTCCAGGACGCGGTCGCCGAACCGGATGTGGGCGGCGTCGAACAGGTCGATCGTCGCTCGCGACCCGTTCACGCTCCCGCCGCGACGCTGATCTCCGCCCGATCGGCGGACCTGCTCGACGCGATCTGTTTCGCGATGTACGCGGTGTCCCTCGCGATGCCGTTGACCGTTTCCGAGGTCATCGCGTAGAGGAAATGGAGTCCCACGAAGTACAAGCCGGGCTCCTTCGGGACGACGCCTCGTTCGTGCTCCGGCTCCTCTCGGTCTCCGATGATCGGGAGATGGATCCAAGAGAACCCGGGCCGGAACCCCGTGCACCACACCACGTTCGCCACGTCGAGCGCCTGTCCGTCCTCCGTGACCGGCAGCCCGTCCCGGATGCCCGCGATCCTGGGCACACGGCGGATCCCGGCCTCGATCAGATCCTTGGGCTTGACCCTGATGAGCGGCGCGGCTGCAGTGAGCATCTTGGGGCGCGCCTTCCTCCCGATCGGCGTGCGCACCGTCAGCACGCGATGCCCGACGAAGCGCACCAGCCTGAGCAACACGTGCCGCGCAACGAAGCCTTCGATGTGGAACGGGATGTGTCCGGATTCTTCCCCGGCCATCCACGTCGGATGGTGCTGCGTGATCTCGAGCGCGATGTCGGCCCCCGAGTTCCCCGCTCCGACCACCAGGGCAGCTCCCTCCCGAAGCTGGGATGGGTTTCGGTAGTCCTTCGAGTGGAGCTGGACGATCTGGGTATCGAGGTCCTTCGCGAACGCCGGCAGGTGCGGGACCTGGGAGCTCGCCATGGCGACGACCACATTGTCGGCCTCGAACGTCCGGTCGCCGGCCGTGACGACGAAGCGATCGCCGTGCTTGGAGAGGCCGTCGACCCGCACGCCGCTCCGGACCGGCAGGTCGAACCTCGCGGCGTACGACTCGAGGTAGTCGGCCATCTGGTCCTTCGAGATGAACGTGTCGCCCTTCGCGGGGAAGGGCATACCTTCGAGTCCGTCCAGGCGCGCGGGTGTGAACAGTCGGAGCGAGTCCCAGCGGTCGCGCCATGCGTCGCCGATCCGCTCGCTCGCGTCCAGGATCACGAATCGCCGCCCCACCTTCGCGAGCTGATAACCCATCGAGAGGCCCGCCTGACCTCCTCCGATGACCACGGTGTCGAACCCTTCCGCGTCGCTGTTCCCGGTCTTACCGTCCATCGCTTCCTCCGTTCGCCGATGTCAGAAACGAAGGTAGGTCCTCGCGGGGTCGCGCCTCATCGACGGAACCAGCCAACCTTGGAGATGAGCCCGATGGTCAGAACGCACCACGAGCTGATCTTCAGGCGAGGTCGTGGTCGAACGCGAACGCCGTCGCGGCAGATCGGGACGAGACCTCGAGCTTCGCGAAGATGTTCTGCAGATGGCGCGCCACGGTGTGCTCGCTCAGCACCAGCTCCGCGGCGATGTCGCGGTTCGACTTCCCGGTCGCCACCAGCCGAAGCACCTCGGCCTCGCGAGCCGTGAGACCACTCGGCAGCTCCCGTCGTCCGGGCAGGAGCTCGGCAGCAGCCGCGGCATCGCTCGCCGCCCCGAGACGTTCGAACGAAGCCAGGGCCGCGCGCAGCTCGAGCAGGGCGCTGTCCTCGTCGCCGGCCTGACGGAGCGCGAGCCCGTAGATCATGTGAGCGCGCGCGGCCTCGTACGGGAGTTTCAGTTCATGCCAGACGGCGCACGCGTGGCGCGCGCGCTCGAGCGCGCGCGCTATGTCACCCTCGGCCAATCGCAGCATCGCGCTCGCCGCCGCTGCCGCGGCGCCGAGCGCGGGCGTCGCGAACTCCACCGCGAGCTCGTCGAGCTCGACGGCCGCCGATCTCGCCGTGTCGAGGTCGTCGACGGCGACCGCAACCTCGACCTGCGCGGCCAGCAGTCGCGCTCGACGTTGCCGGTTCATGGACTCGCCATCGACCGCCAGACGCAGCGCGCTGTGTGCGGCCTCGGCCTTGCCCTGCGCGAGCCGGAGGAGTGCCAACCCGGGCTGCGGTTCGAACCCGAGCGCGTGCGCCCGGGCGAAGGATTCCTCGGCACCCGCGACGTTACCGATCCGTCGCCGGATCTCGGCGGTTTCGTAGAAGGCCTTCGCGGCGGCGCTCGCATCGACGACCGCGTCCGCACAGGCCCGGAGCGCCTCGGCCTCGGCCTCCGGCCACGCTCCACGGAGGTTGGCGACCTGGGCGCGGCTGATGCGGCAGCGGCTGGTGAACGGGGCGTGCTGCGGGAGCGACTCGCACCACGCGCGGGCCGCCTCGTTCCACTCGGCTGCCCGTGCGAGGTCGGCGAGGTCGAGGCACGTTTCGAGGACGTTGCAGTAGATCACGCCGGTGAAGTGGGGGCTGAGTTCGCCGGCGACGACGGAGATCATCGCTTCGTCGAGCAATGCGAGGCCCTCGGCGATGTGCCCCGCTGAGACGTGCACGAGCCCTTGCGCGTGGATCCCCATCGCGATCAGATCGCGGTCCGTGAACCGCTGACCGATCTCGGTCGCGCGCTCCGCCTTCGCCATCGCGGCGACAACATCGTCGCCGTGCGTCACGAACGCTTGCGCCAACGCGAGGAATCCGTGCTGGACGCACGCCGGTTCTTCACGGAGATCCCGTTCAGCGCGCATCAGCCATCCCATGCCGACCGAGGCTTCACCCCGCTCGAACGACTCGAAGCAGAGCCGCACCGCGATCGCGGCCGACTCCGGAGCGCGCCCCGCGGCCGAATGACCCGCGTACGCCCGCTGACGAGCTGCCGTGGACTCCTCCGCCTTGCCGAGCCACCAGGCTGCGTCGGCGAGCCGCTCGAGCTCCTCGGGAACGAGGTCGCTCTGATCGGCCGAACCGAGCAACGTGTACGCCTCGGTCAACGGATCCTGGGAAGCCGGGGAGGCGGTGATGTCGATGTCGGCGTTCCGGTCGGCCACCGCTCCCCGCCCTTTCCACGAGCTGGGGCCCAGCATAGCCGGGTGCTCGTCGAGGGAAGGGTGGCGGTCAGCTGGCGCGCTCGAGGACGATGACCGGGATCGTTCGGTGACCTTTGGTCTTCTCCTCGTACTCGCCGAACTGGGGGAACGAGGCCACCTGCCGCGCGAACAGGTCATCGCGTTCGGGGCCTTCACGAAGCACCGTCGCCGTAACGGGGATCGTCTCGGTGCCGACCTCGATCGTCGTGTTCGGGTCGGCCTCCACGTTGTGGAGCCAATGCGGGTGCGCGATGTGTCCGCCCTTCGAGGCGAAGACGACCCATCGGTCGCCGTCGGGCAGGTACATCAATGGATTCACGCGCTCGGCGCCGCTGCGGCGCCCTGTCGTATGGAGCAGCAGGAGCGGCGCTCCCTCGAACCCGCCGCCGACGTGGCCCTCATTCGCTCGGAACTCCTCGATGATATTGCGGTTCCAGTCACTCATGTCTTGCTCCTCTCCTGATGTGTCCGTCAGAACCGAACCGAAGGCGCAACGCATCCCCGGCGGTAGGCTCGCCCATCATGGTAGCGACGGGGGATGTGCGGGGACGGCGAGCCCTGGTGACCGGCGGCAACCGCGGCATCGGTCTCGAGGTCGTCCGGCTCCTGTCCGATCTCGGCATGGAGGTGTTCCTCGGCTCTCGCGACCTCGACGCCGGAGCAGCGGCCGCCGCGAAGTTGGGACGTTCGACGATCACGCCCCTCCGCATCGACGTGGCCGACCCGGTCAGCGTTGCCGCCGCGGCCGACTCGTTGGCGCCGGAAGGGGTCGACGTGCTGGTGAACAACGCGGCGATCAACCCGAGAGGGCGCGTATCTGCGGAGGACGTCGATGAAGCCTGGCAGACGAACGTGCTCGGCCCGTGGCGGGTCACGCACGCGCTCCTGCCGCAGATGCGGGAGCGCGGTTGGGGCCGGATCGTGAACGTCTCGACCGAGGTGGCGACGCACGGCCACGAGCGATCGGGCGGAGGCGCGTACCGCACCACCAAGGTAGCGATGAACGACATGACCAGGGCGCTCGCCGAGGAGCTTTCCGGCACGGGGATCCTGGTCAACGCGATCGGTCCAGGATGGTGTCGGTCGGACATGGGAGGCGCCGGCGCTCCACGCTCCGCGGAGCAAGGCGCTGCGAGCATCGTCTGGGGTGTGACGCTCCCCGACGACGGCCCCAGCGGGGGCTACTTCCAGGACGGCGAACCGCTTCCCTGGTAGCGCGAGCGTCCTCCGGGCTAGCATCGCTGCGTGCCCGCCGAGTTCCGCACGATCATCGAACCGTTCCGGATCCATTCCGTCGAGCCCCTGCGCATCACCACTCCCGAGGAGCGGCACGTCGCGATCGTGGACGCCGGATACAACCTCTTCGGGCTCCACGCCGACGACGTGCTGATCGACCTGCTCACCGACTCTGGCACCGGCGCGATGTCGCGCGATCAGTGGGCCGCCATCCAGCACGGCGACGAGAGCTACGCGGGCTCGCCTTCGTGGTTCGTCTTCCTCGAGGCGGTCCAGGAGCTCTTCCCGTTCACGCATGTGATCCCCACGCACCAAGGGCGCGCCGCGGAGAAGATCCTGTTCTCGGCGATCGGCGGGCCGGGCAAGATCGTTCCGAACAACACGCATTTCGACACGACGCGCGCGAACGTGGAGTACACGGGCGCGGAAGCGGTCGATCTGGTGATCCCCGAGGGCCGACAGCCCTCGCTCGAGCACCCGTTCAAGGGGAACATGGACCTCGGGGCGCTGGAAGCGCTCCTCACCGAGCGCGCCGCCGACGTACCCGCGGTCTTCGTCACGGTGACGAACAACTCCGGTGGCGGTCAGCCCGTGTCGATGGAGAACCTGCGCGGTGCGCGCGCGTTGTGCGATCGCTACGGCGTGCCGCTCTTCCTGGACGCGTGCCGGTTCGCGGAGAACGCGTGGTTCATCCGTACGCGTGAGCCCGGCTACGAGGAACGACCGATCCCCGAGATCGTCCGCGAGATGTCTTCACTCGCCGACGGGATGACGATGAGCGCGAAGAAGGATCCGCTCGCGAACATCGGCGGTTGGCTGGCGACGAACGACGACGAGCTGGCGGAGCGCTGCCGGAACCTGCTGATCCTCACCGAGGGGTTCCCGACCTACGGCGGGCTCGCCGGCCGCGACCTCGAGGCGATCGCGCAAGGTCTGAAGGAATGCGTGCACCCCGACTACCTTCGCTATCGGATCCGCTCGACCGCCTACCTCGGGCAGGCGCTGGACCGCGCGGGCGTCCCGGTGGTCAAGCCGATCGGCGGGCACGCGGTCTACATCGACGCGCGCTCGCTGCTGCCGCATGTCCCACCGCTGCGATATCCGGGACAGGCACTTGCTGTCGCGCTGTATGAAGCGGGCGGCATCCGTAGCTGCGAGATCGGGACGGTGATGTTCGGACGCCGGGTCGACGGAACCGAGGAACCGGCGGCGATGGACCTGGTTCGCCTGGCGATCCCGCGCCGGACGTACACACAGAGCCACATCGACTACGTGATCGAGGTCGTGACCTCGGTCGCGGAGCGTGCCGCCGACCTCCCCGGGTACCGGATCGTCGACGAGGCCCGATCTCTGCGTCATTTCACCGCACGCTTCGCACCTCGCTGAACGAGGATCGCGCCACCATGTCGATATCGGCTCGTTCGTTTCGTCGTTCGGGTGGAGGTCCCACCCAGGGGCCGCGTGAACGCAAGGAGGGGATCGCATGGCGAAGTACCTGCTGCTGTACGCGGGTGGAAGCATGCCCGAGACCGATGCCGAGATGGCGGCGGTGACGAAGGCGTGGACGGACTGGTTCACCGAGCTCGGCCCTGCCGTGGCCGATCCCGGGAACCCGTTCAACTCGGACTCGAAGACGATCTCGAGCGGTCCCACCGTGACCGACGCCAAGGCAACGGCGAGCGGCTACTCGGTGATCCAGGCGGACTCGCTCGACCAGGCGGCGAAGTTGGCCGAGAACTGCCCGGTCCTGCTGGGCGGCGCCCAGGTCATGGTCTTCGAGACCTTCGACGTGATGTAGGGAACCCGCTTCACGGTTCGTTCCGTGGGCCCGAAGGCGAAGCCGGCGGGCCCACGTTTTCCGTCCACACCCTCCGACCCCCACACGTCGTCCCGGCCCGAGGCGAGATACGCCAGGGG
>JBBQVZ010000090.1:0-14341 GCA_038211015.1 Actinomycetota bacterium | reverse complement strand
GTTCCCGGGTCACGCCGTCGTGGGGCCCGGCGCCGTCGCGCCGCACGGGACGCGGGCCTACCGCGTCTTCGCGCCCTACCTGCGCGCCTGGAGCGCGGCCCCGCGGCGGGCTCCGGTCGGGACGCCGCGCGCCATCCGCGTCCCGCCGAATCTCAGCGCCGGCCATCTGCCGCGCCCAGACCGCAGCCGGCCGACGGCCCTGGAGCTGCCACCGGGAGGAGAGGCGGCGGGTCGCAAGCGGATGCGACGGTTTCTGGCAGGTGGGGCGGGCGCGTACGGTGAGATCCGCAACGACCTCGCCGGTGATAGCACCTCGCGCCTCTCCCCCTATCTGCGGTTCGGATGCATCTCGGGGGCGGAGCTGGAGGCCGCTGCGCAGGGGATCCCCGGCGCGAAGGAGTTCGTCCGCCAGCTGGCGTGGCGGGACTTCTTCCATCAGCTGATGGCGGAGCATCCGTCGATGTCCCGGCACGACCTACGCGAGTCGCCGCACGAGCCCCTGCCTGTGGACGTGGCGATGGTTGCGGCCTGGACCGCGGGACGGACCGGCCTCCCCCTCGTCGATGCGGGGATGCGGCAGCTCCTCCAGGAGGGGTGGATGCACAACCGGGCCCGCCTGGTCGCGGCGTCGTTCCTGACGCGTCGCGCCGGCGTGCCCTGGCAGGTCGGCGCGGCCCACTTCTCCCAGCACCTGGTCGACGGCGATCCGGCGAACAACGCGGGCAACTGGCAGTGGGTGGCCGGCACCGGCACCGCCGGCCGTCGAAGCCGACCCCTCAATCCCGCGCGTCAGGCCGAGCGGTTCGATCGAGACGGCGCGTACGTCCGCCGGTACGTGCGCGAGCTGGCCCGCGTCGAGGGGCGGGCCGTGCTGGCGCCGTGGCGTCACCCGGAGCTGCGGCGCGCCACCGGCTATCCCCCGCCGGTCCTTGACCTCGCGGGCTGATCGTCACGCGGAGCGCGAGGCGATGACGGTCTCGGCGGCCCGGATCAGGTCGGTGCCCAGGTAGACGCCCGGCACCTCCCTGCGGGACGCGGGGGACGAGAACGCGCCGCCCGCGTAGAAGGCACGCGGTCCCAGCAAGATATGGATCGCCTCGATGGACGCCACCGTGCTGCGGCGGTTCACGCTGCGCTGCGAGACCACGACGGCCGCGCCCGCGTGCGATCCCTCGACCGCCCGGTGCAGCGAGGCGACCGGCGTGAGCGCCCCCAGCATCACCGCGGGTGCGCCGCGCCGCGTCAGCAGCATGCCGAACGCCTCCAGTCCCACGGTATGCAGGTCCTTAGGTCCGCACGACAGGACCACTGGAGGTTCCGGCGACGTCATCGGCGCGAGCGTGGTCAGGCGGGCGATCCAGGCGCGCACGACGTCGGTCAGAAGGTGCTCGTTGGCGGCGTCGCAGGTGCCGGCCTTCCATCGCGAGCCCACCTCCTCCATGGCCGGCAGCACCACGTCCACGAGTGCGGCGTCGACTCCGAGGGAATCGGTCGCCCCGTTCAGCGCGCTCCGCACGGCGTTGGGGTCCAGGTTCATCGCCGCGCGCAGCAGCTCGTCGACGGCGAGCGAACGGGCTGGGGCGACCGCTCCCCGGCGCACGATCTCGACCGCCTCCTTGGCGGCGTGGCCCTGGGTGATCGTGTCGCGGAGGGCGCGAAGCTCGTCGACCTCGTGCACCGAGTACCGGCGATGCTGGCCTCGGGTTCGGGCCGGCGACGGGAATCCGTAGCGGCGCTCCCAAGAACGGATCGTCGGGACGGGCACGCCGAGCATCTCGGAGACCGCGGCGATGGGGCGCCGCCCGCCGGCGTCGCGATCGGCCGCCATCGTCATGTCTCGCCCGGAGCAGGGGGGGCGGCGAACCACGACTTCATCCCGGCGAGCGCCCGCTTGCCCATCGCGTCGAACTCACCGCCGAGGAACGGCTCCGCCGCCTTCGCGAGACCCGTCAGCCGCAGGTCGGCGACGTACGTGATGCGCGTGCCGCCGTCCTCGACGGGCGCGAACTCGATCGTGTCGGTGGCCACGATCCTCGGCCCGATACCCCGGAACACGACGCGAACCGGACGCTCGTACTGCGTCGTGCGGTAGGTCATCTCCGACTCGCGGCCGCGGAAGGTGACCCTCAGGTGATACACCGCCCCAGCCCCGCTCGGCGTCGGGACCCCCTCGCGGATACGCTCGGCCGCCACGACACCGGGATCCCAGCGCGCGGCGCTGGAGAAGTCGGCGACGGCATCGAAGGCCTCGTCCGGAGGCTGGCTCACCTGGATGACCTCGCGTAGCTCCGGCATAGCCTCGGCGTCCCTTCCGAACTCATGTGCATGGGTTTGAGGAGGCAATCCTACGCGGGCCGCTGCTACCTTCGTGGCAAGAACCTATGCACCCGACATTAACCGGAGCCGCGATCGTGCTGGACCCGAAACCCATCGTCGACGAAATGGCGGAGGCGCTCGTCGTGCCGAGCTTCACGCGGATCGGCTACGACCTGCGGCGTCGCCTGTTCCACTGGATGCCCCTGGAGGATCTAACCATGCGCGGCCGGGTTGTGGCCGTGACGGGCGCGACCTCGGGCCTCGGCGAGGTGACGGCGACGGCGCTAGCGAATATGGGTGCACGCGTCCTGATCGTGGCCCGCAACATGGGGAAGGCCGAGGCCGCCCGCGAACGGATCGCGACGGCGACCGGGAGCACTGATCTGGCCGTGTTCCGTGCCGACATGAGCGACCTCGATTCCGTGCGACACGCCGTGTCGGACATCCGGGCGAACGAACCCGTGCTCGACGTGCTGATCAACAACGCCGGCTCGCTGCTGACCGAGCTCCGCACGTCGGCCGATGGGTTCGAGATGACGTTCGCCACGATGGTGTTGGGGCCGTTCGTCCTCACGCGCGGCCTGCTTCCCCTCCTGCGACAGAGCGACGACGGTCGGATCATCACGGTCACGTCCGGTGGGATGTACACGCAGGCGCTCCATCTCGACGACCTGCAGATGGAGCGAGAGCCCTACCGCGGGGGCGTCGCCTACGCGCGCGCGAAGCGGGCACAGATGGTCCTCACGCGCCTGTGGGCCGCGCAGGAGCGGCGGTCCAGCGTCGTGGCGCACGCCATGCATCCCGGCTGGGCGGACACCCCAGGGATCGAGGCGTCGATGCCGCGCTTCCACCGTTTGGTTGGGCCGCTTCTGCGCACGCCGGCACAGGGGGCCGACACGATCGTGTGGCTGGCAGCGTCCCCCGAGGCCGCACGCTCCACGGGCCGGCTCTGGCTGGATCGCCGGCCCCGGACGCTCGACCGCCTCCCCGGCACCCGGGTGAGCCCGGAGGACTCCCGCCGACTGTGGGAGGCCTGCCTCGCCCTGACCGAGGCGCCTCGCCTCGCGGCTCCACCGCAGTGATGCATAGGTTCAGCGCACCGAAACTATGCACGCCTGGGGATACTCGAAAGCAGGAGGTCGAACGCACGTTGAACATCGCCGTCGTCGGAACCGGGATCGCGGGACTCAGCGCCGCCTGGGCGTTGCATCGGGAGCATCACGTGACGGTGTACGAGACCGACGACCGTCTAGGTGGCCACGCCCATACGGTCGAGGTGCCCGACGGCGACCGGCGGGTGCCGGTGGACACCGGCTTCATCGTCTACAACGAGCGGAATTACCCGAACCTCGTGCGCCTGTTCGCGCATCTGGGCGTGGCGAGCGAGCCCACCGACATGTCGTTCGCTGTCTCCAAGGCGATGGGGGCATTCGAGTATCAGGCGCGCGCCCTCGGGCTGATCGCCGCGCCCTCCAACCTGCTACGGCGCGACTACCGGAGCATGGTCCCAGAGATCATCCGATTCACGCGTGAGGCGCCCGGTGAGGTCGCGGCGCGCCACGACGAGACGACCCGTCAGCTCCTGGACCGCATGCAACTCTCCGAGGCGTTCCGACGCGACTTCCTCCTTCCGGTGGTTGCGTGCATCTGGTCCTCGAGCCTGGACGCCATGCTCGACATGCCCGCGCGTTCCCTGATCGGCTTCCTGGAGAATCACGGCCTGCTGAACGTGACCCAGCGGCCGAAGTGGCGAACGGTGAGTGGAGGAAGCCGCGAGTACGTGGCCCGACTCTCCGCGCCGTTCGAGGCGCAGGCGCGGCTTCACACCGCCGTGACCGAGATCATGCGCGTCCCCGGCGGTGTCGTGGTCCGCGATGCGGGCGGCCGCGCCGAGCGGTTCCACCACGTCGTGCTCGCCACGCATGCCGACACGTCACTGCAGATCCTCGGCCGCGATGCCGGCCCGGCCGAGCGCAGCGTGCTCTCGGCGTTCCGCTACCAGGAGAACCTCGCCGTGCTCCACCGGGATGCTTCCTTGATGCCGAGCCGCCGCGGCGTCTGGTCCAGTTGGAACTACCTGTCCGAGGACCGAGACCCCGGCGGGCGGGAGCGTGTCTCGGTCTCCTATTGGATGAACCGCCTGCAGAACCTCCGGACCGAGCGGCCGGTGATCTTGACACTCAACCCGTCGTTCGAACCCCGCGAGATCGAGCACACACAGACCTATCATCACCCTCAGTTCGACACCGCGTCGCTGGCCGCGCAGCCGGCGCTTCCCTCGATCCAGGGCGTCCGGAACACGTGGTTCTGCGGCAGCTACTTCGGGATGGGGTTCCACGAGGACGCCCTCCGCTCGGGCCTGGAGGTGGCGGCAGCGCTGCAATCGCCCGCACCGTGGTGGGACGCGCTGTCCTCTTCGCCGGCGCGGCCGGGGGTTCCCGCGGGGTTCGCACGATGACGGTGGCCCGCACGGCGTCGGCGCTGTACTTCGGCCGCGTGACCCACACGCGGTACTTCCCCCGGCGCCACCGGCTCTCGTACGGCGTCTGGTACCTGTTCGCCGATCTCGATGAACTGGCGGAGCTGGATCGGACCGTGCCGGGGTTCACCGTCGACCGACCGGGCGCGGTGAGCTTCCGCACCCGCGACCATGGACCGCGCGACGGCTCGCCCCTTCGGCCGTGGATCGAAGCGGAGCTCGCAACGGTAGGGATCGACCTCGGCGATGGCTCGATCCGAATGCTGACCTTCCCGCGCGTTCTGGGCTACGTGTTCAACCCGATCTCGGTCTGGTTCTGCTATGACCGCGACGAGGGCCTGCGGGCCGTGTTGTATGAGGTCTCGAACACGTTCGGGGAGACGCACGCGTACCTCGTGCCCATCGAGGAGCCGGCCACGGCCGGGGACATCGTGCGCCGGCGGTTCGACAAGGAGCTGTTCGTGTCACCGTTCATCGGGATGGACGCGCGGTACGACTTCGCGACCCGGGTCCCCGACGATCGGCTCTCGGTCGTGGTGCGCGAGCGAGTACCCGAGGGTCACGTGCTGACCGCCGCGCTCACGGCGCGGCGCGCACCCCTCACCGGCATGAACCTCGCGCGCGCCTTCTTCGGCTATCCGCTGGTCACGATCAAAGTGATGGGCGGGATCCACGTGGAGGCTGCGAAGCTGTGGCTGAAGGGTACGCCCTACCGGCGACGCCCGGACCCGCCCGCGCACGCGGTCACGGTGCTCCCCCGGGAGCGGATACGGCCGGCCGCATGATGAACGCCCTGACTGCCATCGACCTCGCCATCCTGGACGCGGTGGGACGCCGGGTCCGCGCCGGCGGCCTCACCGTCGACCTTCCTGACGGGAGTCACCGCTCGTTCGGGGCCGGGCGTCCCGGTCCCCAGGCGCACGTCGAACTGCACGACACGAAGCTCCTGCGCCGGGTCGCGACACTGGGGGCCATCGGCCTGGCCGACGGCTACATCGACGGCGACTTCGACACGCCGGATCTGGCCGCCGTGATCGAGCTGGGCGCGACACAGCTGGAGCCCTCGACCGACATGCGCGTCCCGGAAGCGCTCGATCGCGCGGGTCGCGCCATCTGGCGGCGACTGGGACGCGCCGCCGCGCCACGGGGACCGCTGCACGACATCGTGCAGCATTACGACCTGGGCAACAACTTCTACGCGCTGTGGCTGGACCCCTCCATGACGTACTCGTCGGCGGTGTTCACGCGCGAGGAGATGACACTCGAGGATGCGCAGCGCGAGAAGTACCGGCGCCTCGCCGCCGCGACGGGACTGCGTCCCGGTGAGCACGTGCTCGACATCGGGTGCGGCTGGGGCGAGTTCGCCGCGTATGCGGCCGGCGAGCTCGGATGCCGCGTCACCGCCATCACCATCTCGAAGGAACAGTTCAAGCATGTCGGGAAGCTGATGGCTGACCGGGGTCTCGGCGATCTCGTGGAGACGCGGTTGCAGGACTTCCGCGACGTCGACGGGCGCTTCGACCGGATCGTCTCCATCGAGATGGTCGAGTCGATCCCGCAGTCGCTGTGGGCGCCGTACTTCCGGCGCCTGCACGACCTGACTTGTCCCGGCGGGACGATCGGGATCCAGGTCATCACCGTCGCCGATCACCACTGGCGATCATCCGACGAGAACCCCGACTTCATCCGTCGCTACGTGTTCCCTGGCGGGCAGGTCCCCGCGCCGAAGGTCGTGCGCGACCTCGCGCGCGTCAACGGCCTGTCGTGGATCGATGATCGCGGCTACGGGGCGTCGTACGCGCGCACGCTGGGCATCTGGCAGCAGAACTTCGATGCGAACCTTCCGGCCGTCGCTGCGCTCGGCTTCGACGAGCGTTTCGTCCGCATGTGGCGCTATTACCTGGCGTACTGCGAGGGCGGCTTCCGCGCCGGCCGCGCCGATGTCCGTCAGATCGTCCTGGCCCGCTGACGGCAGCGGCGTGAACCGAGACGCTCAGCCGCCGAGGTAGACGAGAAGCATGTCGGTGAGGACGCCGGCCAGGAATCCGACCAGCACACCCAAGCCATCATGTTGCGCGTGAGCATCTTCCGGCCCACGACGAACATCACTCGGGCGGCCAGAGCACGAGCGCACGGGCGATCTGGAAGAACGTCAAGAACGGGATCGAGGTCGACGCGACGAGCTATCGCTGATAGGCGAACCGAGCCGGGCGGGCGTTACGGAACGGGGCGCTCGCGTCGCGGGGTCGCCGACGCGCTGCATCATCTCGCGGTAGGAGAGAATGTCGGCGCCGCCGATCTCGATGACGGTGTGATGTTCGACCGGAGAGAGGTGACGCGCGTGTTCGAGGTAGTCGACCACGTCGTCGATCGCGATCGGCTGTGAGCGCGTCTCGACCCAGCGCGGCGTGATCATGACCGGCAGTCGTTTCACAAGGTCCTTCAACATGCGGAACGACGCGCTCCCCGCGCCGATGACGATGCCGGCACGAAGCTCCACGAGCGCGGGACCGGTGTCGGCGAGGACCGCACCCGTCTCGTGGCGGCTCTCTAGGTGATGCGAGAGGTCGTCCTCGTCGCTGCCCAGGCCGCCGAGGTAGACGACGAGTCGCACACCGCTCGCGAGGGCCGCCCGGCCGAAGTTCGCGGCGGCAGCGCGGTCTCGCTCGGCGAATCCCGCTTCGCCCTCGCTCATCGAGTGGACCAGGTAGTAGGCGACGCTGATGCCCTGGGTGGCGGGACCGATCGACTGCGTTCGCAGGACATCCATCTCAACGGCGTCGATCTCAGGCCACCGGGTCCGTAGCCGTTCGGCGTCGCGGCCCGCGACGCGGACCGCCGCGCCGAGATCAAGCAGATGCTGGACGAGGCGACCGCCGATGTAGCCGCTCGCGCCCGTGACAAGGATGTCGCTCATCGGCTGAGTCTATTGGGGTCCGAGCAGCTCCTTCGAGGGAGACTGCTCTCCGACCCGCCGACGGGTGAGCACCCGCTGAGTCAGGGTCTCGAGCCATCGCCAGGTTTTTCGCCTGCTGGGTGACGAAGCGCCCTGAAGCGTGGGCTGTGGCGGGGGTGATGTGCAGCCTTCGGGATCCGACCTCGATGAAGAACAACACGTGGAGCGTGCGTAAGAACACGGTCTCGACGCTGAAGAAGTCACACGCCCAGATCCCGTCCGCTTGAGCGCGTAGGAACTCACCCCAGCTCGGGCCGTCGCGCCTCGGTACGGGGTCGAGCCCGGCGGCCCGTAGGACCTTCTTCACGGTGGTCGCCGCTACTGCGATCCCGAGCTTCTGACACTCCCCCATGATCCGCATGTAGCCCCATAGTGGGTTCTCCCTCGCCATGCGGCAGATGAGCGCCGCGATCTGTGGGTCGAAGGGAGGGCGCCCTTGGGGTTTGTGCTGGTACGTCAATCGGCGCGCCACGAGCTCTCGGTGGCAGCGCAGCAGGTTGAGGGTGACACCATGAAGGACCCCCGGCGTTGCCTCGGCAAGACACGTGAGCACGCCACGAGGAAGGCCTTGTCGACGCGGTGGAGCCTCACCCGTCCGCGCTTGCGCGAGAGCACCTTCAGCTGATGATGCAAGACGACGACCTCGATCTCCAGCTCGAGGTCGGAACGTCGAGCGGGCCCGATCATGCGGCGGACAGCGCGTAAACGAGGGCGAACAGCATGAGAGGGCGATGCTACATCGGCGCTGGTCAGGGGTGCGAATCAGAGAAAACGTACCCTCAGGCCCAGTATGCCCCGGTGATCGGCGCCGCGCACACGATGATGGTGAGCATCTTCCGGCGCGGGTTCATGGGAACGAATCCTGGTCCCCTTGCGCTTGCGCTGAGAATCAAGGGCAGATGACCCCGGGCCAGGCACGGTGCGCGCAGATGCGTTATCGGGATACCCTCGCCCGGCGCATGGCAGATGCTCAGTTCCACCACGCCGGGTCCATCGACGAGGTGGCATCGCCGCGGGAGCTCCACTACTTGCATAGGTTGTGCGGCCGTTTCTGCCGGGCCGGCGCGTAGGTTTACTAGGCGCGGATCGCCTGGTTCGCGCCGGGCCGGTGCCTGAAGGTGCCTCGGATCCGGAGGAGATGGAGATGCGGATCGCGAACAGACTCGCCGTCATCGTGACGGTCGCAACCCTCGGAATCTTCGTGTCGGCGAACCTGGCCGGCGCGGACGTCCGCCCGAGGGGCAAGGCGCGGGGCGCCACGATCGTGACCTTGGATCAAGGGACCATCCAGACGGTGGTGAGCCTAGGACTCGTGCCCGCGGCGGTCGAGCCCGGGGTCCTCGGCATGGACGGCAGCGATCTGCAGGCGTCGTTCCCGATCGTCGGGAACCTCAAGGATGGGGTGATCAGGCACACGGGTGGACTCAGTCTGTCGGCGGGGGCCGCGACGCTCTCGCTAACCAACTACGCGATCGACGCGAACGCGGGTGCCTTAACGGCACGTGCCACGCTGAACGGCCAGGACCTCGGCAGGTTGCCACTCTTCGACCTCGCCGCCGCGCCGAAGCAGTCCGGTTGCGCGGCGACCGCGCACCTGCGTCTGAGTTCGGACGCCGCGGGGGCGCTCACGGCGATCTTCGCCGCGCCCGACCTGACCGGTGCCGACTTCGGTGTGGCGTGCGTGACGCCGCGTTGAATGCCGATCACCATCCCAACACAGCACCCATAAGGAGAGAGCCTTGCGCCTAGACCCGAAGTACTCCATCCTCATCATCCTCGCCGCGGCCTTCCTTTCCTTCGCGCTCTCCGTGTCTCTGTGGTTCGGCGTGTTCAGCGAACCCGATCGCGGACTCGGGATCTTCGTGGGACTTTGGGTGCCCGCGATCCTGCCTCTCGGAGCGCTACTCGCTCCGAGGGGGAATTCGCGATGAGCCCGTTGCTGGCATTCTCGGACGGCGGGCTTTTCGCGGTCGGAGCCGTGGTCTTCATCTCGGTGTTCACCGCCGCGCTCAGCCTGGCGTACATCCGGTTCGCAGAGCTGGACAAGGACGCAAAGCGGGACGCGGCGCGATCAAGCGACGGGGATCGGATCCACACCGGCGAGTAGGCGAGTTCCAAGTCGCTGTCGCCGGCTACGGTGCGCGACCAGACCGACCAGCTCCCCCATCGCACGGTGCCGCTGCACGTCATCGGGGTGAGGCTAAGCAGGCCGCTCTTGAGAGCTCGAACCCCCTCCGGCGCGGTTGACTTGGAAAGGGGCCGACACGAAGAACCGGGAGTTCGATCCGCCGGCCTTCACGTGCTCCCATCTCGCGGATCGAACGCGTGGCGCGCCGCCGCTCTCATCCCCTACTTGATGAGTGAGCCGGCGAAGATCTGCCAGGCGAGAACCGACTTGGCCACGAGGCTGAGCACCAGGTAGGTCTTCTCCCCGAACCCATAGTCCGCCCACCTGCCGATCCCTCGGTACTGCAGCCACTGATTCACCCCGAAGCTGAAGAAGAAGACGAACTGGGCGACCACGATCCCATACACGAACCCAGGCACACTCGAACCGGACCCGATGATGTTCGTCGCGATCGAGATCCACGGGGCGATCCCGACCAGCGCTCCGAACCAGAAGGGCATCATCGTCGTCGATGTCCGGCCGGGAGGATTCATCAGCTCCTGGAGCCAGCCGAACAGGATCATCGCCGCGTTCGCCCCGATGACCGCGAGGACCGCGTTGATCGAGGTGATGCCGGAGTAGAAGCCGATGAGGACGATCATCAGGGTGGCGCTGAAGGAGTACTCGACCCAGCGGAAACGGTTAATCCCCCGGCGCAGATCGCGCTCATACACCGTGCGTCCGATGGTTGCGGTGAGCAGATGATCGAGCCCCGCCATGGCCAGGAAGAGCGCAACCGCCCAACCGATCCGCACCTCGAACAGCGTAGTACCCGCCGGGATCGGCGATCCAGGTTCCCCCTTCGGGAACGCCGAGGTGACGATGATCGCGAACCTCGTTGCGAGCAGCAGGACCACGACGGCCTGGCCGAGATGCAGCGCGGTCAAGCCGAGATTCCAGCGGCGGAGTCCCGCGAGCCGCGCAGCGTCGATCCCGGTTGCAACGTTCCCTTGTCGTATGTCGGCTACCTCCGCAACTCCCTCGCTGAACCACCAGCTGAAGCATCTCGCGTAGTCGTTCCACTCTAACCGCGCGCAGTGGGTACAGGCCATTCGTACTTCAACCAGCACCCACCCGCGAGGCGACATCGACGCGCGCTTCCGACGTCATGGAGCGGGGAATGCGAGGAGAACGTGACTGCGCTGATCGTGGACCTGGATGCCACGCTCGTGGACTCGACATAGAGCACGTACTCGCATGGGTTCACGCCTGTCGGGCGCACGACGTCGTGGTCCATGCGTGGCGGATCCAGCGCGCGGTCGGCATGGGCCGGCGACCAACTGGTCGCCGAGATTGCAGGTCTGGACGTGGAGCCACACCTCGGCGAATCGATCCGCGACGCCGAGGGCGTCGCAAATCACGACTATCTCCGGCACATCCGGCCGTTCCCCGGCGACGTCCCGTTCCTTCGCCGGTGCCGGGCGCTACCTGTTCGCCGTGAACACCGAGAGCACAACGATCTCGAGCTACCGGATCCTGTCGAACGGATCGCTGCGCCTGATCGGCAGCACCCCATCCGCAGCGGCATCGGGATCCGGCCTTTCGACGCTCGCTTGGACGCCAGCGGCGACTACCTGTACGTGGCGGATGCTGCGATCGCCTCGGTCAGCGGCTTTGGTGAGCGGCGGCTCCCTGACGGAGTTCGCGTCGTCTCCGACGGCGGCTGCAGTCGGGCGCGACGCCCTTCGGGATAGCCATCGTGTCGTCCTGAATCAAGAACATCGACACATGCAGACGGAGAGGCCGCGAGCGCCCGCTGGCGGCCTCTCTGTCGATCGCATGCCGACGGCTCGAGGATTCATTCGCCCTCGGACGCAGCCTCCATGTTCTTGGATACGACGGCCATCGTCTGATCGCATTCGTCCGCAAGGCTGAACTCGATGACCTCGGTGCCGGTGAGGCCAACCTCGCCAGTGTGTTCAGGTCGCTAGGTGTGAGCAGCGGAACGGAGTACCGGGTACAACCTCGACGCTGTACCGTCCACGGATGATCAAATCCCAGTGGGCTTCGGTGCAAGGCCGATCCGGTGTTCATGCGGCGCGTGAACGGGTGGTTCACGATCTTCTGGATCGCCATGATCCCGGTCTCGATCGCGACCGGCTGGATCAGCAGTGTCACCTATGCGGGCGGCGCTCTCGCTGTGGGCGCTCGTCTCCGGCCACTGTTCCGCGTGGCAAGCGGCCCGGGTTGAGGTGAACCAAGCCGAGGAATTCGCCCAGCGCGAACAGGCGGACGTGCCCGGAGAGATCGTCGAGCGGATGGTCGAGGAGACCGATCTCAAGGCGGACCCTTCGTAAGTGATTCCGGTCTCCTCGGCCCTTGCTTGGGTTCCTCTCTGAAGGCTGCTTCGAGAAGGGGCTGCTTCGAGATTGAAGAGGCACTCGTCTCGTCGACCGAGCTTGATTGGGGTGGGCTCTCATAGGTTGCACCCTCACGGCGCGGAGCTGACGAAGACCATATGGCTGGGTTCGGTCTGGCCGGTCACCTCCGCAGCACGTCCCTCCTTCCTCGTGGATCCATCAGGGACAATCGTCGTGAGTTCCGTCCGAAGGGTTCTCATGGCCGCGAGGCATCGGCTCTTCACCGTTCCGAGCGGGATCTCCAACAGCTGCGAGATCTGCATCTGGGATCGCCCAGCGAAGTACATCAGTTCGATGATGCGCCACTGGCGCTCAGGCAGTCTCGCGAGCGCGGCTCGAACCTTCGCACGATCGCCGGGGCCATCCATGATCTCCACCGCGTCGTCTGAGAAGTCCTCGGTGAACAGGCGCTCGGGTAAATCCAGAACCCGCCGCCGCGCCTCCTCGCGTCGCACGCGGTCGACCGCGGCATGGTGCGCGATCGTCATTAACCACGCCTTGACGCTTCCACGATCGCTTCGGTAACGATCAGCGCACTTCCAGACGGCCAAGAACGCCTCTTGCGTGGCGTCCTCAGCTGTGACGCGGTCGCGGGCGACGCGAAGCGTCATGGCATGGACGGCAGGGGCGTGGCGCCGGAAGAAAGCGCGGAAGGCGTCGGCATCGCCCTGCGCGATGCCGACGAGGAGCTCGGCATCAGACGAGGGTCGAGCATCATCCAACTGAATCGGTCCATCAGCGGCCACGATGACGGCGAGTCTGTTCGCGATCCGCATCTCCATCTCCTCCTCCTCCGGATCCGAGGCACCCTCAGGCGCCTGTGAGGCGCGGACCAGGCGATCCGCGCCTCGTAAACCTACGCGCCGGCCCCGGCAGAAATGGCTGCGAAACCTATGCAAGTAGTGGAGCTCCGAGGCGATGCCGCGTTAGAGATCGCGATCTAGGACAACGATGAACGCGTCACAACAGCTCGACCCCACGGGTCCTTCATGGGTACGAGTTGGCCGCGTCTCGATCTACACGTACAAGATCGGGATACCGCCCGGGACGAACTGACCGCGTACCGCTGGAGGCGTCCCTGACGAAGGACATGTTCGTCCAGGCGAACACCGACCAACTGTCCTTTTTCGACCCCCCACAGATGCCGGACGGGGTCCCTGTGGCTCTCGTCCTCGGTCACGCTGGCAATCCGGTAGACGGACTCACGCTGGTTGAGATCGGACCCCCCTCTCGCGACGAACACGGAAGAACACGCTGAGAGTGGACGGAGCGCGTCTACGTGCAGGAGTCTGGTGAGGCTGCCGACGGTCGCGGGAGCTCGAGTCCGTACCCACCATTCGACGAGGGCCTGGTGACCGAGGCGGAGCTCACCCGCCGCGTCGACGAGGATGAAGAGCGGCAACCCTAGATGGCGAGCAACACTTCCCCGAGCCGACTGTTTGATGATGCGCGTCTTCGTTTGGCACGCGAAGCCCGCGGGCTGCTGAAGAAGGATCTAGCCAGGCTCGTTGAGATCTCGCCTGCGTCCATCACGCAGTTCGAGACCGGGCGTTCCCGACCAAGTCCTTCGACTATGGCGCGCCTTGCGCTCGCTCTGAACTTCCCTCCAGCCTTGTTTGAGGCCGGACGGCCTATGACCCAGGCGGACTCGGCCGGGGCCCAGTTCCCCCGACGCAGCCGACGCGGCCGACCGGGCGCCGCCGTGAGCGGCTCGCGCCGGCTCTACTGACGCTGATCTCGACCCCGAGGTCTGCGTCGCCATGTCCGACCCCTAGATCGAGCCCTTCAATGTCGCCGGCTGAGCGGTGCTGACGATCGCGAAGGAGGCTCCGAGGCCGTCGAGATGCCGATCGGGGTGGTGAGTGACGAGTTTCGCGAACACGACGTGCCGAGATACGCGAACACCCCTGAGTGGGAGGAGGAGTGTCTGGTTTCACGACATAGTTCCGCCCTGTCTCGCGACATCGTGCCGACCTCAGACAGAGGGGGTCGTCGATGTCACTGGCGAGGCTCGTGGTCACGGCGGTCAGGATCGAGGGACGGACGAAGGCCGAGGTGTCGCG
>JBBQVZ010000089.1:0-14836 GCA_038211015.1 Actinomycetota bacterium | reverse complement strand
TCGCACCGTCGAGTTCCGGTTGGTGGCCCCGGCCCCGTACTTCATGAGCGTGATGAACCGTCCCGACGGCGGGCCGCAGCCACGCCACGCGATCGAGACCGAGGGAGACTCCTGGACGGACGTGGGTCGCCAGGTGGTGAGCGGCGCCTACCGAGTGGTCGAGGAGACGGACGAACTGCTCACGCTCGAGCGGCAGCCGAACGACGTGGGTTCGCGCGTCGGCAACATCCGGCGTGTCGAGTTCGTGCGCTCCACCGTTGCCGATGCCATCGGCCCGTACGAGCGCGGCGAGCTGGACATCGCCACGATCCGCTACACGCCGAAGCTCGCCGATCTCGTGCCGACGGTGCGCGACGACGCCCGGCTCGGTCCCGCGGCGTGGTCGGGGTACTTCGGGTTCGATCACGCGCATCCCGTGATGTCCAACGTGGACTTCCGGCGCGCCCTCGCGCACGCGGTCGATCGGGAAGCCCTCGAGCGCGCGGTGCCGGACAACGTCGTGGTCGCGACGGGTGGCGTCGTGCCCCCTGCGCTCCAAGGTCACACGCCGGACATCGTTCCCCGGTTCGACCCGGAGGAGGCTCGTCGTTACCTCGACCTGAGCGGCATCTCGGAGAGGAGCGTGACGATCGGGGGCATCGAGACGTGGGTCGGGACCTTCCTCCAGACCGTGGCGGACACCTGGCACGAGGTCCTCGGCCTCGACGTGCGCGTGGAGTCGTGGACGCTCGAACGAGCGCTCACGCTCAAGAACATCCGCGAGGTGGCGCCGATCGTGTTCACCGGCTGGTTGCCGGGCTACGGCGATCCGGAGTACTTCCTGCGGTTGCTCTTCCAGTCGGACAGCAAGACGAACGAGGGCGGGTTCTCGTACCCGCCGTTCGACAAGTTGATCGAGCGGGCTCGCCGCGAGCGGAGCGACCGCTCGCGGTTGGAGCTGTTCCACGAGGCCGATCGGATGGTGGTCGCGGACCGGGTCGCGCTCATCCCGCTCGTCTACGGGCGGAGCATGGCGTTCGTCAAGCCATGGGTGCGCGGATGGTGGGAGTTCGGCAAGTCGTCATCGGCCTTCGCGAGCCTGCTCGTCGACCCGACGTCTCCCCGGGCGTGAACCGGTGGATCGGCCGGACCGACAAGTGCACGACGACCCGAGACGATGAGGAGGTCACGATGGAGCCGAACGAGATCTTCGAGCTGATCATCAAGGCCGACGAGAAGATCAAGTACGCGAAGCCAGGCATAGGAGATCTGCGGGCGGGACAGGCACGTGAGCTGCTGCAGCAGGCAAGGGACGCGGCACGCGAGATCGACAACGACGCGCTGGTGGCGCAGGCAGAGAGGCGTCTGGCTGATCTGGACGCCCTGACGGGCGAGGCAGATCCCGGCTAGCGGGAGCCGCCGACGAGCGTTCAGCCGATCCGGCCGCCCCAGTCGAAGTTTTCCCAATACACGGGTTGGACGCGCACCTCGCCTCCGGGGCCTGGGTGGCTGGCGTCGATCATCGAGCCGCCGCCGAGGTAGAGCGAGACGTGGCTGACCGGGGAGTAGAAGAACAACAGGTCGCCCGGTAGCAGCTCGCTCTGCGACAAACGCGGCAGCATCTCCGACATCATCGCGGACGAATGCGGGAGGTAGATGCCCGCCTGTGCGTACGACCAGAGCACGAGACCCGAGCAATCGAACCCGACGCTCGGGTCGGCCGAGCCCCAAACGTACTGCGTCCCGACCACCGAGTACGCCGCGGCGATGGCGGTCTGGGCGGCGGTGGCGTTCTGTGGAGGAACGAAGACGCTCCCGCCGCTCGACCCCGAGGATGCGGCCGATGTGGAGCTGGCCGCGGCTGCCGCCGCCGCTGCCTGCGCGGCGAGCGCGTTCTTGTAGCTGGTGCTCAGCTGCGAGTAGAGCGCTTGCTGATCGGCGATGCCCGACTCGATCTGGCCCTTCTGGTTCGCGATCTCGTCCAGGGTGGCCTGGCGCTCCGTGAGTGCCTCGCCGTACTGCTCGGCGGCCCATCGGGACTTCTGACCCGCGATCTGGGCTTCAGCGGCGAGGTCGGCGTCATCCTGGGCGAGCGCCCCCATGAACTGCAGGCGGTCGGAGAACTCCGTGAAGTCCTCGGCCCCCAAGAGGACGTCGAGTTGGGAGCCCATACCGGTGTACGCGGCGACCGCCCGCTTGGACAGCTCGGTCGATGCACGGGCGGCGATGGCGTCCGCGGCCTGCTTGGCCTGCTTGGACTCGATGAGCTTCGCCTGGGTCTGTTCCAGACGCACCTGCGCCTGGTTGTAGAGCTCGATCAGCTGGTCAAGCCGTTGGTTGAGGTCGTCGAGCTTGGCCTTCGCGGCCTCGACCTGGGCTTTCGAGGGGGCGGCCGAGGAGACCGACACCGAGATGGCGATGCTGGGGACAGCGAGCATCGCGACTACCACGAGCCGCAGGATCGTCTTGCGCGAGCTTGTCATCTGCCCCCGGGGTGATGGGAAGTCCTGATATATGCAAGAAAGCTCCGTCTCCGGAGCTTGTAACGAGGCTAACGGGGTGAGAGGCCTTCGTCAAACGGTTACGGAGCCTCCCCCGGGAAGGCGTGAGGGCGGGCTTGGCCCGCCCTCACGCTCGTGTGCCCTGGTCGGGACGGCGGGATTTGAACCCGCGACCTCAGCGTCCCGAACGCTGCGCGCTACCAAGCTGCGCTACGTCCCGAGCGGTTCGTCAGTCTAGCGGCTCGCCCGGAGGGCTCACGGGCTCCGGCGATCCCGTGGGTCGGGGGTGGAGCTCCAGGAACGTGGCCTCGGGCCTGCAGAAGAACCTGAACGGTGCGTATTTGCTCGTCCCGAGCCCGGGCGAGACGTTCATGACGGAACCGCCCATACGGATCAGCCCGCTCACCAGACGGGCCGGCAGCGAGCAGTTCGTCACCAGCGCTCCGAGGCCCGGCAGGCATACCTGCCCGCCGTGGGTGTGTCCCGCCACGAGCAGGTCGTAGCCCAGGGCGGCGGCCTCGGGGGCGGAGTCGGGCGAGTGCATGACCGCGAACCCGAAGCGTTCAGGCGATGTGCGCGGCGCCACGCGCAGGTCGTGCCAGGCGATGTGTGCGTCGTCCAGGCCGAGGAGCTCGATCGGGAGTCCGTCCAGGTCGATCTCAAGGCGGACGTTCGTCAGATCGTCCCAACCTTCCGCACGGAGCTGCGAGACCAGGTCGCCGGGTCGCCCGCGCTCGGCTCGACGAGGCGCCCGCTTCCCTCGGAAGTACGCCAGGTAGTTGAGGGGCTTCGGCGCGAAGTAGTCGTTCGAGCCCAGCACGAACCACGATGCCAGACGGCCCCGCGTCGCGCGCACGGCGGCCACGGTCGTCTCGACCGCCTCGGGTTCGGCCAGGAAGTCGCCCGTGACGACCGTGACGTCGGCGGTGGGCAGCCGGGAGAGGAACGCCGCCTTCCCGGGGTCGTTCCGCACGAAGTGCAGATCCGACAGATGGAGCACGGTCAGAGGGGCCGACGCGGACGCCGGTAGGATGTTGAGGCGGTGGCGGACCAGCCGGTAGCGGCGGCGTTCGACGAAGATCCCCCACAGGACGCAGCACACGCCGAGCGAGAGCACCGCGACCACGATCCGGGGAAGCACGGGAGGCAGTGTAGTGAGCGATTCGGGGCTGAAGGACGAGATCCAGACGCAGATGCACCAGGCCATGAAGTCCGGGGACAAAGTGCGCCTGGGTGCGCTTCGCCTGCTGAGCGCCGCGATCAAGAACCGCGAGATCGAGGTCCGCCACGAGCTCGGCGACGACGAGGTCCGTGAGATCGCCGGCAAGGAGGTCAAGAAGCGCACCGAGTCCATCGAGGCGTTCGATGCCGCAGGACGGACGGAGCTCGCGGACAAGGAGCGGCAGGAGCGTGACGTCGTCTCGGTCTACGCGCCGGCACAGCTCTCCGACGACACTATCGACGCGTTGATCGACGAAGCCCTCGCCGCCACCGGTGCCACCTCGCCCAAGGAGATGGGCAAGGTCATGGGCTTCGTGATGGGCAAAGCCAAAGGGCAGGCCGACGGCACCGCGGTGCAGCAGAAGGTCCTCGCGCGCCTCAGCGAGAGCTGACGAACCCCGCCATCAGGTCGTTCACGGTCCTGGTGGATCGGGACTGGGATCCGGATCCGGGCTCGGTGTTCCCTCTTCGGTGGATCCGACCGTGATCGTGACCGTCGTCCCTTGCAGCATCTTGGTTCCGCCGATCGGGTCCTGATCGAGCACGAAGCCAACGTTGTCGGGATCGCTCACGTGTCTCTCGACGACCTCGACGACGAACCCGGCCGCCTCGAGCGCCGCCTCCGCGTGGTTCTTCGACATCCCGACGACGTCGGGGACCTTCACCTTGGCCGGCACGCCGCTGCTGACTTCGATCGTGACCAGGGCGCCCAGTTCCGCCGACCCGCCACCTCCCGGGGTCTGCGTGAGGACCACGCCCTTCGGCTCCGCGGATGGGACCAATTCGACGAGCGGCGTGAAGTTCGCGTCGACGAGTGTGTTCTGCGCGCGCTCGGACTTGAGCCCGAGCACGTCAGGCACCGTGCCGTACTCGGGCGACGGCGGGGCGGGGAAGCTCTGCGCCGGCATCCCGGCCATGACCTGGAGCATGTAGTCGTGCCAGATCGGCGCGGCGAGCGTCCCGCCGAACACCGACCCGCCGAAGTAGAGCGAGAGCGGGTCGGGCGTCCCGGGGAACCCCACCCACACCGCCGTCGACACCTGTCGCGTGAAGCCGACGAACCACGCGTTCGTGTAGTCCTGCGTGGTTCCGGTCTTGCCGGCGACCGGCCACGTTCCGAGCGCGGCCGCCGTGCCGGTCCCGCCGGAGACGACGCCCTGCATCATCGCGGTCACCAGGTGGGCGATCTCCGGCGACACGACCTGCTTGCAGACGGGCTTGTGCCGATAGAGCACGCCTTCGGCATCCACCACCTTCGCCACGGCGTAGGACTCGCAATGCTTCCCCTCGTTCGCGAGCGTCTGGTAGGCGGATGCCATCTCGATGGGCGTCACGTCGGCCGTCCCGAGCGTGAGCGACGGCACGGCGGGCAGCTCCGAGGCGATCCCCATGTCGTGAGCCGCCTTGACGACCTTGTTCGGTCCGACCTCCAGGATCAGCTGCGCGAAGACCACGTTGATCGAGTTCTGGGTGGCCCCCCAAAGGCTCACGTACCCGCCGTCGCCTGCGCCCTCGGCGTTCGAGACACATGAGCAGTCGTTGCCGCTCCACTCGGGGAGGTAGAGCGGCGACTTCGTCGAGAAGACCGAGCCGGGAGGGATCCCCGCTCGGAACGCGGCCACGAGCGTGAACGGCTTGAACGCCGAACCGGTCTGACGACCGGAGTCGGCCAGGTTCAACTGGTCCTTGAGGTAGTTGCGGCCGGAGAGCATCGTGCGGATCGCGCCGGTCGCGTTGTCGACGGACACGATCGACGTGTCGGGGGTCTGCTCGTAGTTCGGGTTGGCCACGGATTCGCGGTACGGCTCGTTCGCCACGGCCTGCGCGGCCGCCTGCCAGTCGGGGTCGAGGGTCGTGAAGATCCGCAGGCCACCTTCGTACAGGCGTCTGCGGCGCGCGTTCTCGGTCTTGCCGAACGCGTCGAACTGGCCGTCGGCGTTGGCGACGATCCGCCCGGTGATGTACCGCACGAAGAACGGCGGCTGTTGGAGCTTCAAACTGCCGATGTCCGGCGCCAGGCCGAGCGGGGACGCCTTCGCCTTGTCGAGACGCTCCTGCGGTATCCATCCGAGCTCGGCGAGCCGGTCGAGCACCACGTTGCGGCGGATGCGCGCCTTCACCGGGTGGGCGAGCGGGTCGTAGTAGTTCGGGGACCGGATCAGCCCCGCGAGCATCGCGCTCTGGGTCGGCTTCAGGCTCGCGGCCGGCACATGGAAGTAGAAGTCCGCCGCCGTGCCGATCCCGTAGATGCCGTTCGCGAAGTACACGTCGTTCAGGTACAGCGCCAGGATCTGGTCCTTGGTGTAGCGCTGCTCCACGCGGATCGCCAGGGCGAGCTCCTGGAACTTGCGCTGGAACGTCTGCGACGTGTCGCCGGTGATGGCGTTCTTCACGAGCTGCTGGGTGATGGTCGAGCCGCCCTGCACCACCTCGCCCGTCGCGGCGTTCGTGAGCAGCGCCCGGATGAGCGATGTCCAGTCCAGCGGTCCGTGCTCGTAGAACTGGGCGTCCTCGACGGCCAGCACCGCCTTGCGGCCCATCTCGCTGATGTCGTCGAGGCCGACGATCTCGCGGTTATCGAGATAGAGCGTGGCGAGCTCGGTCTTCCCGTCGGAGGCGTAGATGGTCGAGCGCTCGGGGAACCGGGGGATGCGGGTGAAGTCCGCGCCGAGCGCCGTGAGCCGCGCGTCGATCCGCTTAGCTCCCAGCGCGAGCCCGGCGAGCGGGGGGACGATGAGGATGGCGATGAGCACCGCCGCGATGGCGATGATCGGCACCAAGAGCAGCACGGCCAGCGGGGCGGACGGCCGTTCCGCCACGTGGCGCCCGGGTTGGACGGTTCGGGCCATGAGAGGGCTCAGGATACCCCTCGCCTCCCGGTCGGTAGCATGAGGCCGATGCGTCGCCTGTCCCTCTTCCTCGCCGTTCTTCCGCTGCTCGCGCTCTGGCCGGCCGCCGCCGTCGCCGCGCCGCCGACGCTGGTCGAGGTGATCAAGGTGGAGGGCGCGATCGACCGGCCCTTGCTCGGATACCTGAACGATCGCCTGGACGCCGCCGAGGAAGAGGGCGCGATCGTCGTCCTGCAGATCGACACGGCGGGGACGCTCGACGAGGACGGCGTGGCGTTCGCACGACGTGTGGCCGGGCTCGACGTCCCGGTGATCGCCTGGGTCGGGCCCGCGCCCGCCCGGGCGAGCGGCGCCGGGTTGCTGCTCATGTACGCATCCTCCTTGGCGGGGGTGTCACCGGGGAGCCAGACGGGGCCACTCGCCCCGATCGACCTCGCGCACCCGGACGACCAGCCCGCCGGACTCCACGACACGATCGCGGGGTGGATCCTTGCGCGCGGGAAGCAGACCGACATCGACTGGAACGACCGGCCGCTCAACGCGGCGGAGGCTCGACATCGCGACATCGCGCAGGTCGCCGCCACGTCCATCCCCGATCTGCTGGATGGTATCGACGGCCGGACGGTCCAGACACCCGCCGGTCCCGTCGTGCTGCAGACCCGGATCGCGACGACCCGGCAGGAGGCCGACGAACAGGGCACGGTGGACATCCGGTTCGAGAACTTGGGGCCCGTCAACCGGGTGCTGCACGGCGTGGCCTCTCCCTCGATGGTGTATCTCCTCCTCGTCCTGGCGCTGGCCGCCCTCGCGTTCGAGCTGACGCAGCCGGGCTTCGGCTTCGCCGGCTTCGCCGGGCTCGGGATGTTGGGCCTGGGCCTCTACGGGCTCACGGTCGTTCCCATGAGCTGGCTCGGGTTGGCCCTGCTCGTCGGCGGCATCGGGCTCATGACCCTGGACGTCCGAGCGCGGAAGCTGGGTCCGCTGACGGTGGTGGGGCTCGTCGCGTTTGCGGCGGGGTCCGCGCTGGCGTGGCGAGGGATGGCGGCCCCGATGCGCATCTCCCCATGGTTGATCGGGAGCGCGGTGGTGGCGAGCGCGCTGTACTACGGGTTCGCGCTCACGGTCGCGATCCAGTCCCGGGATCGCATCGTGAACGCGCAACGCGGCTTGATCGGCTTGGTGGGTGAAGCCCGGGGCACGCTCGCGCCGGACGGGCCTGTCTACGTCAAGGGCGCGATGTGGCGCGGGAGGTCGACCGGCGATGAGATCGCGTCCGGGACGGCGGTGCGGGTGCGGGGTGTGGACGGCCTGGTCCTGCGGGTGGAGGCCGAGCCGAGGGCGGAGCATCCCGACCATGCCCCGACCCAGCCGGCCGACCACTGACCGGGACTTTTCGGCGTTCTCCCGGTAGCGGGAATCCCATCGGGCTCGGCTTACGAAAGACAAGGTGAACGGCCCGTGTGGGCCCAAGGCGACGTGGAGGACGGCCTTCCGGCCGGGACATCGTGATCGACAGCTGGACGAGTGGCTGGCAGCTCCGCGCAGCATGTCGCGGTGAGGACTCCTCCTTCTTCTTCGCGCCCGGCTATTTCGAGAAGCGCCGCGAGAAGGACGCACGCGAGGCGGTGGCGAAGGCGATCTGCCGGACCTGCCCGGTGCTCGAGGATTGCCGTGAGTACTCCCTGGAGGTTCGGGAGGGCCACGGCATCTGGGGCGGACTGAACGAGATGGAGCGCCGGGCCCTGCTCCGCCAGCGTGCAGCGCAAGCCGTCTGAGCCTCCCGTCGCGCTAGAAGCCCGGCGAGAACAGGCTGTACGCGTTCTTCAAGGCCTCGAAGATCACGCTCGCGACGACCGTGACGGCAGCGGTGCCGGCCACAGCCAGCAGCCGTTCGCGCGCCCTCGCCGGAAGCAGGAGCGCCATCGCGACGCCGATCGCGACCTCCGCGACCGGCACCGTGCGGTGACCGTAGGACCAGAAGAACACCCCTTCGGCGATGAGGCAGCCGGCGAGGGCCGAGATCGACAGCATCCGTCCGAAGGGACGAGGTCCGAGCCAGGACCATCCGGCCAAGCCCATGACGGGTCCCGCCACCACCGCGATCGCGAGCCAGAAACGGAACGTGTGGGCAACCTCGGATCCGGGGTCCAGGTGGGCGAGCCCGTAGTAGCCGAGCAACATCGCGAGGAGCGCGGCGAACCCGGTCACCGCGGCGAGCAACCGGTTCTTCGAGATTGCCCCCGCAGCGAACGCGGCCACGAGCCAGGGACCGCCGAGCTCGCCCGCCACCCGCATCTCGCTTCCAGACTCATGCGCGAACAGGACGAGGAACCCTGCCAGCAAGCCGCCCGCCATGGCGATCGAGGGAGCCACCAAGCCGTTCCATGACGCTCGTCGACGAGCGAACCCGCTTCCCGACCGTGGATGTCTGGACGAGACGCTCCCGGGCGCATCGACGGGCGAGTCGCGCAGCGTGGTCATGGGTGGAAGCTAGTGGGCATCACGCTCCGGGTGCGAGGCTCCAAGGAGAGGCCACGGAAACACCATGGCGATGACATCGCTCGAGCCGCGGCTCGCCGCGAGCGTTGCGTTCGTGGGAGGATGCGCGGCGTGAACGACGCCGACGTGCTCCAACGCATCTCCGATCAGGGCCTCGAGCTTCCCGCTCCTCCGATCCCGGTCGCCGCGTACGTGCCCGTGGTCGTGTCCGGCACGCTGGCCTTCGTCGCCGGGCAGGTGCCGATCGTCGATGGACAGGTGCTGTATCCGGGGCTGCTCGGTGGCGAGGTCTCGGTGGAGCAGGGGTACGAGGGTGGCCGCCGGGCGGCGCTCCAGGCGCTCTCGGCGCTCCGGGCGGAGCTCGGGTCGTTCGACCGGCTCCGTCGGATCGTCCAGGTGACCGTGTACATCGCCTCGACCCCGGCCTTCGCCGACCATCCCAAGGTGGCGAACGGAGCGAGCGATCTCCTGGTCGCTGTGCTGGGTAAGGAGGGGAAGCACGCTCGCGCCGCGATCGGGATGGCGTCGCTTCCGCTCGGCGGGTGCATCGAGGTTGCGGTCACGGCGGAGGTCGCGCCGAGCTAGGTCCCGTCGCGCGCCTGATCGCGCGGGAATCGAACATCGCCTTCACGCCGCGTCACCCCGCGCTGGTCGAACCACTCCATGAGCGGCACGGCGTACTTGCGGCTGGTGCTCAGCGATTCCCGCAACGCGCTGACGGTGATGCCGATATCTGCGGCCTCGCGGATCGTCGCCTCCGCACGCGCCACGAACGCGGGCGTCACGACCAGGTCAGGCGTGAGACGAACGACGAGACCTTCCCGTGCCGCGGCGTCGATCACGTCGCGAGCGACACCGGTCGCGATCAACTCCTTGACGGTGGGCGGGGTCGCCTCGCTCTCGCCGGAGATCGCGGCGAGCAGCTCGTCGACGTCGGCGGAACGCTCGTTGAGCGCGACCCGGTACGACGCCAGACGGATCGTCGTCGCCTCCTGCGCCGTGATGCCGCTATCGGTCAGATCGCCGAGCAGTGCGTCGGCGAGCGCCGTTTCGGCGGGTGCTCGCGCCGCTCGAAGGACCGCGATGACCGTGCGGCGCGCGAGCGTCAGGTCGGCGCCGATGTCCAGCGGATGTTCGGCGTGATACGCGGCGAGCGCCTCGATCACGGATGCCTCCACCGACGCGCGGAGGCCGTCGGCCACGAGCCACTCGCCCACCGCAGTGCCACCGGCCGCGCGTGAGCCGGTGAGGCCGAACACGTCGACGACACGGATCGCGCCGCGCTCTGCGACCAGCAGCGTGGGGAGATCGTCGCGCGACGCCGACGCGCGAGCGGCCAATCGGGCACCGGGGTCTGGGCCTGCCTTCGTCGGCGGGCCGACGTCGAGCACGTCGCCACCAGCGACCGTCTCCCGGCGGCCGGTCTCGCGCAGCACGAACCGGTCGCCCACGTCCAACACGAGCGGCGCCGACGCCGTGATCCGCGCGAACGCTTCGTCGCCGGCCTCGAGCTTCGTGGTGCCGTAGAGGCGCAGACGCGCGTCCACCTCCGTCGCGCCGACGTGGAGCGTGAAGGCGCCGCGCGGGGTGACGGCCCGGGTGGCACCACGCACCGGTCGCAGGCGCGCCTCGAAGACGCGGGTGGGCCGCCACGTCCCCGGGGTCGCCAGCACGTCGCCCCTCTCCAGCCGCTCGCGCTCGACGCCGACCAGGTTCGCCGCGACGCGGGAGACGGGGCACGCATGGTCCTCAGCCTGCTTGTGGGTCTGGAGCGAACGGATCCGCGCCCGGATGCCGGCCGGATACAGCTCGACCTCGTCGCCGACGCGGATGCACTCGCCGGCAAGGGTTCCCGTCACCACGGTGCCCGCCCCCTTGATGGTGAACACCCGATCGATGTGCAGGCGGGCGCGGGCGTCCTCCGCAGGTCCCGCGCCGTCGAGCATGGCGTCCAGCGCGGTCGTCAGTGCGTCGATGCCGTCCCCGGTCTCCGACGAGACGGGAACGATCGGCGCGTCTGCCAGCCCGGTGCCGGCCACGCGCTCGCGGATCTCCTCGGTCGCGAGTTCGAGCATCTCGTCGTCGACCAGGTCGCGCTTCGTGAGGGCGATCACGCCGCCGCGAACACCGAGGACGTCCAGGATCTGCAGGTGTTCCTCGGACTGCGGCTTCCACCCTTCGTCGGCGGCGACCACGAACAGCACCAGCCGGACCGGTCCGACGCCGGCGAGCATGTTGCCGATGAAGCGTTCGTGGCCGGGAACGTCCACGAAGCCGATCTCCCGGCCGGACGGGAGCGTGCACCACGCGTACCCGAGGTCGATCGTGAGTCCGCGACGCTTCTCCTCCGCCCACCGGTCGGGATCGATCCCGGTCAGGCGGACGATCAGCGACGACTTGCCGTGGTCGACGTGACCTGCCGTCGCTACCACGCGGAGCTCGTCCGGCAAGGCGGTGTCAATCCTCGTCGAAGTCGTCGCCCTCGAGGGCGTATTGGATCGCGCGGGTGAGGTCGGGGAGCTGGTCGGGGAGCACGGTCCGAACGTCGAAGACGGCCGCGTCGGGCTCGATCCGACAGAACACCGAGGGGTTGCCGGCGCGCAGCCGGGCCGCGAACGTCGCGGGATCCGCCGTCTTCACGGCCACACCCCACGAGGGCATCGAGGTTCCGGGCATGGAGCCGCCCCCCACGACGGACTGACACTTGCGAACGTGGGCGCCCTCGAGGTCGCCGTCGAGCGATCGCGCGAGCAGGTGAGCGCGCTTCGACAGGTCGTCGAGCGATCCCTGGAGCATCCGATGCACCGGGAGCTCGCCCTCGCGGCCGGATGCGTGCATCGCGAGGACCGTCTCCAGCGCCGCGATCTGCATCTTGTCCACCCGGACGGCGCGCGCGATCGGGTGGCTGCGCAGCTTCGCCACGACGCCGGCCCGGCCCACGATGATCCCGGCCTGTGGCCCGCCGAGCAGCTTGTCGCCCGAGCACGTCACGAGATCGGCGCCATCGCCGAGCGCCTCGGTCACCGACGGCTCGTCGGGCGGCATCCACTGCTCGTGGCGCAAGAGACCGGAGCCGACGTCGAAGATGAACGGCACACCGCGCTTGGCGGCGACCGCGGCCAGGTCTTTGGCGGGCGGCGTCGCGGTGAAGCCGACGACCCGGTAGTTGCTGGGATGAACCTTGAGGATCGCGCCGGTCCGGTCCGTGATCGCGGAGCGATAGTCGCTCGTCCGCGTGCGGTTGGTCGTGCCGACCTCGACGAGCTTCGCGCCTGACGCGGACATGATGTCCGGGATCCGGAACTCGCCACCGATCTCGATCAGCTCGCCGCGGGAGACCAGGACCTCCTTGCGGCGCGCCAGCGCCGCAAGGGAGAGCAGGAGCGCGGCGGCGCAGTTGTTCACGACGAGCGCGTCCTCCGCTCCCGTCAGCGCGATGAGCAGCGCTTCGGCGCGCGTCGAACGCTTGCCGCGCTTGCCCGTCTCGCGATCGATCTCCAGGTCCGAGTAGGTCCGCGCGGCTCGGGCGGCGGCGCGCGCCGCTGCCTCCGGCAGCGGCGCCCTCCCCAGGTTCGTGTGCAGCACGACGCCGGTCGCGTTGATCACCGGGGTGAGCCCGGTCGCGATCCTCGACGCCAGCCCGATCGCGTGGGCGAGCAGCTCGTCGTCCGACGGCGGCTCGATCCCGCGCTCCGCCGAGGCGCGCGTCTCCGCGAGGGCCTGGACCAGCATGCGCTTGACGATGGGGCGCCCGAAGTTGGCGATCGCGCGACGGCCGGGATCAGACCGGAGCAGCGCGTCGACCGAGGGGAGCCTGCGTCGCACGTCGACGGACATGGCCCCGAGTCTAGAGCCCGTCCGGGCGGCGTGGAGGTTCGCGTAGGATATCCGGCGATGGTCGACACCGAGCGCCCGGCGTTCCAGAGCTCGCAGGTCGCGTCGCTCGTTCGCGGGGGCGGACTCGACATCGATGTCGTCCCCTCGGGCACCATCAAGACCGAGGAGATGATCCTCAACATCGGGCCGCAGCACCCGTCGACGCACGGCGTACTCCGGGTGGTGCTCGAGCTGGACGGCGAGGTCATCACGCGTGCCGAACCGGTCATCGGCTACATGCACCGCGCCGCGGAGAAGCTCGCCGAGTATCGCGACGCGCGCCAGGTCCTCGTGCTGATGAACCGTCACGACTGGATCAGCGCGTTCAACAACGAGCTCGGGTGGACGATCGCGGTCGAGCGCCTGGCCGGCATCGAGGTGCCAGAGCGCGCGCAGTGGATCCGCACGATGTTCGCGGAATGGAACCGGATCCTGAACCACCTGATGTTCAGCGGCTCGTTCCCGTTGGAGCTCGGAGCGATGACGCCGATCTTCTACGCTTTCCGCGAGCGGGAGATGATCCAGGACATGCTGGAGTCGGTCACCGGCGCCCGCATGCACCACTCGTACTGCCGGGTCGGCGGCCTGAAGGACGACCTGCCGCGGGGGTTCCTCAAGCGCTCCGGCGAGGTGCTCGCTGAGACGCGCAAGCGCATCAAGGAGTACGAGACCCTCATCATGGGGAATGAGATCGTCTTCGCTCGCACGCGGAACGTCGGCGTGTTGCCGGCGGACGTCGCGGTCGCATACGGGTGCTCGGGTCCCGTGCTGCATGCGAGCGGTGTGCCGATGGATCCGCGCAAGGACGAGCCGTACGAGAAGTACGCCGAGGTCGAGTTCGAGGTGCCGGTGGGATCCCGCGGCGACTCCTACGACCGGTTGTGGGTGCTGGTGGAACGGATGAAGCAGTCGTGCAACATCATCGAGCAGTGCCTCGACAAGCTCCCGCCCGGCGAGTTCCGCGCCGGGAAGCTGCCGAAGAAGCTCTCGCTCGACGGTGAGGTGTACGTGCGCACGGAGAACCCGCTCGGGCTGATGGGCTACTACGTGATCGGCGACGGGAAGAAGAACCCGTACCGGTTGAAGATGCGCACTGCGTCGTTCTCCAACGTGAGCGTGATCCCGGCCATGCTGCCCGGCACGCTGGTGCCCGACCTCATCTCCATCCTCGGATCGATCTTCTTCGTGGTCGGCGACGTCGACAAGTAGGACCGCGCCGGACGGTCAGAGCGCGCGCCCGCCGTCAGCTGCCGGCCATGAACGAGGGGCGCGGGAGCCCCGGGCTCGCCAGGACCAACCACCGGAGCCGGCCGAGTTGCTCGGGGCTCACCAGGATCGAGGCGCGGCTGCGGCCGGCCCACCGTTGCACGGCGTCCATGCCCTTCCCTTCGTTCAGCAGCGCGCCCTGTGTCGCGAGCTCTCCTCGCATCCAGTCCTCGAACCCGAGGGCCGCGAGCGCCTCCAACTGCGTGCGGGTGGGGAAGGCTTGCAGACCGTGCTCCACCGCCGCCGCCGCCAGCGCCCCGAAGTCGACGCCCGCGGTGATGTCGGTGCTGCCGGGCCGGGCGAGCAGGTCGGCCACCACCCGATGATCGCGGTAGCCATGGACCGGTCCGCCGCCGTGTTCGCCGCCGTAGTCCACGAACAGCGCGTAGCCGCGACCCATGACGTCCGCCAGCTCCTCGATCAGGGCGATCGCGCCGACGGGTACGATCCGCTCTTCGTCCCCGTGATGGTGTGCGCCGCCGGGCCAGACATCCCGGAGCGGGGCTCGGACCTCGACGAACCTGTCCCCGGCCACGTCCACCAGGATCTCCGCGTCCCCGCGGACGAGCCGGAACGGCAGGTTGTCGAGGAGCTCATGGCCCAGGACGACGTGCGGAGCCGCCGGGATCCGCGAGGCCACCTCGA
>JBBQVZ010000088.1:0-14952 GCA_038211015.1 Actinomycetota bacterium | reverse complement strand
GTAGGCGAGACGCCAACCCGCGTCGTCCTCGAGCGCGGCGACCGTCGCGTCACCCGGCATCAGGACGATCGCGTCGACGCGCCAACGATCCAGGATCTCTCGCCACCCTTCGCGCGCGTCGATCACCGCGTAGTAGTCGGCCCAGACCGCCTCGGGGAACAACTCGATGCGCGGATCGACGAAGAGCGGGTTCTCGGGCGAGGCGTACTCGAACCACGACGCGTACGGCATCGCGACGAAGAGCCGCGCATCTGCGCGGGCTTCGCGTTGCGTGGCTTCGACGAGATGCTGCGGGGCATAGGCCACCAGCGCGGGCGATCCATCGGATGGACCGACGCGATGTTGGACCAGTGGCGATTCGAGGGCCACGAACGCAACGAGGGCGAACACGACCACGAGGTTCAGGACCGGACTTCCAGCTTCTTCGGTGCGCGCCTCGTCGGGCGACGAAGCCTCGACGATGAGCCCCGCCATCGTCACGGGGAAGACGAACCCCCACCACACCTGACCTCGCGCCGCACTGAGGCCGAGGAGGAGGAACGATCCGAGCCAGACGAGGGCGAGTGCGTCGGTCTTCGTGCCGCGACGTGCGAGGAACGTCACGACCGCGAGCGCCGAGAGGAAGAAGAGCGCGCCGTCGATCGATCGGATGGTCGTCGGCGCCCACTCCGGGATCTGGAGGATCCTGTCGTTCGTCGATACGTCTACGGCGTAACGCCACACGCCGATGCCGTAGGGGCCGATCGCGGTGGCCACGAGTCCGATCACCGCGACGATCATCGTCGTCTTCTTGGTCGCCACGCGATCGCGCCGATCCTCGAGCCACGCGAACGCGATGAGGACCAGACCGAGCGGGAAGCTTCCGTGCACGTTGGCCCACACGATCATCACGACCGGCAGGACCCAGAGCCGTCGAGGATGAGCTCGGCGGTCGACCAGGATCCAGAGCGTGGCCGTGAACAGCGGGTACGCCATCGTCTGCGGCCGCATGCCGGCGTTGAAGAAGCACACGACGAAGCCGCTCAGCGTGAGCGCGGCGCTCAGCCACGCGGACGCCCCGCGTGCGCGGCACGCGAGCCAGAGGAACAGGAACGTGGCACCCACCAGGGCGGCGTGGAATACCGCAACCCCTTCCCACCCTGCCGCTCGAGACACGAGGGTCAAGAGGAGCTGTGCTCCCCACTGCTGGTCCAACCAGGCGCGGCCGGCCACCGAGAACGTGTACGTGTCGACGGACGGCGCGCCGTGGGTCGCGAGGATCGCCCCGCCGACCCTCAGATGGTAGGCGAGATCGATCGAGCTCATGCGGAAGAGGAACGTCACACCGACAGAGAGCAGCAGGACGACGGATGCCCAGACGTGGTTGAGCGTAAGACCGCCGAAGCGTGTTCGGATCGCTACCGGGTGCACTCTCGCGTCCACTCGATACTGGTCGGCCGCCGCAACGGACGACCTTAGTCGGCGGACGTGCACGCGCTGGTGGGGGGCGATGCGTACGTAGAACTACCGACGCATCCTCAGTGAATCACGGAATTCCCAGCGTGTTGGCATCGGCCTACCTTTGTCGTGGCGGCTCAAGTCGCCCGGGTTCTCGCCCGAAACCTTCGGCAAGGAGGTGTGTGTACATGTTCCTAGCTCTCTACACCGGCGTTCAGACCTGGTGGGGCGACCTCAAGCTTCGCGCACGCGAAGAGGGTGGCGCCACTGCGGTCGAGTACGCGCTGATGGTTGCGCTCATCGCGGCGGTCATCATCGTCGCCGTGACCACGCTCGGCCAAAACGCCAACGAGAAGTTCAACAGCGTTGGTACTGCGATCGGCACGTAGTTCGAAATCCTAGATCGAGCGGCTTCACGGCCGCTCACTCCCGGGTGCGAGGGGAGTGAGGGGCCGGCGAACCCGCCGAGTGGCGCGTCCGATCCGGACGCGCCGTTCGGATGAGTACCGGTCAGATACGGGGTGGGGGTCCAGAACGCAACATCAACTCCCGATAACCCGGCTAGTGATCGACGTGGAGCAGCATCGAAAGGAGAGGTCAGATGAGGTCACGAGGTCTGGTGGTCGCCCTCGCCGTGCTGCTCGCAGTAGCGGCCGCGGGAGCGGTGGTCCTGTACACGAACGGCGTCAAGAAGGCCGCGGAGTCGGGCGGGAGCCTGACCACGGTCATGGTGGCGACGCAAGACATCCCCGCGAACACGAGCCTGGACACCTTGATCGAGTCCGGTGGTTTCAAGGAGCTCAGCGTGCCCGCGGACGCCGTCGTTGACGGTGCGGTCACGAGCCTCGCGGAGCTGCGCGGGCAGTCGACGACCGCGCCGATCGTTGCGAACGAGCAGCTGACCGCATCGAACCTCTCCAGCGGCGAGCAGGTCGAAGGCGGCATGCTCGGTATCTCCAAGGGTCACCTGGCTCTCACGATCAAGCTGAGCGCGCCGCAAGGCGTGAACGGCAACATCCAGCCCGGTGACAACATCACCGTGTTCGCCACCTACACCGGGGCTTCGATCCTCAAGGGGGTCACGATCCCGGAGCTCGTGAACGGAACCGCGACCACAACCGACCGGCAAGAGCTTCCGGACTTCACGGTCGCGCTGATCCCAACCGTGCGCGTGCTCCAGGTCGTCAATCCCGGGATCGATGAGGCGGGCAACCAGACCGGTGACTCGGTCACCTTGACGTTGGATCTCCTGCCGACTGACGCGCAGGCTCTGACGCTTGCGAACCAGACCGCGACCCTCTACATCGGTCTCCTGCCTCCCGGCGAGGACGGACACGTGATCCCCGCCGCGACGCTGCCGGTGAAGCTGCTCCTCGGGAAGTTGGCCATCTGATGACAGAAGCCAGCGTCGTCGCCGTCGGGACGCCGCAGTCCTTCCGCCAGCAGATCGCACGAGCGCTGGAGGTCGAGATGGAAGAGATCGGCTGGGCGCAGTCCGCCACGGTGGCAGAGGAGTTGTTGATCAACGCCTTCACGCCGATCGACGTGCTGGTGCTCTCGCCGGAGGTCAAGGAGCCCGACGCGCTGGGCCTCGCGGAGTTCGTGGGGCGCCAGTCGCCGGGTACGGCGATCGTCCTGGTGCGCGACCACACGTGGAACGGGTTGCTGCCCGCAGCGATGCGGGCCGGCATCCGTGACGTGGTGGACATGACCCAGGGGACCGAGGAGCTCCGCGACGCCGTCGAACGGGCGGTGGCATGGGCCACCAACCTGCGCTCCATGGGCGGCACCGCCACGGAGAGCTCGTCGCAGGAGCGGGGCAGGATCATCTCGGTCTTCTCATCGAAGGGCGGCAGCGGCAAGACGTTCCTGACCACGAACCTCGCCGCCGCGATCTCCGACATCACCGGCCAGGACACGGCCGTCGTCGACCTGGACACGGACATGGGTGACGTCTTCACGTACTTCGGCCGCGAGCCGAGCGCACGGGTGGACGACATGATGGGCCTCGGCGAAGGCGCCGACCACGAGCGCATCCGAGACATCGGTGTCCCGTTCGGCGAGCACCTGTGGGGGTACGGCTCGCCGCCGGATCCCGCGGCCGAGCCGCCCGCCGGGGAGGCCGTCGGCAAGTTCCTGCGGACCCTGCGCGCCGACTTCTCCTACGTCGTGGTGGATGCGTCCGTGGACTATTCGGACTCGGCCCTCGTCTGTTTCGACCTGTCCGACGCGATCTGCTTGGTAACGCCGCTCGACGTGGTCGGCGTGAAGCACCTCTCGAAGGCGCTCGACACGCTGCTCACGATCGGGCTGCCGCGCGAGCGGTTCCGCGTGGTGCTGAACCGCGCCGACAGCAAGGTCGGACTGGACGCCTCCGACGTGGAGCGCGTCATGAAGATCACGGTCGACGCGATGATCCCGTCGAGCCGGCTGGTTCCGACGGCGTTGAACAAAGGACGGCCCGTCGTGCTCGACGAGCCCGGTTCTGACGTCTCGACCGCCGTCCGGCAACTCGCCACCCGGTTCGTCACGCAGTTCGGGGCGGGGACCGGGAGCAGCGCGAACGGCAACGGTTCGAAACCCGTCAAGACGAAGCACAAGCGGTTCTCGAGGACCGCAAGCTAAGGAGGTCTGGCTCCCATGTCACTGGCAGATAGGCTCGCGAAGGCCTCACAGCGGGACCGCATCGCGGACGTCCGCCTCCGGGTGCAGGAACGCCTGGTCGAGGTCCTCGGTCCACGTTTGTACGATTCCACGCTTTCCGACAACGAGCTCGAAGGTCTGGTCCACCAGCGCCTGCGTGAGCTGCTCGACGAAGAGGAAGGACCGCTCTCCTCGCAGGAGAAGCTCCTGATCGTCCGGCAGATCGGCGACAGCGTCCTGGGGCTCGGACCGCTCGAGCCGTTCGTGCGCGACCCGGACGTCTCCGAGATCATGGTGAACGGCTGGGACACGATCTACGTCGAGCGTGCCGGCAAGCTCTACTGGACCGGCACGAAGTTCCACGACGAGCAGCAGCTGCGTCGCACGATCGACAAGATCGTCGGTAAGGTCGGCCGCCGCGTCGACGAGGCGTCGCCGTACGTGGACGCCCGTCTGCCCGACGGTTCGCGTGTCAACGCGATCATCCCGCCGCTGTCGATCGATGGCCCGGCGCTCACGATCAGGAAGTTCTCCGCAGATCCGTTCGGCGCCGACGACTTGATCGAGTTCGGCACCATGACATCGCAGGTGTCGCAGTTCCTGGAGTGCTGCGTCCGCGGACGGATCAACATCCTGGTCTCCGGAGGAACCGGTGCCGGGAAGACCTCGACCCTGAACGTGCTCTCGTCGTTCATCCCTGACGACGAGCGCATCATCACGATCGAGGACGCGGCCGAGCTGCGTCTGCAACAGCCGCACGTGATCCGCTTGGAGTCCCGGCCGCCGAACATCGAGGGCCGGGGGCAGGTCGCGATCCGCGACCTCGTCCGCAACGCCCTGCGTATGCGGCCCGACCGGATCGTCGTCGGTGAGGTCCGTGACGCCGCGGCCCTGGACATGTTGCAGGCCATGAACACCGGTCACGACGGTTCGATCTCCACGATCCACTCCAACTCGCCGCGCGACTCGCTGTCGCGGCTGGAGACCATCACGATGATGGCCGGCATGGAGCTGTCACCGAAGTCGATCCGGGAGCAGATCTCCTCGGCCATCCAGCTGATCGTCCACCAGCAGCGTCTGAAGGACGGCTCGCGCCGGTTCACGCACGTCACCGAGATCGAGGGCATGGAGGGCGAGACGATCACCCTCCAGGATCTCTTCCTGTTCGACTTCGCGGCGGGTATGGACGACGAGGGCAAGTTCCGCGGGCGCCTGAAGTCCACGGGCCTGCGGCCGAAGTTCGTCGACAAGCTCGAAGAGCGCGGCGTGTACGTCGATCCCGAGGTCTTCGCACTCGAGACACGGGGCGTGAGCTGATGCAGGCTGCCGCCTCCTTCTGGGGAAGTCCGGCCGCGCTCGCGCTCGCCATCGGCCTCGCGACGGCAGCCGCCTTCCTGCTGGGTGTCATGCTGTTCGGCACGGCGAGTCGCCGCAGGAGGCAGCGGATCATCGGCGAGCGTATGGCCGCCGTGGGCAACCGCGGGCGCAAGTCGACGCACATCCCGGCCATGGACCGCACAGCCGGTGGGTGGATCCCCGCCCGCGTCACCAACTTCGGGCGGCGCTTCGCCGACGCTCGAGGGTTCAGCGGACGGCTCGACGCCGAGCTCGAGGCCGCGGCGGTCAGTCTGCGATCGGGCGAGTTCGTCATCGTCACGGTGGGCGCCGCCTTCGGCGGTCTGATCCTCGGCTACGTGATCCTCAAGAGCCCGTGGCTCGCACTCGCCGTCGGGGCGGTTTCCGGTCTCGGGCCGACGGTCGCGCTGCGGTTCGCACTGGGGCGCCGGGCGGAGAAGCTCCGCGAACAGCTCCCCGACGTGCTCACCATCATGGCGAGCTCGCTCCGCGCCGGACACAGCTTCCTCCAGGCGCTCGACACGACGGCCAAGGAGATCGCGCAACCCGCCGCCACCGAGTTCCAGCGGGTCGTCGCCGAGATCCGTCTGGGACGGAGCGCCGAGGATTCGCTTGGGGCGCTCGCCGAGCGGGTGGGCAGCGCGGACTTCAAGTGGGCGGTCCTCGCCGTGAACATCCAGCGCGAGGTCGGCGGGAACCTGGCTGAGATCTTGGACAACGTCGCCGATACGCTGCGCGAGCGCGCCACGATGCGGCGGCAGGTCCGCGTGCTGACGTCCGAGGGCCGGCTCTCCGCGTGGGTCCTCGCCTCCATGCCGTTCGGGATCGCGCTCTACATGTTCGCGGTCAACCGGGAATACATCATGTTGCTGTTCACGACGAAGATCGGGTTCATGATGCTGGGCGTCGCCGCCTTGCTGCTCGTCGCCGGGATCCTGTGGATGAGGAAGATCGTGGACATCGATGTCTGAGATCTGGCTCGTCCTCGCGATCGGATGCGTCTTCTTCACGGTGCTGCTCGTCGGGTTCGCGTTGGACGCGTCCAGCTCGGAGCGCAAGCGGGCCGTGAGGTTGCTGGAGAACCAGGTGAGCGGTTCGCACAGCGTCGCGTCCGCCAACCTCCGTGAGCGAGAGCTCTCGCAGAGTTTCGGTCAGCGCGTCCTGGTGCCGTTCGTCGGCGGCGCCGGCCGGGTGGCCAGGCGCATCACACCGCTCGACGCCCGGGACCGCGTGGCCAAGAAGCTCATGCTCGCCGGGAGCCCGGCAGGATGGGACGCCGAACGGATCATCTCGTTCAAGGTGATCATCGCAGGAGGGTCGTTCGTGGGCGCCCTGGTGTTCGCGCGCTTGATGCACCTGCAGGGGCTTTCGTTCGTCGCCTGCGTCGGTCTCCTCACGATCGCGGGGTTCCTCCTCCCCGACTCACTCCTGTCTCGCAGGGTCGAGGAGCGCCAACATGAGGTGCTCGGGACCCTCTCGGACACGCTCGACCTGCTGACGATCAGCGTCGAGGCCGGGCTCTCGCTCAACGCCGCGATCGCCCAGGTCGTGCAGAACGTGCCAGGGGTGCTCTCGCAGGAGTTCGCGCGGATGCTCCAGGAGATCCAGCTGGGCGTTCCCCGGTCGGATGCGTTCCGCCACCTGGCCGATCGGACGGACGTCGAGGAGCTGAACAGCTTCGCGCTCGCCATGATCCAGGCCGACGTGTTCGGTGTGAGCATCGCGAGCGTCCTGCGCACGCAGGCGAGTCAGCTCCGCATCAAGCGGCGCCAGACGGCCGAGGCGAAGGCGCAGCAGACACCGGTCAAGATCGTCTTCCCGCTGATCCTGTGCATCCTGCCGGCCCTGTTCGTGATCATCATCGGGCCGGGCGCGATCCGCATCATGAACACCCTGTTCGCGTAGCTCGCCGGATCGAGGCTCAAGGTTCACCCGGATCCGGGCCGATACCTCGTGCATGAGGAGCAACGCGCGAACGCAGGACAAGATCTTGGAGGCCTTCGCCCGTGCGGTGGCCGCCGGCGAGATCGAGAAGGCCGAAGGTTGGCTCGCCGTGGCGCTCTGGTCCCAGGGGGTCTCGGAGAAGGCGACCCCGGTTCCGGCTCGCTAGGTCTCTTCTGCGTCTCCGCTCACGGGACCGCCCAAAGACGTAAGTCCTCTGTCCATTGCGGGTCCCCCGCTCATGGCTTACACTCGCGCTTGTCCGGATGGTCCATTCGGGCCATGTGGATCGAGAGAAAGGCGTGACATGAGGCGCACCGGGTTCCTGCTGGCCACCGCGATGGCTTTCGTGATGTGCTTGGCCGTCCCCGCGCTCGCCGCCGATGGTTCTTCCCTGCCGCACAACCCGGGTGGCCCCGGAGTCAGTGGCTCGGGCGGCACGGCCTTCACCGGCGCGAACGTCCAGACGACCTTCCTGTACCTGATCGCGTTCCTCGTTGTCGGCGCGATGGCGGTCTACTTCGGCCGGCGTCGCAGCCTGGCATCCCGCTAGGACGCGTTCGAGCTCCACCTCAGAACAGGCCCTCCCCGGGCCTGTTCTTCCATGTCCGGGGTCATCCGGGTCGTCTCACGAGACGAGCCGGATCAGGCTCCTCCACATCCGGACCGGCAGCGACGGCGCGAACGACGCCCGCAGCTCGAGATCGCCCGAGGGCGTGCCCTCGTAGACCACGCGATCGCCGTCGCGTGAGAGAGGCCCGGCGAACGACGTGAACCGCATGCCCTCCGGCGCCGCGATGCTCACACGGAGCTGGGTGGGCTCGATCGTGGTCTGGCCGACGAAGCTCAATCGGTACGTGCCGCCCCGGTCGTCGCCGTCCCACGCCTGCGTGAGCACGAGGTATGCCGTGACGCTCGAGGTCTCTCCCGACGGCGTCCGAACGTAGTCCTCGAAGTACCGGTAGCCGCCCAACCGGTAGTGCGTGAGATCGACCGGCTCGCCGTCACGGGTGGCGTTCTCCAGCGCGCATCCGACGTCGCAATACATGTCGATCACCGCGACGTTCTCGCCCGCCTGCGTGGAGAATCGCTTGTACGGACCGATCACGTAGTGAGGGAACCCCGATGTCGGCGAGTCGTTGAAGAGGTCGACCGTGAGCGACGACCTCGCCGTGCCGCCGCCGCCGAGCTGCACGTCGTAGGAGACGGTTCGCCGCTGGTAGAAGTCGAGCTTGGTCCCGGACGCGCTGTTCGTCACGACCGAGATCGCGTCGGTCCCCGCGGGGTGGAACGCGCCACCGACGGTGGTCATCGCGAGACCTCGTTGCATCTCGGGATCCGTGGTCCAAGCCAGCACGTGCCCATCGTCGAACGCCTTCAGGAGGGCGCGGACCTTGGCCTGCGGGTCACCGCCCTGCGCCAGGAACCCGCTCAGCACGGCCTGCGCGACCCGCCCCAGCACCAGCTTCCGCTGCTCGTTCGTCTCGAACAGAGCGTACGCCTCGTTCGACACGAACCGGACGATGTTCCTGTCGGTGAGCTCGACGCCGGTCGCGCCCACCTCGACGGGGTCCGTCACGTGCATCAGCGCCTTCAGCGCGAACGGATCGGCGAGCATGACGCCGTCGACGTCCTCGCCTGTGGCCGCCTCGTACGTGAGCCAGAGCGCATCCGCGGCCAGTGGGAAGTCCGGCGTCATGTTGGTGTTGACCCAGAGCCCGAGACCCGTGCGGTAGAAGTCGAAGTTGTCGGAGTACTCCTGGGAAGGAGACGGGACGTCGCTCACGTCGGGGCGGGGGAGCGACTGGATCGGTCGGAACTCGGAGAAGCTCAACCTGCCTCGATCCATGGTGAGGATCGCGAAGGCGCCGATCAGCCCGCCGGTCCCCCGGAGCTCGGCCGGATTCGAGGCGCCGAAGAGATAGTGGCGCGGCCCGTCGGCACCGAGGAACGACGGCAAGCCGTCGAGGATCAGCGAACCGGCACGGATCTGCCGGTGCAGCGTCGCGAGCTGGGCTTGCGCGTTGGCCCGCACGGAATCGACGGGTCCCAGGACGAAGCCGGTCGGGGCTGCCTCGAGCGTCCGGAGCGCCTGACCGGTCAGCTCGTCGGCACGGGCGGCGGCCTCGGTCAGACCGGCCAGGCGGTCGATCGAGATGCCCGCGGCGGTGGGGGCCAGGGCGCCGAGTCCACCCGGAAGGTCGGCGACCGCGGTGGCGAGACGGAAGGCCGCCTCGGATGTCTGGAAGCCCGCTTCCGCGATGGCGCGAACGGCGTCCGGCGTGTTCCCGACGAACGGGATGGAGCCCGCGAGCGACAGCCAGAGGGACTTCGTCCCGTCGACCCCTCTGCGGAAGGCCTCGTTCGACCGGTCGAACTCGACCTGAGCGGCCGCCGCGTCGCCGTCGATCAGCTCGGACCTGCCACGCTCGAGCGCGTCGCGGCCCTCGAGCAGGTTCCGACGAACGCCGATCGCGGAGATACCCGCCATGCCGAGTTCGACCAGGAGCGCCACCACCAGCGTCGCGACCACCACCCATAGCAACCGGCGCCCGCCTCGACGGGGCGGTGCGTTCGGCGTGCGATCGGGGATGGGCTCTTCAGAGGTCTGCATGGCAGGTCATCTCGCGGTGCGCTCGGCCCGACGGATGCGGTTCACGGTAACAGGCCTCTAGTCCTGATCGGTGAGCGGGCGGCCCATCGGGCGCTGTTACCCTCTGCCTCCATGAAGGTGGCCTACCAGGGCGAGCCCGGCGCGTACAGCGAGCGAGCGGTCGGGTCGCTCTTCCCCGATGCGGAACCGTTGCCCTGCGACACCGTCAGGCTGGTGTTCTCGCGGGTGACGAGCGGCGAAGCGGCGTTCGGCGTGGTGCCGCTCGAGAACTCGCAGGCCGGCTCGGTGAACGAGACGTACGAGCTCCTCCTGCACACGAACCTGCTCCAGATGGTGGGGGAGACGGTCGTTCGCGTCGATCACGCGCTGCTCGGCAGGCCCGGCGTCCGACTGGAGGCGATCCGTCGAGCCCACTCCCACTGGCAGGCGCTCGCCCAATGCGAGGAGTTCCTGTCGTCGCTCCGGATCGAGCCGGTACCCGTGCACGACACCGCCGGTGCGGCGCGGATGATCGCCGGGTCGGGCAGCGACGAGGACGCGGCGATCGCGAGCGTCGAGGCCGGAGCGCGGTTCGGCCTCGCCGTCCTCGCCGAGCGTATCCAATCCGAGAAGGAGAACTTCACGAAGTTCGCGGTGATCGGCACGGGCGACCCCGGGCTGGGATCGAACGACAAGACGTCGATCGTGATGGCCGTCCTCGACCAGCCCGGCTCGCTTCTCGGGGCCTTGCAGCCGCTCGCGGCCCGCAGCATCAACCTCCACAAGCTGGAGTCGCGCCCCATGCGAGGGAAGCCATTCGAGTACGTCATCTACGTCGACGTCATGGTGGCGGGCGACGATCCGGGGTTGGCCGAGGCGTTGGAAGAGATCGCCGATCACACGTCGATGCTCCGTGTCCTCGGCTCGTACCGAGCGGCCGCGTATCCCGCATAGCCGTCCGAACGCCGGTCGCCACCTAGGATGACCTCCGATGGTTCGAGGGTCTCCACGACACGCCGTCCGCTCGAAGGTGCCGTTCCCGGTGCTCCTTCTCGGGTTGCTCGTGGTCGCCGGGGTTGTGTTCGCGTGGCAGGTCTGGGGCTCGGATGCGGGTGACCTCGCGAAGGAGCCCGGCACATCGGTCGGGCCCTCCGCGAGCGGCTCGCCGTCTGGCGGCTCGTCCGTGTCGCCGAGCCCTCCCTCCCCGAGCGTGCAGACACCCGGCCCGATCAACACCGCGTTCCCCGGGATCACCACGTTCCGGGGGAACGCCACGAGGGACTACTACGGCGAGGGACCGGTCCCGCGGCATCCCGTCATCCGCTGGAACTATCCGGAGAGCGGCGGGCTCTGCTCGACGTCGGCGGACGCGGCGGGGTCGCGCGTGTGGTGCGGGACCGGGTGGACTGGGCAACCGAACGTGATCGTGCACGAGGACGGGTCGATCGAGATCCGCGAAGGCGCCTACGACGGGAACTACCACTTCCTGAACGGCCGCACCGGACGGCCGATACGGCCAGACCTGGAGACCGGCGACCTCGCGAAGGGCTCGGCGACGTCCGACCCCGAAGGGTATCCGCTCTACTACGCCGGCTCGCGCGACGACCAGTTCCGTATCGTCGCGATGGACCGTCCGCTGCCGACGGTGCTTTGGTCCATGAACGCTGACAGCACCGTCGCGCGGCCGCTCTGGAACAACGACTGGGACGGAGCGGCGCTCGTGCTGGGCGATTATCTGGTGGAGGGCGGCGAGAACAGCTGGCTCTACGTTGTCAAGCTGAACCGACGCTACGGCGCCGACGGGAAGGTCACCGTCGACCCGAAGATCGTTGCGACGATCCCCGGGTACGACGAGCAACTCCTGTCCGACGCCGGAGACGAGGAGGTGTCGATCGAGAACTCCGTCGCGTTCCGCGACGGCGTCGTGTACTTCGCCAACTCCGGCGGTCTGGTGCAGGGCTGGGACGTCTCCGATCTGCTCGACGGCGGCGACAAGTATCACCGGGTGTTCCGCTTCTGGACGGGCGACGACACGGACGCGTCGATCGTCATCGACAGCGACGGGTTCCTCTACGTCGCGACCGAGTACCAACGGTTCAACGAGCAGAGCCAACGACTCGGGCAGCTGATGAAGCTCGATCCGTCCAAGCCGAACGATCCGATCGCGTGGTCGATCCCGGCGCCGGAGATCGGGTTCGAGGGGGCGGGTGGGAGTTGGTCCACGCCGGCGCTCTACGGCGACTACGTCTACTTCACCACCGCGTCCGGCCGGGTGCTCGAGGTCGACCGGGGGAGCGGGAAGATCGTCTGGGAGCTGGACATCGGCTCGCCGGCGATCGCGTCGCCGGTGGTCGTGGACGGGGTCTTGATCCAGGGCGACTGCACGGGAGCGTTGTACGCGTGGGATGTCTCAGCTCCACGGAAGAAGCCGCCGCTGCTCTGGAAGATGCAGTTCGGGGGGTGCGTGGAGTCGACCCCCGCGGTGTGGCACGGGTGGCTCTACGTCGGGACCCGCCTGGGGCAGATCTACGGCATCGCCGACCCGGCCAAGAAGTAGCCCTTGCCGCCAGCGATGACGATCAGAATGGGCCGAGATGGGCGTGCAGCTGGGACGTATGCCACGTGACCATGCCCCACGCGAGTGCGAGCAGCGCTCCGAAGCCGACGATCAAGATGGACCGCCGCGTCGATGTCGTGCCGATACCTTCGGCAAGGAAGCCTGCCGCGAGCCCGGCGATGAAACCTCCGACGTGTGCTCGCCAATCGATCCCTCGGATGGACAACGCCAGCACCATGTTGATCACGACGATCGTCACCGCGCTGCGCAAGCGAGCCGCGGCGATGGCGAGGTGACGTCTCCGGTAGTTGTACGTGACGAACGCGCCGAAGATCCCGAAGATCGCACCGGACGCGCCGACGCTCGGGATGAAGACTCCAGGAACCGCGATCGCTCCGAAGCCGTACGAGACCGCGCTCGCGACGATGCCGGTGACGAAGTAGATCAGCAGCAAGCGGACGCGGCCGAGTTCCTGTTCGACGAGCGTACCGAAGATCCACAGGGCATAGGCATTGAATGCGATGTGCAAGAGTCCGGCATGCAGGAAGATCGCCGTAACGAGGCGCCATTCTTGCCCCGCCGCGATCCCCACCACGTCGCCGTTCTGCGGCCAGAGCGCGACGGACGCTCCGAGATCGACCAGCTTTCCTGGAGACGGACCCGACATGAGCGCGCCGGCTCCACCGGCGATGACCTCCACCACATACATCGCGCAGATCATCAACAGCAAGACGGTGGTCGCCGACGCACTCCGGCGGATGTTCGCCGCGGCGATCCGCCTTCCGGGACCCTTGCGGAACTCGCGGCGAGCCTCGTTGACGCACTCGGGGCATTGATGCCCGACGGGGGCCGGGATCATGCACTCGGGACAGATCGCCCGGCCGCACCTGGTGCAGTGCACGCCCGTCTCCACGTTCGGATGCCGGTAGCAGTACTCGGGCACGCCCGTCGGAGGCGGGGGTGGCAGCGTCGACTCGTCCATGTGAACGGCAATGGTACGGGGCGCGACGCGTTGCGACGGAACGCTCAGCTCGGGAGGTGGGAATCGTGCTCGTGTGGGTCCACGTGGACCATCGCGTCTCCCAGCCGGGGAACGTCGTGCAGCAGCGCCTCGCGCACGTGTTCGGCGATGTCGTGCCCGGCTTCGACGGAGATGTCGGGGGACACGTCGATCGCGATCTCGGCGCGGAGCTGGTGGCCCACCCACCTCGCCCGCGCCTCCGAGACGTGCTCCACGCCGGGCACGGCCGCCGCCGCCGCCTCGATCAGGCGCATCGTGGGCTCGTCCATCCCGTCGAGCACCCGGTGGAGCACCGTTCGGGCGGCGGACACCATCGTGTAGCCGATCGCCAGCGTGATGAGCAGGCCGACGATCGCGTCGGCGCGGGGGAAGCCGGCCAACACCCCGACGGCGCCGGCCACGACGCCGAGCGAGGTCAACCCGTCCGCGCGAGCGTGCACCCCGTCGGCGACCAGAGCCGCCGAGCCGATGGCTCGCCCCACGCGTATCCGGTAGATCGCGACCGCCTCGTTGCCGAGGAAGCCGATCACGCCGGCGGCCAGCACCACCCAGATGTGATCGAGCGGCGCCGGATGGCGCAGCCGATCGATCGCTTCGACGGCCGCGAAGACCGCGGACGCGGCGATCATGGCCACGATGGCCAACCCCGCCACGTCTTCGGCGCGGTGGTAGCCGTACGTGTAGCGGTGGTTGGCGGGCCGGCGGCCCAGGCGGAACGCGATGAGGAGCGGGACCGCGGTGAGCGCATCGGTGAAGTTGTGGATCGTGTCGGCGAGCAGCGCGACCGAACCGGTCAAGACGACGACGACCGCCTGCGCGACGGCGGTGGCGGCGAGCAGCGTCAGCGAGATCCACGTCGCACGCACGCCTTGCGCCGTCGCGATGAGCGCCGAGTCGACCGCGCCGAAGTGCTCGTGCCGGTGCTCGTGGGGCGGCTCGCGGTGTTCGTCCGCCGTCGGCGCGTCCGGGCTCATCGGCACGCCTCGATGGTAGTCAGGCGTGGAGGCCGATTCAGGGCTTGGTGCGCGGAAGCTGGGCGAGCTCCTTCGCGACCTCGTCCGGGTCGAACAACGGACCCCACCGGTCCTTGATCACGCCGTCGGGGCCGATGAGGAAGAGCCATGGCTCCGTCAGGTCGCCCGTCTCGTTGCAGCACACCCAATCCGCCGCCGCCTTGTTCACCACGCTCTTCTGGTAGTTGCGCCAGATCTCCACGTGGATGAAGACGGCACGGTCCGCATATCGCTTCGCGAGATCTTCCAGGGCGTCGGTCTCGGGCCCGCACATGAGGCTCACGCAGAACGTCGGGGTCGCGAAGATCACCAGGATGGGCCGCTGTTGCCCGAGCGCGTCGGCGATCGTCGTCCGATGCAGGTCGGGGTCGGGCACCGGCGCGCCGTCGAG
>JBBQVZ010000087.1:0-14965 GCA_038211015.1 Actinomycetota bacterium | reverse complement strand
CAGGTCCTGGTCGTAGCCGATCAGCGGGGGCTCATCGTGCGCGAGCACCCACCGATAGCGCCCGGACATCACGATCTCGGCATCCGTGATGTGCGCCATGCATTCGAGCGCCGACCATTCCTGGGGCTCCGGGCGAAGCGGCAGGTGCGGCCCGGCTTCGGCCGCCAGCTGTCGCAAGGTCGCGGGCGTCCCCGCCTGCACCGCCGCCGGATCGTCCCCGCCCAACAGACCGAGCAGATGGGTCTGATACCCCCTCGGGTCGCTGATCGGGTCGGGTGACGCCGGCTTCTGCATGCTCGGATCCCTTTCCATCACGTCGGGAGGTTACCCGCGTCGAACGACAGCCGGCGTTCCATCTCGATCTCGTCCCGTATCGGCACACCGAGCTCGTTGACGAGAGGGATCGAGGCCTTCAGCCTCCGCGACTCCTGGATCGCATCTTCGCGGATGGCGACGACCTCGAACCCGTGCGCACGGTAGAAGCCGATCGCTCGAACGTTGTCGTTCGTCGTGATCAACCACAGCGAGCAGCCGGCTTCGCGAGCGACGTGTGCGACGGACTCGATCAGCAGCCCTCCGTATCCGCATCCCTCGACGACCGCGTCGATGGTGACGACCTCACACGCGTCCTTCTCGATCACGTACGTCAGGAGACCCACGGCGCCACCCGCGTCGTCGGTCAACACGAGCCCGGGGAGGGTGGCGGGCGTGAACACGACACCGTGACCTACCACGATCTCGTCGCCCCAACGCTCCCGCACGAAGTCGCGGACCCACGCGCGCTCCTCGTCCCGAAGAGGCCGGACGGTGGGGCTCACGTGCCCGGAGATCGGTGCAGGATCCGCATGACCGCGCCCTTCTCTGACGGCGTCAAGCCGAACAACAGGAAGGCGGTGTAGTACACCAACCCGCCGATGAGACCGGTGCCGACGAGGTCCAGAGCCCACTTCGGTCCGTCCAGCACCGGATGCACGGCGAGCATCGCCGCGGCCCCGATCGCCGCGGGGATCAAGAGTCGCGCGTAGTCGCGGTCGTACGGCTGGATGCGCACGAACCGCCACACCAGGTACAAGCGCAACGCGTTGGAGAACACGAGCGTCGTCGCCTGCGCGATCGCCGCTCCCTTCGGGCCGAGGTGCGGCACGAGCAACAGCGCCATCGCGAGGTCCAGCAGGAACGACGACGCGTAGACCGCCAGATCCCACGTCGTGCGACCCACCATGATCAGGATGAAACCGGCCGCGCCGACGCTGACGTTCACGGCCTGGCCGATCAACAGGATCCGTAGCCACGCCGTCCCGGCCTCGTAGTCCGAGCCGAACAATCGGAGCACCGGCCCCGGCGCGATCATGAAGAGCAGCAGCAGCGGCACCGTGAGCGCGAGCGTCCAACGCGTGATCGACTTGAACAAGCCGTTCAGCTGCGCATGCTCGCCGCGCTCGTGAAGGTCCGCGACGAAGGGACTGAACATGTAGGACACCGCGGTGAGGAACAGCACGAGCGCTTGTGAGACCCGGACCGACGCGGCGTAGACGCTCAGTGCCGGATCGCCGGCGGGCAGCTTGATCGACAGCACGAACAGGTCCGTGTAGAAGAGCGCCTGCGACAGCAGCGCCGCGGGTGCTCGTGGGGCGCCGTATCGGACCAGCGCTCGAACCTCGCCGGTCTCCGCGGGGAGTTGCTCGGAGAACCTGCCGGACTCCTTGCGCCAGAAGAACCATGCGACGGCCGTGGCGAGGATCCACGATGCCGCGTACGCGAACACGGTCACCGCGACCGTCTGGTCGAACACCGCCCACGCGACGAGCGTGAACGCGATCCAACTGATGGATTGTCCGATCCAGTAGGCGTACAGCGTGTGCCGCATGATCTTCAGCCCGCGGCTGCCGCCCAGGTAGACCTGCGCGATCGCCACGAACACGAGCGCCACCGCGGCCGCGCGATAGGCGCCCGCCGGCGCCTTCATCAGCGAAGCGATCGAGGGCGCGAACAGGAGCGCCAGCAGCGCGACGATCAACGACACCGCGAGCGCGATCGTGACCGCGAGACGCACGACCGCCCGCACGCGGGCGCCCTCGCCGCTGCCCACCTCGATCGCCACCCGCCGTACGGCGGCCATGTCCATGCCGAACCGGGTGGCCGCACCCACCACGAACGCCAACTGGGTCGCCACGGTGATCTGCCCGAACGCCGCGGACCCCGCCCCGAACGCCTGCGCGATCAGGATGTTCATGCCGAAGCTGGCGATCACGAAGATCCCGAGACCGATCACGTTCTGGCCGGTCCCTGCCAGGATCGTCATCCGGTCGCGCGAACCGTTGCCGCCCGCGGCGGAAGCGTCACCGGGTCGGATGGAGGAGCTCATGTCGGCCAAGTATGGCCGTCGTGCGGCGGTGTCGCTGCTACTGACTGCGCCGGTACAGCCGCACCGAGAGCGGAACGAACACCAACAGCAGCCCGACGAGCCACGCGACCGCCTGTACCAAGTGCGTGCCGGCGGGGAGGCCCAACGTCAGGTCCCGGACCGCCGAGACGGTGACCGAGACCGGTTGATGGTTGGCCCACACCTGGAGCCAGCCTGGCATGGATTCCACGGGAACGAACGCGGTCGATGCGAACACCAACGGGGCGAGCACCGGGAACGCGGCCGCCTGCGCCGTCTCGGGATCGCCGACCGCGAGACCGACTGCCGCGAACACCCACGAGAACGCGTAGCCGAACAGCAGCACGAGCAGCAGGGCTGCGATGAACGAGAACACGTTCGAGTGAACGCGGAACCCGACCGCGAACCCTACGAGGACCATGAGCACCACGACGAACACGTTGCGAGAAAGGTCGGCGAGCGTGCGGCCGGCCAGCACGGCGGATCGTGCCATCGGCAGCGAGCGGAACCGCTCGAGGAGTCCGGACTTCAGGTCCGTCGCCAGGCCGATGGCCGTGGCGAGCGAGCCGAACACCACGGTCTGGATGAACACGCCGGGCATGAGGAAGTCCACGTAGGGGAACCCCTTGTAGGAGCCGACGGCGCCGCCGAACACGTACCTGAACATCAGGACGAAGACCACCGGCTGGATGGTGGAGAACACCAACAGCTGTGGGATACGGCGGTACGCGATCAGGTTCCGCTGGGCGATCGCGAGCGCGTCCCGAACGCCCCTGATGAAGAGCCCACCCCCCGCCCGGTCGACGTCGGCGACCCGAAGATCGGTCGCGGCGGTCGTCATGCGGCACCTCGGGCGGTCGAAGATGGATCCGGTTCGTCGATCGCCTCGGCGCGGTGGCCGGTCAGGGCTAGGAAGACGTCGTCCATGCTCGGCTCGCGCACGGCGAGATGCGCCGGCACCAATCCGGCCGAGTCGAGGGCTCGCAACGCGTCCATGAGCAGGTGTGTCCCGTCTTCGGTCGTCACTCGGATCGTGATCCCTTCTCGTTCGACGTGGCCCGACGGCAACCGCGAAAGGATCGCCTCCGCGCGCTCCGCCTGTGTCGGCTCGCCCATGTCCAGCTCGATCACGGTGCTTCCGAGCTGGCGCTTGAGGGCCATCGGCGTGTCGTTCGCGATCACGAGACCACCGTCGACGACCGCGATACGATCCGCCAACAGGTCGGCCTCCTCGAGATATTGCGTGGTGAGCAAGACGGTGGTGCCATCGGCGACCAGCTCGCGGATCATGGCCCACAGCTCGTTCCGGCTGTGGAGGTCGAGTCCCGTCGTGGGTTCGTCCAGGAAGAGCACAGCGGGTTTCTGCACGAGCGCGGCGGCGACGTCCAGACGACGCCGCATCCCGCCCGAGTAGGTCCTCACCGGGCGATCGGCGGCGTCGGTCAGTTCGAAGCGCTCCATCAGTTCCGCGCCGCGAGGAGCGATCAAGGGGCGGGCCAGCTGTGCTAGCTGGCCGATCAGCCGTAGGTTCTCGCGTCCCGTGAGGTTCTGGTCGACGGCGGCGTTCTGGCCCGCCAAACCGATCCGCAGACGTACGTCGGCGGGCTTGCGCGCGACGTCGAACCCGAGGACCTCCGCGCGTCCGGCATCGGGCCGGAGCACCGTCGCGAGGATGCGAACGGCCGTCGTCTTCCCGGCGCCGTTCGGGCCGAGCAGGCCGAAGACCGTTCCGGCCGGCACCTCGAAGTCGATGCCGCCGAGCGCGACGACGTCACCGTACCGCTTGGTCAGGCCCTCCACCATGATCGCCGCGTTCGCCATAGGGCGGGATGATGTCACGGATATTTCTGATGTGTCAAGTATCGAGATATCTCGACCTTCGTGAGACTGGAAGTATCTCGCGCCCACGCGTAGGATGAGAGGCGTGCATGCGAACGCGTCGAGGCGCAAGGAGGCGATCGCCGCCGATGTCTGGCGGATGCTCGCGGAGTTCTCGTTCGCGATGCTGCAACGCGGAGGGCATTTCGACGAGCTGAAGGAGCTGGGTCTTACCCCCGGACACTTCAAGGTGCTCGCCGCGCTCGAGCCCGGCACGCCGCGGCCGATGGGCGTCATCGCGGACGCCTGCAACTGCGATCCATCGATGGCGACGTGGCTCGTCGACCGCTTGGAGGAACGTGGCCTCGTCGAACGAACGCTCCTCGCGACGGATCGCCGCGTGAAGCGCGTGGGCCTCACCGCTCGCGGCGTCGAGGTGAAGAAGCTGGTCTTCGCGCGCTTGTTCGAGCCTCCCGAAGAGCTGCTGGCCCTCAACAGACAGACGCTCGAGGCGCTCCGCCGCGCGCTCGCGAAGCTCCCGCGCACGACCGGCCCGTCGATCGGCGTCTCAACCACACACGAGCATCCCGAACGGGTTCGCCATCGCGCATGAAGGTGACCGTGCTCGGCGGCGGGGGGTTCCGTGCGCCGATGCTCGATCGTTCGCTCGTCTGGGGCGCAGAGGCGATCGAGCTCGACGAGGTCGTGTTCTACGACACCAGGGAACCCCGGCTGCGGCTGATCGCCGACGTCCTTCGCGCCATGGACGACGAACGGGGCGGAGGACTGCCGCGGAGGATCTCCACCGACCTCGATGACGCGCTCGATGGAGCCGGCGCCGTATTCGCGGCGATCCGCGTGGGGGGGAACGCCGGGCGGATCGTCGATGAGACCGTCCCGGTCGAGCTCGGCCTCCTCGGACAGGAAACCGTCGGCCCGGGTGGCATCGCCTTCGCGCTCCGGACGTTGCCGGTCATGCGCCAGATCGCGACGGCAGCCGCAGCCCGTGCGCCGGGCGCGTGGTTCCTCAACTTCACGAACCCGGCGGGCCTGGTCACCGAAGCGCTGCGTGACATCCTGGGCGATCGCGCCGTCGGCATCTGCGACTCGCCGATCTCGCTCGGACGGGCGGTTGCCGACGCCCTGGGCCGGTCGTCGCACGCGCTCGAGTTCGACTACGCGGGGCTGAATCATCTCGGTTGGCTCCTCGGGGTTCGCGAGGACGGACGAGACGTCCTCCCGGAGCTCCTGGCGAGCGAGCGGGCCATCGAGGTGGAGGAGGTCCGGCTGTTCGGCCTCGACCGGATCCGCGAGCTGGGCATGGTCCCCAACGAGTACGTCGCGTACTACGAACGGGCCGGCGCCATCGTGCGCCGGATGCGCGAACGAGGGGCGACGCGCGGGCAGCTGGTGGAGGAACAGCAGCTCGGGTTCTTCGATCAGCGCTACGTCGGGCCCGCCGACGCGCTCCTCGGATGGCGTCGCGCGCGAGACGCGCGCCACGCGAGCTACATGGACGAGGCGGGGGGAGACCGAGCCTCGGAAGCGCCATCGCAAGACGAACCGCAGGACGAAGGCTACGGGGCCGTCGCGGTCGGGTTCCTGCGGGCCATCGCGACCGATACGTCCGAGCGGCTCATCCTGAACACCGCGAACGCGGGGCGGATGCCGTTCCTCGACGACGAGGCGGTCGTGGAAGCGCCGAGTCTGGTGGGCAGAGACGGGCCCGCGCCGGTCCCGGTGGGGGAACTGCTTCCCTCCCAACGCGAACTGCTCACCCGGGTGAAGGAGGCCGAGCGTCTCACGCTCCGCGCCTCCTCCGAGCGCTCGGCCGAGCTCGCGATCGAGGCGATCGCGCGACATCCGGTGGTCGACTCGCGTCCGCTCGCCGAACAGATCTTCGTCGGCTACCTCGAGCGTCAACCGGGGTTCGGGGCTCTGTTCGACTGACAACAGAGATCCAACGCTGGACGAGCACGTTCGGCGCTCGCCTGCCACCCGGTAGGCTCGGGGAGTGGTGGTCCCGTGAGCGGTGTGATCCAGATCGAAGGCCTGCACAAGAAGTACCGCCGGCTCCGCGGCGGCACGACGGTGGCGGTCGACGGCCTGGATCTGCATGTGCCCGAGGGTGGCGTGTTCGGCTTCCTGGGGCCGAACGGCGCCGGCAAGACCACCACGATCCGGTGCTTGCTGGGACTCGTCGCTCCCAGCGCGGGACGGATCAGCCTCTTGGGCGCTGAGGTCCCTCGAGCCCTCCCGGGCGTGATCAGACGTGTCGGTTCGATCGTCGAGACGCCCGCGCTGTTCCCGCGTTTCACCGGCCGTCGCAACCTCGAGATTTTGGCGCGCATCGACGGGATCGGTCGGAAAGCCGTCGACGACGTCCTCGGGCGGGTCGGGTTGGGAGATCGCGGCGACGATCCGGTGAAGACGTACTCGTTGGGGATGAAGCAGCGACTCGGGATCGGCGCGGCTCTGCTGAAGGATCCGGCGTTGCTCATCCTGGACGAGCCGGCCAACGGTCTGGACCCGGCCGGGATCGTGGAGGTCCGCGAGCTGCTCCGGCGGTTGGGCGCCGAAGGCCGCACCGTGTTCGTGTCCAGCCACATCCTCTCGGAGATCCAGCAGACCGCCGACCGTGTCGCGATCCTGGCGCGGGGGCGATGCGTGCGCGAAGGCGCGGTGGCCGAAGTACTGGCGTCCAGAGGAGGCGAGGGCCTCGTCGTTCGCCTCCGCGACCTGGAGGCCGGGAGGGCCGCGCTCGCGGACGCGAGGATCGCCTCCACGATGAGCCAGGGCGCGCTCCGGGTCGACGTGGCGCCTACCGACGCCGAGCGCATCTCGCGGACGCTCGCCGATCGCGGTCTCTACGTCACCGAGCTCCGACGCGAAGAGGTCGACCTCGAAACGGTGTTCCTCGAGCTGACACGGGACCAAGGGACTGACCCGGAACCGGCGTCGTCATGAACCTCATCCGATCGGAGCTCCTCCGCATCTGGTCCCGCCGCATGGTACGCGTGCTCGCGATCGTCGCGGTGCTCGGGACGACTGCTGGCGTCACGATCGGCGCGATCCAGTCGCACCCGCCCGACCTGGTTTCGGCGCAACGGAACTACGAGGACGACAGGCAACATTGCCTCGCCGGAGACTTCATCTCGGAGGACCAGCTCCCGCCCGACGTGACGATCGACGAGTTCTGCGATGACAACGTTCGGCTCGAGAACTACGCGAACGATTCGCTGAGGCTGTCCGAGCTCTCCCCCATCCTGAAGGGGACGGCGTTCATCCTGATCGTGCTCGGATTGGTGATCGGAGCATCATCGGTCGGCGCCGATTGGCAGGTCGGAACGATGGCGGCACTGCTCACGTGGGAGCCACGGCGGGTGCGGATCTTCCTGGTGCGGACCGCGATCGTCCTTGCGTCCGTCTTCGTGCTCGCGGTGGCGCTCCAGTGTGTGCTCGCGCTCGAGTTCGCTGCCGCTGCGGCGGTTCGAGGCACGACCGTCGGCACCGGGGATCCGTGGCTGCGAGGCGTTGCAGGCACCGTGCTTCGTATCGCGGGAGCTTCGGCGTTCGGCGCCTCCCTCGGCGTGACCCTCGCGATGATCGGGAGGAACACCGCCGCGGCGCTCGGGGTCGCGTTCGGCTATCTCGCGATCGTGGAGAGCTTGCTGCGTGGCTTCATCCCGAAGATCTCCGGTTCTCTGCTCAGCACCAACCTCGTGGTGTTCGTCGACGGCCGGGCGGGAACGTCGGAGTCGGGCAGCGCGATCGCGGTGGGCACGGCGTCGATAACGATCGCGATATACGCCGGGGTGCTCTTGCTCGTCGCGCTGGCGCTGTTCCGAACGCGCGACGTCACCTGACACCGCGGCTCCGGGCGTCACGAGATCGACACGGATCCAGCACGGTTCGAACACCTCTTGGGACGGTGGCGAACATACCGTGTGGCCATGAGACCCTTCGGCGCCTTCCGCCGCCTCCGTCATCGCTGGCATCGGTGGCGCTACTTCCGTCGATATCCCTGGCACCGACCCACCGAGTGACCTGCTCGCGGGCTCGTCACATCGAATGGAACGTCGGAGCGAGCGCGGGGTAGAGCGCCCGATACCGGCCGTACCGTTCACTGTACGCATCTGTCAGTGTCGGCGAAGGATCCACGCGCTCACCGAGCACCACCACCTGACGACACGCGTCCTCTACGGTCGGGAACCATCCGGCACTCACCGCGGCCAACATGGCCGCTCCTTGCGCGGCGCCTTCGGACGCCGTCGTCGTGACGACCGTCGTCTCCAGAACGTCTGCGAGGATGTGTCGCCACAACGGGCTCTTGCTCCCACCACCCGTCGCCCTGATCTCCTCGAACGCGCCCACGCCGACGGACCGCATCAGCTCGAGTGAGTCCCGGAGCCCGAAGGCCACACCTTCCAGAACGGATCGCGTCATGTGCGGCCGGCGGTGCTGCGCCGTGAGACCGATGAACGCGCCACGGGCTCGCGGGTCCGGATACGGGGTTCGCTCCCCCGAGAGGTACGGCAGGAAGAGCAGACCGTCGCTGCCGGGCGGCACGTCGTTCGCTTCGTCCACGAGCGTCGAGAAGTCCACGCCGGGAGCGAGCGCGTCCCGGAACCACCGAAGGCTGCCGGCCGCCGACAACATCACGCCCATGACATGCCATCGCCCGGGCATCGCGTGGCAGAACGAGTGGAGCCGGCCCTCCGGATCGATGAGCGGTCCTTCGGTGGTGGCGAAGACGACGCCGGACGTTCCGAGCGAGAGCGACACCACACCGGGCTCGACCGCTCCGACGCCCACCGCGGCGGCGGCCTGATCCCCACCGCCCGCCACCACGGGTGTTCCCGCCCGGAGCCCCGTCGCCTCCGCGGCTTCGGCGGAGATCGATCCGGTGATCGCCGTCCCCTCGTACGTCGATGGGAGCCAGGCGCGATCGATCCCGAGCGCGTCGACCACCTCTTCGGACCAATCTCGCGCCGCGAGATCGAACAGCAGGGTTCCCGCGCCGTCGGCCCGGTCGACGGCGTGATCGCCGGTCAGACGCAGCCGGACGAAGTCCTTCGGAAGCAGGATGTGCGCGATCTGGAACCACACGTCGGGCTCGTTGCGCTGCACCCAGAGGACCTTCGGTGCAGTGAATCCCGGAAGCGCGTCGTTCCCGGTGATCGAGATCAGCCGTTGCCTGCCGATCGTTTCCCGGATCAGGTCGCACTCGATCTCGGTGCGTTGGTCGTTCCACAGGATCGCCGGGCGGAGGACGCGGTCGTCGCGGTCGAGGGCAACCAACCCGTGCATCTGTCCGGCGAGCCCGACGGCTTCGACGTCCTCACCGTGCATCCCGGAACCCGCGAGCACGGCCCGGATCGCGTACACCGCCCCGTCCCACCACAGCTGCGGATCCTGCTCGCTCCACAACGGGCGCGGCGTCTCGAACGCGTACTCGGGGCAGGCCGTCGCGTGGACGGCACCCCCGGCGTCGAGGATCACGGCCTTGGTGGCGGTGGTCGAGACGTCGAGCCCGAGGACGTGGCTCATCCGTCGTCTCCGGCGCGCCGCACGATCCATCCCTCGCGGTGACGCGCCACATCACCCGGCTCGACCTGCCGGAGCGGACCGAGCGTCTCCAGCTCGCAGAACTCGTCGCATACGAACACCTGGATCGCGGCGCCCCGGTCCGGGTACGAGGCGCTCGGATCGAGGACGACGTGCTTCTCGAACACGCCGCCGCCTCTTCTGTAAGAGACGCGCCCCCGGCTGGGCGCGACCCCGATCTTGAGCCGCCGGGCTCCGGCTGCGGCGTCGATACGGAGCTCGTCGTGAGCCAGATGCAATCTGACGTCGCCGGGGTCGGTGTAGGGCCAGAGCACCAGCGAACGGTCGGCCTGCGGCCCCATGGCGTCCGTCGATGACGGCACGACCACCTGGCCGCCGAGCGGGAACTGGGTGATCGCCCACGGCGCCAACGTGACCTGCGCGCCGGAGCCGTTGCGGATCTCGTGGTCGACGGTCCATCCGGCGTCGGTCCCTCGAACCTCGATCGCCTTGATCAGGTCCGCCCCGTCCGGGGGCGCTTCGACCCGTACACCTCCTTCGACCTCGATCGCGACGCATGGACGATCGTCGGACTCGTACGTGACGCGCGGGACCTCGGGCGCCGCCCAAAGGCGATGTCCCCCGAGCAGACGGAACGGCGCTCCCTCCGGCCGTTCGATGGTCGACCCCGGCAGGACCGCCAGCATGTTGTCCTCGCGTCCGAACAGACCGAGGATCCGGGGACCGACCGACGTGGTGACGATCACGGCGCCGGCTTCACCCTCCAGCCGGACGCACTCGTGTCCCGCGAAGGAGGTCGCCTCGAGTGTCACCGAGCGCCGAGCAGCAGATCGACCGTCAGCTGGTCAAGCTCCTCGTAGGGCTGGCCTCGCGCCGCGAGCGAGCGTCGATCGAACTCGATCTCACCCAATGCGGACGCCCGCTCGGTGGAGTACCCCCCGAGGTACGGCGCCATCGACCCGTCGTCGGCGTTGACCGCCGCGACCAACTCCTGGATCTGCGGGTCGGCGTTCCAGCGCTCGGCCTTCTCCTTGAGGATCAGGTAGGTCCGCATGCAGCCCCGGGCGAAGGCCTTCACGTCCTCGTAGTCGGATGTGCGATAGGCGTGCGCATCGAAGTGACGGCTCCCCGCGTACCCGACGTCCTCCAGGAACTTCACCAGGAAGAACGCGGCCTTCGGGTTCGCGGACCCGAACCGGAGGTCCTGGTCATACCGGCCGGGGATCTGATCGTTCAGGTCGATGTGGAAGAGCTTGCCCATAGACCAGGCCTGCGCGACGTGATGCGTGGAGTTCAGTCCGGCCATGTGCTCGTGCGCGGTCTCCGGGTTCACGCCCACCATCTCGCCGTGCTCGAGCGTCTCGATGAACGCGAGCATGGCGCCGGTCGTCGGTAGGTAGATGTCGCCGCGCGGCTCGTTCGGCTTGGGCTCCAATGCGAACCGCAGGTCGTACCCCTGGTCCTTCACGTACGCGCAGAGGAAGTTGATCGCGTCGGCGAACCGACCGAGCGCGCGCAGCGGATCCTTCGACGAATCGGTCTCCACGCCCTCGCGCCCGCCCCAGAACACGTACGTCGTCGCGCCGAGCTCCACGCCCAGGTCGATCGCGCGCATCGTCTTCTGCAACGCGTACGCGCGCACCTTCGGGTCGTTCGCGGTGAACGCGCCATCGCGGAAGACGGGGTCGCGGAACAGGTTGGTGGTCGCCATGGGCACCACCAGCCCGGTCGCGTCCAGCGCCTTCTTGAAGTCGGCGACGATCTGGTCGCGCTCGTGCGCGCTCGCGTCGATCGGCACCAGGTCGTTGTCATGGAAGTTCACGCCCCAGGCGCCGACCTCGGCGAGCAACTCCACCAACTGCACCGGTGAGAGCGCCTCGCGGACGGGTTCGCCGAACGGATCGATGCCGAGGTTCCCGACGGTCCACAAGCCGAACGTGAAGCGATGCTCCGACTTCGGTTCGTACGTCATGGTGCTCTCCTTCGATCGGCCGAGCGGCGCGGGGATCCGACCGACCCCGCGCCTCACGGCGACGGCTGAGGTCAGTGGAGGTCGGCGAGGTCCTTCTTGGTCACCTCGTCCGGCTTCTTCCCCAGGATGATCATGGCCAGGACCTCGTCGACAGTCACGTCTTCCTTGTTGACCGTCCCGACCAGCCTCCCTTGAAGCATCACGCTGATCCTGTCGGACAGGTCGAACAAGTCGTGGATGTCGTGGCTGATCAGGAAGATGCCGAGGCCCTCCTGCTGCAACTGCCTGATCAGATCCCGCACCTGATTCGTCTCCGCGGGTCCGAGCGCCGCGGTCGGCTCGTCCATGATCAGGATCCGAGCGTTGAAATGGACCGCGCGCGCGATCGCGACGGACTGCCGCTGCCCGCCCGACAAGGAGCTCACCGGGGCGACGAAGTTCTGAAACTTCGGGTTCAGGCGGTTCATCAGCTTGCGCGTGGCGTCCTCCATGGCGCTGTCATCGAGGTTCCCGAAGCGGGTCGTCAGCTCCCGGCCGAAGAACACGTTCGCGGAGGCGTCGACGTTATCCGCCAGCGCGAGCGTCTGGTAGATCGTCTCGACGCCCAGGGCCTTAGCGTCGCGCGGACTGGTGATCGAGACGGGCTCGCCGTCGATCAGGATCGTGCCCGAGTCCGCCGGGTGCGCTCCCGACAGCGTCTTGATGAGCGTGGTCTTACCCGCGCCGTTACCGCCGACGAGTCCCACGACCTCGCCGGGCCACAGGTCGACCGTGACACCGGCGACCGCGTGGACCCCGCCGAACGCGACGCGGATGTCACGGAGCTCGACGAGCGGCGCGCCTGTCCGCTGACTCACCTGACTGCCCTCCGCCTGACGAGGGTGTCGAGGGTCACCGCGAGGACCAACACGATCCCGACGACGATGTCCTGCAGCGGCGCCTCGATCCCCATCAGGACCATCCCCGAGATGAGGGACTGCATGATGACCGCCCCGAGCAAGGCCCCGGCGATCGTCCCCACGCCCCCGGTGAACGACGTGCCGCCGATCACGGTGGCCGCGATCACGTTGAGCTCCATCCCCGTCCCGAGGCTACTCACCGCCGCGTTGAGCCTGGCGATCTGCACCGCGGCCGCGAGGCCCACCAAGAGGCCCATCAACGCGAACGTCTTGACGATCGTGCGCTTGGTCTTGATACCTGCGAGCGCGGCCGCCTCCGGGTTGCCGCCGATCCCGTACACGTACCGTCCGAAGCGCCGGCGGGTCGCGATGAACGTCATCACGATGCCGACGCCGATCGCGATCAGCACCGGATACGCCAGGCCGAGCGAGATGTTCGTCCCGGCTGGCTCACCCCGCCGCTCGACGAGGGCCGAGGGTAGGTAGTAGCGATTCAGGAACCAGATGGCCACCAAGACGGCCCCGCACGCAACCGCGCCGAGCGTGATCTCCGCCCACATGGGCCGGAGCCGGAACCCGTACCGGATGCGCTGCCGGCGCTTGATGAACTGCAGCAGAACGATGCCGGCGCAGGCGACGACGCCGAGGATCCAGCTCCAGGTTCCGCCGACCGTGCCGTCGGCCCCGCCGCCGAGGAGCCGGAAGTTCGAGTCCATCGGCGCGATCGTCTGTCCGCTGGCCATCCACCAGGCAACGCCCCGCCACACGAGGAACCCCCCCAGCGTGACGATGAACGACGGGACGCCGATGTAGGCGACGATGGCCCCCTGGAATGCCCCGAGGGCCGCCCCCAAGACGAGACCGAGGACCACGACGATGATCCAGGTCATCGGGTGGTCGAATCCGATCCACTTGGGAAGCCAATCGTGCTGCACGACGGCCATCGCCATGCCGACGGCCGCCATCGCAGCCCCGACCGAGAGGTCGATGTTCCGAGTGACGATGATCAGGACCATCCCGGTGGCCATGATCGCCACGACCGAGGACTGGACCGACAGGTTCCACAGGTTCCTCGGGGTGAGGAACGTGTGGCCCGGGGTGATGATCTGGAAGACGACCCAGATGATGGCGAGCGCGACCAGCATGCCTGCGAGGCGGGAGTCGATCTCCGCCGACCGAAGGGCCGCGCGGAGGGAGCGGGGCTCAGGCTCGTCTCGCTCCGGAGCCTGCGCCTGCTGCGCGGGCCCCGCTGCGGAAACGTCGGTGTCAGCCACGGATCAGCATCCTCCGCCCGTTAGGGATCTGAGCCCCGCACAGGCATCAGCCTGTGCGGGGCGCAGTTCCGGTTACGTTCCGATCCTCGCGGATCGATCAGGGGCAGACCGCCACGCTGCCCGCCTTCACGCCCTGGCAGAGCTCGTCCACGGCGATCCATCCGGCGTCGAGCACGACGTTGAGGTTGTCCGGCGTGATCGCGATGGGCGTCAGCAGGATCGCGGTCATCGAGTTCCCGCCCGGGGAGTCGAACGCGACGGTCCCTTCAACGTCCGCGAGCGCCGTGCCGTTCGCGAGCGCAACCGCGGCCTCGCCGGCCGCCTTGCCGAGCTCCCTCGAGTCCTTCCACACGTCCACGGTCTGCGTGCCGAGCGCGACGCGATTCAACGCCGCCGCGTCGCCGTCCTGTCCGGACACGGCCACCTGGCCCGCCAGGCCCTGTGCCTCGAGCGCCGCCACGACGCCGCCGGCCATCCCGTCGTTCTCCGCGACGACCGCCTGCACGTCGTTGTCATTCTTGGTCAGGAACTGCTCCATCTCGGTCTGCGCGAGCGCCGGATCCCAGTTGTCGGTGTAGGTCTCGCCGACGTTCACGATGTCACCCGCGTCCTCCGCGTCCTGCAGGACCTCTTGCTGGCCACTCCGGAGGAAATCCGCATTCGCGTCGGCAGAGTTGCCCTTGATGTAGACGTAGTTCCCCTTCGGGACCTGCCCGAGAACGGCCTCCGCCTGCATACGTCCGACCTCGACGTTGTCGAACGTGATGTACAGGGCACCCGGGTCCTCGATGAGTCGGTCGTACGCGATCACCGGGATGCCCTGCTCGACGGCGCTCTGCACGGCCGGCAGGATCGCCTCACCGTCCTGCGCCAGGATGATCAGCGCGTCGGCACCCTGCGAGATCAGGTTCTCGACGTCGGTCAGCTGCTGCTCGGCTGACGATCCGGCGTCCGCCGAGATGTACGAGGCGCCGCCCGCTTCGAGCGCGTCCTTGATGGCGGGCTCATCCCACTTCGCCCAGCGCTCTTCGTTGTAGTTGTTCCAGGAGAC
>JBBQVZ010000086.1:0-15059 GCA_038211015.1 Actinomycetota bacterium | reverse complement strand
ACGTCCCCAAGGAACGTCGCCTCGTGCACAGCGGCTGATCGCGCTCTTCGCGGTCTGCTGCATCGCGATCGCCGTCGCGTTCGCGTTCGGTCGCGTGTTCCAGGGACACGGCTCGACCTGGCGCCTCATGGGGCTGGCGCTGGGGTCAGCGCTGGTCGCGAGCGCCTTGGAGCGGCGGAACCTGCTGCTCGCGACGCTGGTGTCGGCGGCGGTGCTCGCCGTCGTGATCGGGCTCTGGCTATTCCCCGGGACCACGTGGCACGGTCTTCCGACGCTCGATACGCTCCGGCATGCGTTCGACGCCTCGCACCTCGTCGGCGAGCAGGCCCGGCTCCAGGTCGCACCCTCCCCACCGCTGAAACCGCTGATGCTCGCGTCGATCGTGGCGATGTGGGCGGCGATCTTCTCGTGTCACGCGCTCGCCTTCCGAGCGGGCAGTCCGCTCCTGGCGCTCCTCCCACCCATCGCGATGCTGGCGTTCGCGGACACCGTCCTGGAGGAATTCATCAAGCCGTTCTACGGGGTCGCGTTCCTCGCGGCAGCGCTCGCGATCGTCTTCGCCGATGCCCTCCGTCGCGTTCAGGGATGGGGACCCGTGTGGACCGGGCCGGGTTCACGAGCCCGGCTCTCCGCAACTGCCAGCAGAGGCGCGAGGCGCGTCGCGGTGGCGGCGGTGGGCACCGCGATGATCGTTCCGTTCCTGGTTCCCGGCTTCGGCTCGAAGGCAATCTTCGACATCAGCTCCACGAACGCGTCGGACCGGGTGCGGATCGATCCGCTCGTCTCGATCAAGGCGAGCCTCACGAGGAGAGACCCCGTCGAAGTCTTCCAGGTCCAAGCCGACGCGCCGTCCTATTGGCGGATGCTCTCGTTGACGACGTTCGACGGCGACACGTGGCGTCCCGACCTCACCGATCCCGGCGAGGCATTGACGTCCGACACGATCCTGTCCACCGGTACGGTGGGGACCGAGCCGATCGATCAAACGTTCACGATCTCGAGCGACCTCGGATTCCCGTGGCTCCCCGTCGCGTATCCGCCGCAGCAGATCGATGTCCCGGACACCACGGTCCGATACAACAGCTCGACCGGCACGGCCACGCTCGACGGGGAGCTGGACGCCGGCACCGAGTACCGGGTCACGTCGGTCCGCGTGCAACCCACACCCGCGCAGCTGGCGGCGGTGGGTTTTCCCCCGGCCGCGCAGAACATCCCTTCCACGTCGCTCGGGGACGTTCCTCCGGACGTGGCCGCCGGGATCCGAGCGATCGTCGACCGATGGACGGCGGGAGCCGCCAACGACTACGAGCGCGTTCTCGCGATCCAGGACCACCTGACCGACGACGCAGAGTTCACCTACGACAAGTCGGTCCCCGCGCGGGACGATTCGTACACCCTCCTGGAGTTCCTGACGACCACGAAGCGAGGCTTCTGCCAGCAGTTCGCGAGCGCCATGGCCGTGATGGTCCGCACGCTCGGGTTCCCGTCACGTGTCGCGATCGGCTACACACCGGGCCAACGTGACCCCGACACGGGCGCGTACCACGTCACCACGAGCGAGCTCCACAGCTGGGTCGAGGTGCTGTTCCCGACGTATGGATGGCTCGCGTTCGAGCCCACGCCCGGCCGGACGAACCCCGTCGCGAACGCGTATCAGCACCCGAGCGTGTCCTGCCCCCCTGGGACGCCGGGTTGCCCCGCCACCGGGGTCGGCGGCGTCACCGATGCGCCCGGCACCGCCGGGAACGCGGGCGGCCTTCCCCGTCAGCTCCAGAACCTGGCCCGTCGCGAGTTCTCGGGCGGGCTGCCGCTCACGCCGCTTCCTCCAAGCGATGCGGCCGAGGATCGAGGGCGGCGCGTGCCGCCCGGTGCGGTGATCCTGCTGCTGCTGGCGTTGACCGTCGTTGCGGCGTTGACGATCCCACCCTTCCGTGCGCTCCGCCGTCGGGCTCGGCTGCTGAAGGCCGGACACGAGCCGCGGGCGCTGATCCTGGCGACGTACGACGTCTTCGCGGAGCGCGCCGCCGATCTGGGCCATCCCAAGACGCCGGGCGAGACGCTCAAGGAGTACCGGACGCGTCTGGCCGCCGGAGGGGCGATCACCGATGGCCATCTGGATCGGCTCACGTCGATCGCGGGAAGGGCCGCGTACGCCCCGGCCGAACCGAACGCGTCCGATGTCCGCGAGGCGTCGGAAGCCGCGACCTTGGTGCTCCACGACCTCCGGGAGCGCACGCCGATCAGCCGACGGATCGCGGGTCAGTACCGGCTGCGTCGTTAGGAAGACGGAGTGCTACGAGCCCGTGGCGGTGTGGACCGCGGCCTCGCGCAGAGCTCGGACGAACCGCTCGCGATCCTCGCTGAACTGCGCGACGTTGGTCCGGACGCTGGTGGCGATGTCGTCGATCGCGACGAAGAACGCCATCTGCCCTTCTCGGAGCGCGTCGATCACCTCGCCGTCGCGCCGGCAGATCTTGAAGATGCTCTGCCCGTCGGTGACGAGCTTCACGTCGGACAGGTGACGGTCGAGTCCGGCCTTCTTGTTGAGGAACTCCCACGCCCGTCGGACCCGCTGCAGCGACATGCCGCCGTCGAGCAGTGACTTCACCACGCGGAGCGCCACCAGGTCGCGGAACGAGTAGAGCCTCGGAACCCCCGGACGTCCGCCGGTGCCCTGCACCGACGGTTCCACCAAACCGATCTGATCCCAGTACCTCAGCTGACGCGACGTGCAACCGGTGAACTTGCTCGCCTGATGAGCCGTGAATCCCTCCATGGACGCGCGCCCTTTCACGAACCTCGCCTACCAGACCGTCGATGCCTCGGCACGGGCCCATCACCTGAGACTCAACCTGCGGTGAAAGGTCACGCGCCCAGGGGAAGGGAAACCCTGTTGTACAGCAGTGCGCGAGACGGTGGCAAGCGCTGAGGTCACAACCGTCATCAAACTACCCGGACGGGCTAGCCGACGGCATGGTGTCTCGGATGATCGACGACAACGGATACAGCGGAAGCGGGCGATGTCGCGGCGTCAGCCGCGCGGGTCGTCGGTGGGCGGCTGCTGACGTCGCGCGAAGCGCGCGGCGATGCGGCCGAGGACGCCGGTGAGCGTCAGTCGCCCCGAGGTCTGCATCTCGCGGATCTGGTCCCGCCCGAGCTGTCCCAGGTAGCGATAGATCAGCAGCGAGGACAACACCATCATCACGAAACCGATGGCCGCGACCAGCTGAGACACGACGAACAGCAACAGCAGGAGCACACCGGCGAAGAACATCAGAGCCGCGAATCGGATCCGACGAGCGAGATGGGTATAGAGGTCGGTCCTGCCGACCTGTTCCACCAGGCGCGGGTCCTCTTCCGCGAGGCGCTTCTCGATCTCCTCGAGGATCCGCTGTTCGTGCTCGCTGAGAGGCATCCGTATCCTCGCCTGGACCGTGGGGAGTGGCCGTCGCTTCGATTATAGGAGTCGGACGCTGTCACGGAGCCTTGAGAGCGAAGCTCGCGTCAGTTCCCTCGCTCCCGCTCGATCAACGAGGCCGGACGCGCCGCCCCCCGGCCGAACCGCAGCTCGATCCGATCCAGCGCGCGCTCGACGTCTCCCCAGCGCTCCCCATGCAGCATGGCGAGCTGCTCGGCACCCGCGGGGGTCAAGCCGGCCGCCTGCACACCCAGCAGACGGATCCGACGGCGTTGCCCGGGAAGGCCGCCGTAGAGCTCGGCCACGGTCCGGTACAGATCCGCGCCGACATCCGTGGGATCGGCGAGCGTTCGGGACCTGGTGAGGGTCTGGAAGTTCGCCAGACGGGCCTTCAGCACGATGGTCCGGGCGAGGTATCCGTCGGCTCGCAGCCGCGCCGCAACCCGCCCCGAGAGGTCGAGCAGCTCGCGCAAGATGTCCTGGTCGGCGTCCAGGTCACGCTCAAACGTCTCCTCGTGGCTCACGGACTTCGGGGCCTCGTACGGGACCACGTCACGGTCGTCGACACCGTGCGCCAGCAGGGAGAGGTGGTGCGCCGAGGCGTGGCCGAGCAGCCGCTCCAGGATGGACTCGGGCGTCCGGCCCAGGTCGCCGATCGTGCGGATCCCCAGGCGACCGAGCGTCTCGCCGGTCTTCTCCCCCACACCCCAGAGCCGCCCGACCGGCAGGGGCTCCAAGAACCCCTGCACGCCGTCGGCGGGGACCACGAGCATCCCGTTCGGCTTGCAGTCGTCGGATGCGAGCTTCGCCACGAACTTCGTCGGGGCCACGCCCACCGAGCACGTCACCCCGACCTCGCGCTCGACGTCGGCCCGGATCATCGCCGCGATCTCGGCCGAGGACCCGAACAGCATCGTGGCGCCCGAGACGTCCAGGAAGGCCTCGTCGAGCGAGATCGGCTCCACGAGTGGGGTGTAGGAGCACAAGACCTCGCGGAACCTATGGGAGTGGGCGCGGTAGGCCTCGAAGTCGGACGGCAGGAAGACGATGTCGGGGCAGAGTCGCCGGGCGCGGACGGCCGGCATGGCCGAGCGCACGCCGTACTTGCGCGCCTCGTAGGACGCCGAGGCGACCACGCCACGCGCGCCGGGGCCGCCGACGACGACCGGCTTGCCGGCGAGCGACGGATCCTTCAACACCTCGACGGACGCATAGAACGAGTCGATGTCGACGTGCAGGATCGGCTCGGTGCTCACCCCGCGGAGCCCGGGCTCGAATGCCAGAGCCGGCGAGCCGGCAGGGCGGGTTCGGTCGGTGACTCCATGGCTTCCCGCAAGCGTCCTTCACCCCTCGCGCGGTGCAGCGCGGTGAGGTCCCAGACCTCCTCGGCGATGATACTCACGCCCTTCACCCCGGTCCGGCGCAGCTGTCCCCACACCGCCATCGCGTAGGAGTGGAACACGGTCTTCGCGACCTTGGGCTGGACCGACTCGAAGACCGTGACCTCGACCGGACCGGTGGCGTCGTCGAGCGTCAGGAAGATGATCCGCTGACCGCTGCGGATCGCCGGCGTCTGCGACGCGACCTTCACGCCGGCAACCATGACCTTCTGCCCGCCCCGGCAGGCATGCAGGTCCCTCGTTCGGGTCACGCCCAGGTCGGCCAGGAGCGGCTCGAAGAACGTGACGATGTGGCGGGTGGCGTCCAGGCCGAGCACCTCGAGCTCCGCCCGCACGACCTCGGAGTCGGAGTAGTCGGCGAACCGGTGCGCGGGCGCCGCGGCGTCGGCGAGCGTGAGCTGGTCCCCCTCGCGCTCGGGCGCCGTGGTCATGGCCGCGTAGAGGTGGGTGCGGCGGTTCTGGCCGGCGATCTGGCCGGTGGGCTGCGTCGCGAGCCGGTCGAACGCTCCCGCGTGGGCCAGGGCCTCGGTCACCGGCCGGGAGACGGTCGTGCGGCGCAGGAAGTCCCCCACGTCGCGGAACGGGCGCTCGGCGCGTCCCTGCATGATCGAGCGGATCTCGGCGTCGCTGATGCCGTGGACGTCCTGGAGCGCCAACCGGATGCCGAAGACGCCGGGGGCGGTCTCCTCGGCCACGTACTCGGGCTCGCTCCAGTTTGCGTCGAGCGGCAGGATCGGGATGTCGTGCTGCCGGGCGTCCTCCAGCAGCAGCCGGCGGGGATACATCCCCGGGTCGTGGGTGAGGATCCCGGCAAGGAAGTGCGCTGGGTAGTGCGCCTTCAGCCAGGCGGACTGGTACGTCGGCACCGCGAACGCCGCCGCGTGCGCCTTGCAGAACCCGAAGCTCGCGAACTCCGCGACCGCGGCCCATGCCTTCTCGGCGGCCGTCCGGTCGACGCCGCGCGCCGTCGCCTTCTCCAGGAAGTCGGCGCGGAACCCCGGCAACATCTCCTCGTCGTCCAGGTGGCGCCGGATGTGGTCGGCGTAAGTCAGGTCGTAGCCGGCGATCGCAGCGAGCGCCCGGATCACCTGCTCGTGGTAGACGATCACGCCGTACGTCTCGCTCAGCGCCGGCCGCAGGTCGGGATGGATGTAGACCGGTTCCTCCATGCCCATCCGGCGGCGGAGGTACGGCTGGATCATGTCGGACTTCACCGGGCCGGGACGGAACAGCGAGATGTCGACGATCAGGTCCTCCCACCGGGTGGGCTGGAGCTTCTGGAGCAGCTCGCGCTGACCCGGCGACTCGATCTGGAAGCAGCCGAGCGTGTCCGAGGCGCGGATCAGCTCGAACGTCGGGACGTCGTCGGTGGCGATCCGGTCCAGGTCGACCTTCTCTCCCGTCGTCCGCGCGATCTCGTCGAGGGCGTGGCGCATCGACGAGAGCATCCGGATGCCCAGGACGTCGAGCTTCAGGTAGCCGAGCAGCTCGACGTCGTCCTTGTCGGCCTGGATCATCCGGTGGCCGTTCGCACTCCGCTCGAGCGGAACGCGGTCCACCAGCTCGTGGTTCGACAGGACGATGCCGCACGGGTGCAGTGCGATGTGGCGCGGGAAGCCGTCCAGGCGCTCGGCCACCCGGAACAGCAACTCGAGCTGCGGCATGGGCAGGTTGATGCCGTTCAGCTCCGGCAGGCGCTCGATCGCCTCGCGCAGGTGCCGGGCCGAGATGTGCGGGAACGCTTTCGCGACGACCCCGAGCTCGGCGTCGGGCAGGCCGAGCGCCTTGCCGACCTCGCGGACGGCCGAGCGCGCCCGGTACGTGTCGATCATAGCGACGCAGGCCGCGCGGTCGTCGCCGTGGCGCGAGAGCACCATGTCGTAGACGTCCTCGCGCCGCGCCGACTCCACGTCGATGTCGATGTCGGGCGGCTCGTCGCGCATCGGGTTCATGAACCGCTCGAACGGCAGGTCGTGGCGGACCGGGTCGACGTCGGAGATGGCGGTCAGGTAGCAAACGAGCGAGCCGGCAGCCGAGCCCCGGCACGCGCAGCGGATACCCATCGCCTTGATGTCCGCGACGATGTCGGCCACCGTGAGGAAGAACGCCGACGAGCTCATCTCGTCGATCATCGCGAGCTCATGATCCAAACGGGTCATCACTACTTGCGTGGCCTTCACGTCGCGGTCCGCGATGCCACGCTGGCACCGATCCGCGAGCACCGATGACGCGCTCCGCCCCGCAGGCACCGGGAAGTCCGGGAAATGCATGCGCCTCAACCCCAGGTCGAACGAACACGTCTCGGCGATCGCGACTGACGCATCGCACAGATCCGGCCGCTCCGCGAACAACGCCCGCATCGCGTCCGTCGGCTTCAGATACCCCTCGGCGTTCGCGCGGGTGACGTGGTTCTGGGCGATCGGCACGATCTTCCGCATGCACTCGAGCGCGTCGGCCAGGAACGCGTCCTCGGGCACCAGGTAGCGGACCGGGTTCGTCGCGACGGCGCGAACGTCGAGCCGCTCGGCGAACCGCAACATCGCCCGCACCTCGTCGTGAGACTCACGCTCAACCCGATGCTCCACCGCCACGAAACACCGATCCGCTCCGAACGCCTCTCGGAACGGTTCGGCAGCCTGACGGGCGTCGTCGATCCGGCCGCCGACGGCCAGCCGTCCCGGCGCAGATCGCGGCCCAAGCAACGCGACCAGCCCGGCGGAGTGGGCGCAGACCTGCGACGCCGTCACGGACGGGTCGCTACGCTCCCCCAGCATGTGCGCGTCGGTGATGAGACGACACAGGTTCGCGTAGCCCTCGGCGTCTTGGGCGAGCAGGACGATGTGCGTGTCGGTCTCGGCGCTGGGCTGGCGCGCGGCGGGGTGGCGGGGGCGGCCTCGCTCCGCTTGCTTTGCCCGGTCCATACCCCGCTCCGCGAGGCCGCCCCCGCCTTCAGCACTCCGGACCGTCAGGGAGGCGCCGAGGATGGGCGACACACCCTGTTGGCCGCAGGCTTTCACGAACCGTGCGGCGCCGTAGAGGCCGTCGCGATCTGCGATCGCGACCGACGACATGCCGAGCTCGACGGCGCGTGCCACGAGCTGTTCGGGGGTGAACGCGCCTTCCTTCAGCGAGAAGCACGATCGGACATCGAGGTGCACGAAGGAAGATCGCACGCGGGTGTCGCTCAAGGAGGAGACCGATCTAGGACTCGAACATATGTTCGAGAGCCATCAACCTATCCCTGAGAGGCCATGTCGGTCAAGACCCTGACGAACCGAGGTCTATTTCGTGGGCGAGCCGGTGGAGGAGGAGCCGTTGCCGGCGGGCTTGGCTCCGGGCGCCGGTCCCTTGGGAGGCGGCGCGAGCTGATCGGCCGTCTTCGGGCCGGCCGGGTAGCCGCCGCGCTCCGAGACCCCAGATGTCTGCTTGCCGTCGCGCTCAGCTGCCTTGCCCAAGACGATCACCTCACGCGTCGATGAAGTCGAGATACTCGACCTCGGCCCACCGAACGAGGATACCCGAGCCTGTTGGGACGACATCACCGTTCGCATCCAGTTCGAACTCGCCCGTCTCGGGATCGACGGACTACGCCTCGGCCAAGAACACCCCTAGTCCCACAGGCGTTCCATGTGCCAGGCGTCGCGCTGTCGGTCGTGGTAGAGGTCCCAGACCGCACCGCCCTTCGCTTCGACGCGCCAGTACTCGCGGTCGCGACCGTCGGCCCACCAACGACCCTCGATCCGCCATCGGCCGATCACGTCGACCACCTGGTAGCGCCGTCCGCGCCATACGAAGACCGCCGGCATGCCCGCGTCGCGTTCCACCTGGACGTCCTCGTCGTAGCGCTTCGCCACCCGGTCCCTGCCTCATCGACGCCCCTCGTAGGAATCGAACGTATGTTCGAGAGGGAGGTTCGAATGTACTCCCGCGCTCCGACAGCCGTCAAGACGAGGTTCGGACCCCCGGGGTACGGTCGCACCATGTGGGCTACCGGCGACCCGATCGTGCTCCGCGAGATCTGGGGCGAGCAGGTCTTCGAAGCTCGCCCCGCCTCCGTCGTCCAGGATCTGCCGCTCCAGACGACATTGTTCGTGGCGCCGTTCGTCCGGTGCGGCGTGGCGATCGACGACGCGGGCGAGGAGCTCCGGTTCCCCGACCGGCCATGGCATCTGTACAACCGTGAACGCGGCGACTTCGGTGTGCTGTCGTTCGCCTGGCCCGATACGCCGTATGCGATCCTGCTGCTCTCCGAACCCGACGGTTCGCCGCGCAGCTGGTACGTGAACCTCCAGACACCGCTCCAGCGCACCCCGATCGGGTTCGACACCGTCGATCACCTGCTCGACGTGCTGATCCCCATGGATCGCTCCTCATGGACGTGGAAGGACGAGGACGAACTGGCCGAAGGCATCGCGTTGGGGCTCTTCGCCGAGACCGACGCCGGTTGGCTCCGCTACTGGGGCGAGCGCGCCGTCGAGCATCTGTTCCTGCGCCTGCCACCCTTCGACGAGGCGTGGGAGGGATGGCGCCCCGATCCGTCGTGGCCGACGCCGGAGCTCTCACCCGGCTGGGACCGGGTCTGAGCGGGGTCCGCGGGACAGCCCGCCTCGCACGGACTACCCTTCCGGCTTCGCCCATCGAAGGGAGCACTGCATGAGTGACGTTCCGGGCGGCCCCACGCCGCCACCGCCGCCTCCCCCACCCATGATGGGAGGGCCGCAGGGAGGCATCCCTCCGAAGACGCTCGGCGAGATCCTCTCGGCCGCCTTCAACATCTACAAGGCGAACGCCTCGAAGCTCCTCCTCATCGTGGCGGTCGTCGTGGTGCCGTTGTCATTCATCAGCGCCTTGTTCGTCGGCGTCGTGTTCGCGGGGACGAAGCACGACGTGATCGGCACGGATCTCGTGATCACCGAACGGAGCTTCGGACTGTTCCTGGCGGGCGCGCTCGTAACGGCGATCATCAGCATCATCATCTCGGCCGCGCTCCAAGCCGCGATCCTGCGAGCCGCCGCACAGGCGACGATCGGCGATCCAGTGGATCCGGAGGAGAGCTACCGGTACGGCTTCAAGCGGCTGGGCAGCGTCATCTTGGTGTCCATCCTCGTTGGCCTCGCGGTCGTCGGCGGCCTCATCCTCCTCATCATCCCGGGCATCATCTTCTACGTGTTCCTGTCGGTGTCGGTCCCTGTGCTGATCGTGGAAAATCGTCGCGGGACCGAAGCGATGGGCCGCTCGTGGAACCTGGTGAAAGGGCACGCGTGGCACGCCTTCGGTGTCATCATCGTCGCCGGGCTCATCGTCGGGGTCATCTCGGGGATCATCGGTGCGATCGGCGGCAGCGCGTGGGTGGTGCGATGGGTCTTCACCGCGATCGCGCAGATCCTCACTGCGCCGTTCACCGCGCTCGTCTCGGTGCTGCTGTACCTGGATCTCCGTGCACGGAGCGAGGCGCTCTCGGCGGACACGCTGCGCGCCGAGCTTGCCGCGGCAGGCTCCGTGGGTTAGGTCAACGACCTTCGTGAGGGCGGCGTCACGCCGCCCTCACGCGAGAGTCGGCATGACCTGCTCGATGAACTCCTCGACGCGGCCGCGCCCCTCGCCGGGCCAGCTGACGACCAGGTAGCCGATCCCGGCGGCAGCCATCCACTCGTAGCTGCGCTTCACCTCGTCCCACGGCTCGCTGATCGACAGGCTCGACGCGCGCAGGATCGTCGACGGGTCGCGACCGGCCTTATCCGCCGCGGCGTCGATGATCCCCATGAGCGAACGCAGCTCGTCGGTATCGTCCGCGTGGCCGTGCCATACGTCGGCGTAGCGACCGACCATCGGCAGCGTGCGCGTGCGACCCGTCCCACCGATCCAGATCGGCGGGTGCGGCTGTTGCACCGGCCGCGGACGGTACGTGGCGTGCTCCACCCGCACCTGCCGGCCCTCGAACGAGACGTCGTCCTGGGTGAAAAGCAGCTTCAGGACCTGCACGCCCTCCTCGAGCCGGTCCATCCTGTCGCGCACTGGCGGGAACGGGATGCCGAGCTCACGATGCTCCGCCTCGTTCCACGCCGCGCCCACCGCGCACTCCACGCGGCCGCCCGACAGGTGATCGACGGTCACGACCTCCGCCGCCAGGACTGACGGGATCCGGTGCGTCATGCCGGTGACGAGCGTCCCCAGCCGGATGCGCGTCGTCTCTCGCGCGAGACCAGCCAGGAGTGTCCACCCTTCGAGACACGGGCCCTTGGGATCGGCATACAGCGCCTTGAAGTGATCGAACACCCAGACACCGTCGAACCCGGCGTCCTCGGCTAGGAGCGAACGAGACACCATCTCGTCCCATGAGAGCTGATGTTGCGTGACGTCCAATCCGAAACGCATCGGGGGATGACCTCCAGGTTCGTCGAGGGGTTTGTCGCGGCGTCCGTTCGTGCGGGAGTCTATGCGCCATGACGCCCCTCGATCCCACCGAGCTCCGCCGACGGTTCCCCGCGCTCTCCCGGACCGGCGAGGACGGAAGACCCGTCATCTATGCCGACGCGCCAGGTGGCTCTCAAGTGCCGGACACGGTGGTCGACGCCATCGCGGACCACCTTCGGAGTGGGATCAGCAACACGCACGGGGCGTTCGCCGCGAGCGAGGAGACCGACGCGATCATCGCGGACGCCCGCCGAGCCGCTGCCGACGTCACGGGCGCCGACTCCGGTGAGATCGTGTTCGGGCCGAACTCCACGACGTTGCTGCTGCATCTCTCTCGATCGTTCGGACGCACGCTCCGTCCCGGCGACGAGGTCGTCGTCACGAAGCTCGACCACGACGCGAACGTCCGCCCGTGGGTGCTGGCCGCCGAGGACGCGGGCGCCACGGTCCGGTGGGTGGACATCCGCGACGACGACGTCACGCTCGACCTGGACTCGTTCGACGCGGCGCTGACGGATCGGACCCGCCTGGTTGCGTTCACGCTCGCATCGAACGCGGTCGGGACGATCCCGCCGGCCGCCGAGCTGATCCGCCGCATCCACGCCGTCGGCGCGCTCGCGGCGGTGGACGGCGTGCACCTCGCCCAGCATCGCGCGCTCGACATGCATGGGTTGGACGCCGACATCCTGGCGTGCTCGCCGTACAAGTTCTTCGGACCGCACCTGGGCGTGCTGAGCGTGCGTCGCGAGCTGCTCGACACGTGGACCCCGTACAAGCTGCGCCCGGCGCCCGACGAGGCACCAGAGCGGTGGGAGACGGGCACGCAGAACCACGAGGGATTGGCGGGCATGGTCGCCGCCGTCGACTACCTGGCGGACGTGGGCCGAACGTACGGCTATCCCGCCGGCGCGGACCGACGCGATGCGGTCGTGGCCGGCTTCGGCGCGATCGGCGTCCACGAGCGCGAGCTGACCGCGCGGTTCCTCCGCGGCGTCGCCGAGATCCCGAGCGTCCGTCTGTGGGGCATCGCCGATGAGGAACGGCTCGACGAGCGCACGCCGACGTTCGCCGTCCGCTCGGGCGATCAGGACCCGTTGAAGACGGCGACGGAGCTGGCGCGCCGAGGGATCTACGTCTGGGACGGGCACTACTACGCCATCACCGTGATGGAGCGGCTGGGTCTGCTCGATTCCGGAGGGGCCGTGCGGATCGGTTTCTGCCACTACCACTCCACGGACGACGTCGACCGGGTGCTCGAGGCGCTCGCGGACCTCGCCTGATCGCCGCAGCCCGCGGAACCCAGAGGGGCTCCCACCGGTACAATCCCCCAGACTCCCCTCCTTCTCGAAAGGGCTCCATGCGCATCCTGATCCTGGGCGGCGACGGATACCTCGGGTGGCCCACCGCGATGCGGTTCTCCAACCGCGGCCACGAGGTCCACGTCGTCGACGACTACCTGCGCCGCCGGGCGCACGCCGAGGCCGGCACGGACTCGCTCACGCCGATCTTGGCCGGGCTGCCCCAACGCGTCACGGCGTGGAAAGACGTCTCCGGCAAGGAGATCGGCTACACCGAGGGCGACCTCTGCGACTGGGCAGTCACCGAGCGCGTGTTCCGGGAGTTCCAGCCGGAGGCGGTCGTGCACTACGGCGAGATGCCGTCGGCGCCGTACTCCATGAAGGATCGCGAGCACGCCGTCTTCACGCAGACCAACAACGTGGTGAACACGCTCAACGTGCTGTTCGCGATCGAGGCGTTCGCGCCCGAGGCGCACCTGGTGAAGCTCGGCACCATGGGCGAGTACGGCACGCCGAACATCGACATCGAGGAAGGCTTCATCACGATCGAGCACAAGGGTCGGACCGATACGCTGCCGTTCCCCAAGGTGCCCGGCAGCTTCTACCACCTGTCGAAGGTGCACGACTCGCACAACATCCACTTCGCGTGTCGCATCCGAGGGCTGCGCGCCACCGACCTGAACCAGGGCGTGGTCTACGGCATCGAGACCGACGAGACCGCCCTCGACGAGCGACTCGCCACACGGTTCGACTACGACGACGTCTTCGGCACGGCGCTCAACCGCTTCTGCGTGCAGGCCGTGATCGGGCACCCGCTCACCGTGTACGGCAAGGGCGGGCAGACGCGCGGGTACCTGAACATCGTCGACACACTGCAGTGCGTCGAGCTGGCGGTCGCCAACCCGGCCGCGGGCGGCGAGTACCGCGTGTTCAACCAGTTCACCGAGCAGTTCTCGGTGCAGCAGCTCGCGGAGCACGTCCAGAAGGCCGGCGCCGAAGTCGGTCTGGAGGTCGTGGTCGATCCGATCGAGAACCCTCGGGTCGAAGCGGAGGAGCACTACTACCACGCGGAGCACACGAAGCTGATGGACCTCGGGCTGGAGCCGCACCTGCTGTCCGAGACGCTGATCGAGTCGATGTTCTCCTCGATCGAACGCCACAAGGACCGTGTGATCGTCGACCACATCCTGCCGCGGGACCGTTGGCGCCCCGGCATGGGCGCGCCCAGCGCGTAGCGACCGATGCCGGCGCTCAGGATCCTCGGCGGGTTGGCCGCTCTGTCGTTCTTCGTGTTCCAGATCCTGCGGTACCGCAGACGACAGGCCAGCCGGCTGAACCTGATCATCACGTGCGCTCTGTGCATCGTCATCATCGCCCTGGCGATCTCGCCGGGGTTCTTCAACCCGGTGTTCCGCACGTTCAACTTCCAGCCGCCGAACAGTCAGACCGACGCGGAGGCGCGCACGCGCCTGATCTTCGTCCTGGTCGTCGCGGTGGTGATCCTGTTCGCGCTGTACCTGCGGCTACAGTCGTCGGCCGACACGAACGAACGGGCGATCCGGCTGCTCGTCGAGGCGCTGGGGCAAGAGCGGTTCGACTGGGAGCGAGCGGCGTCGCTGCCCGAGGGTCCGCGGCTGGTGACGGTCTCGCCCGCGTACAACGAGGCCGAGAACGTCGCTGCGGTGATCAAAGCGATGCCGCAGAAGGTGGACGGCTACCACGTGGTGCCGGTGGTCGTTTCGGACGGCTCCGAGGACCGCACGGCCGTGGTCGCCCGGGAAGCGGGGGCGTTCGTGGCCGAGCTTCCGATCCGGCGGGGCGGCGGCCTGGCGCTCCGGGTCGGCTACGAGGTCGCGTTGAAGATGAATGCCGACATCGTCGTCACGCTCGACGCGGACGGTCAGCACCTGCCCGAGGAGCTCGGCGTGATGATCGCGCCGATCATCAGCGGCGAGGCCGACTACGTGAACGGCTCGCGCCTGCTCGGCTATTTCGAGAAGGAGAGCACGATCCGCCACCTGGGCGTGCATTTCTTCAGTTGGCTCGTCACGATCCTCACCGGCACGCGCGTCACGGACATCTCGAGCGGGTACCGGGCCGCGCGCGCGGACCTGCTCCGACCGCTCGTCCTGGAGCAGGATCAGTTCTGGACGAGCGAGATCCTCATCGAGGCGCTCCGGCATCACGCGCGCATCGTGGAGGTGCCGATCACGATCCTCGCGCGCGCCGGCGGCAAATCCAAGAAGCCGAAGTCGCTGAAGTACGGCTGGAACTTCTCCAAGGTCATCATCCAGACCTGGCTGCGCTGACCGCAGCCGCGATCTGGCCCGCAACGCGCGCGTTGTCCTCCAGCAGGGCGAGGTTGGCCTCGAGGCTCCTGCCGCCGGTGAGCTCGGCGAGCGCGGCAAGGAGGAACGGCGTGCGCGCCTTGCCGTGCACGCCTTCTCGCTCGGCACGCGCTTCGGCCTCGGAGGCCGCCGCGGCGACCTCCACGCGATCCATCGCGTACGCCTCGGGGATCGGATTGCA
>JBBQVZ010000085.1:0-15334 GCA_038211015.1 Actinomycetota bacterium | reverse complement strand
AGCTAACTACGGCGCTAACTACGAGCGTCTGGTTGCGATCAAGCGGACCTACGATCCGGACAACCTGTTCCGCGTGAACCAGAACATCAGGCCGTAGCCGAGGCCGGGTCCCGGCGCTGGAGCCGGATCGTCCTTCTTCGGGTGGATCTCGCGATACCCACGTGAGAATCGGGGGCCTAACGTCCATGCGCCCCAGCACGGGCAGCTGCTGTTATCCCTCTATTCGGTCGTCCAGAACACATCGAATACCTCGAATCCCTCGAATCCCGCGAATCCCGGTGCCATGGCTTCGGTGAGGCCCGGCCCATGCGCACCTAAGTACTGAACAGCCCGTCAGGCTCGTGTACTACGACGACGCGAGCTCGCCCGCCAGGGCCGCGGCGCACCGAGCGGCTGCTCGACGCGGACGCCGTAGAGGTTCTGATCGGGCCGTACGCGAGCGACCCGAGCCGTGCTCCCCGTTTGCCCGCCGGCGTGGGAGGGTCCTCTGGAATCACGGCGGGGCCTTCGTGGCCACGGGCGATTGCCTCGTGGCCACTGCGGGGGGTCGTTGTGACGCCTGTCGGTCGACTCGACAACCCCGCGCCGAGCTAGGTGCTGAGTAGACCGAGCCGCTGCGCGAGGGCCGCCGCCTCCGCCCGCCGCTCCACCCCCAGCTTCGCCAGGATGTTCGAGACGTGGGTCCCCACGGTCTTCGGGCTGATGAAAGAGCTGATCCGCGATCTGCTTGTTCGTGCGCCCGGTCGCGACTAGCTGCAGGACTTCCAGCTCGCGAGCTGACAGACCTAGCTCGTCCGGACTCACGCGCCGCGAGCGGGTCTGCGTGCTCGGAAGCAGGGTGAGGAGGAACCTGCGCACCTCGTCCACGATAGCGTCCTGGTCGCCCACCCACATCAGGTGGTCCACTCCGGGGAGCTCGACGTAGCGAGCCCCCTTGATCCCCTCCGCCAACGTGCGACCCTGATGCACGGGAACGACCAGATCGCCGGTCCGATGGATCACCAGCGTCGGCACTTCGATCCGGGGCAGCACCTCACCCCAATCGATCTGGTACCCCAGCTGCATCAGCGCACGAGCCGACCCGGGACTCAGGCCCGACCGGGTGAGCTGCAGGTACGCGGCTGTCGTTCGCTCGTCGACCAGGAGGTTCGGCGCCCAGAACGCCACACCAACGCCTTCGGTGCCCCACTCGTTCTCGATCCTGTCGAGCGCCTCCTCCTCCGTGTTGGCCAGCCGGGAAAGCATGCCGGTCTCGGGCTCCAGCTTCGGGAAGGTTCCGTAAAGGATGAGTGCCACCGAGCGCTCTGGATACGTGGCGGCGAACAGGCCGCACATCGCGCCACCGCCGAGCGTGCCGAACAGTACCGCGCGCTCGGAGCCGACGGCGTCCATGACGACGCGGATGTCGTCCATGCGGTCGGAGAGGCTGGGGAGCCGGTCGGGGTCGATCCGATCCGAGAGGCCCGTCCCGCGCTTGTCGAACAGGATCAGGCGCGAGAAGGAGGCGAGCCGCTCCAGGAAGCGCGCGAGCGGCGGGACCTCCCATGCCAGCTCCAGATGCGTGACCCATCCGGGCGAGAGGATCAGATCGACGGATCCCTCGCCCAGCACCTGATACGCGATGTTGAGACCGCCGCTCTTGGCGTACTTCGTCCGAGGCTTCACGAGCCACACCCTATGTCGGGTACGAGGGTCCGTACTCCGTCATGTTCCCTATCCCAGAATGCGGCGTCTTCCCGATTGCGGTGCCGCAGGGCCGGACCCACGATGGCACGTGACGCGTCGTCGTGGACGAAACCTATCGACAAGGAGGGATGGATATGCCGCTCATCAACGTGAAAGTGATCGAAGGCGTCTTCTCGGACGAGCAGAAGGGGGAGATCGTCCGAGGACTGACCGACGCCATGGTCGCGATCGAGGGCGAGAACATGCGGCCGGTCACGTGGTGTCTGATCGATGAGGTGCGCAGCGGTGACTGGGGCATCGGCGGCGATGCGCTGACGACCGACGCCGTGAAGAAGCTGGCGGCCGGTGTGCCGGTCGGCTGATCGCTCGATACCCGTCTGAGCAAGCCTGGGCATCCCTCCCCGCGAGACCGGCAGCCCGGATCGAGGCGCGAAGCTTCAGCGGATCACCGGCGAAACCGAGGCGATCCATGCCTTGTTGCCGAGGCGGGTTGCTTGCGGATCGCCGGGACCACCACGGAAGGAAGCCCGGAGCCCTGTGGCTCCGGGCTTCTCATGCAGGGTTGACGTTCGTCGGCTTCGATAGCACGCGCGGGTACATCCATGAGTCGCGTTTCGTGGCGCCTATTCACGTCCCGTTCATACAGACCAGCGGTTCTGGTTGTGGGCGCTGGAGTGTCTGAGTTCACCGGATAGTGGACGACTGTGTCGGAGCATCGTGGACACCTATGACGGGGGTCTGCGATGGAGCTGGCTCGGTACGTGGTCGATGCGATGGTGATCCCGGGGTGCATCTCCATGGCTCATCCCTCCGCCTGGCTCTTAGGGAAGTCCACGCTGCGGAGCCTCCGGCTCCGGAGGCTACCCGGGACAAGCGGGCGGAACGGGCGCGGAGCGAGCATGTAAGACAGCATGTCGACGAGAACAGGAGGAATCTCCTTGAGCAAGTCAGCTGCTCGTCGTTTGGGATTCATTCGCATGTTTCCGTCGCCTGTGTTGAAGCAGCCCACCCCGCGACTTAGCCTCGGTCTCGCACTCGTCACACCTGAAACCGCTGCTTCCCTCGTCGACGGGAGCAGTGTGGTCTCTCGGATCGGCCTCGGGCAAGACCAACACGCGATTCTCCGTTCGCTCCGAAAGTTCCGGCATCGACGGAGTCATAGAAATCGGTGCAACGGGAGCGACTTCCCGCAGAGGGTCATGAGCAGCCGTTCCTTCTTGCGTGACTCATCGAGTTCCGCTAGCAACCGCTCCCGCTCGATCGCGTTCATGGCTCGACTTGCCGCGATCGTTTCGCTGATCGTCGGCGCGACCCGGCCATCCCGTACCTCTTCGTACCCCTTCTGCACGATGAGCGAGCACCCCTCGCGGGGTAAGGATCGTGCCATCGCCGCTTTCAACATCGATGCCAGCCTCCAGGGCGTAGGCTTCCATCAATCTGCGCGCGAGGATCGTCCGGCTCGTATGTATTCCAACTCCGTAGTCTGAGCGCTACGAACGAGTGCCTGCTTCAATGTGTCCGCGAGTCCGTTTCCGATCACCTTGCTGTCTCGTGTTCGGCGATCCATCTCTTGACCTCCCGTGGGACTCGGCTGTCCCCTACCTGGAGTTGTCGGCATCTGAGGACGGACCGTTGGGGCCAGATGAATTACACGGATGTGATTCTCGTGAACATCGCTGTCCGCTATGTGCACAGCATGTTCACCTCCTATCGAGGAGCTGGCCCTTCCGTCCCTCGTCGCAGCGCCCGATCACTTGGCGCCGTACGGGGTCTAACCAACCCCACCTACAGGCTCGATCCGCCCGCCGGTGCTATCAACGGTTGCGAATGGTCCGCTAGCCCGCCCTGTGCCTCGAGACGTTCCCGAATCGGCGAAATCCGTTCCGAAGGCCAGGGAGCCTACAGATGTGAGCAGGTCGGATAGGCTTTTCTACCGGCGCAACGAGGGCGGGAGCGTCGGTGGAGCAACCGTAGCAAGTTCAGGGTGCATGTAGGGGAACTCGGCCCGGCGGAAGATCGGGACGCGGAACGATCACTCACGGAGCGACGGCGAGCCCATCGAGAACGAGCACGTCGATCGGTTCTTGGAGCAGATCTCCGACCAGCCGACGGTATTCGACGTAGTGCTCAGACGCACGGTGCTGCTCCAACGCCTCGTTGTCCCGGTATCGCTCGAAGAGGTGGAACGTCTCGCCCTCGTCGTGTCGGCGATAGAGGTCGTAGCGCTCGCACCCCGGTTCCTCGCAGGTGTGCCCGACCATCCACGAGAGTAGCTCCTGGAGCTCGTGCTCCTTGCCCGCGACCGGCCGGAACGAGGCGAACACGATGATGACGTTCGCATCCACGGTTGGCACGTCGCGTAGTGTATCCCCGCTCCGGGTCCGATCGGTCGGAGTCCTACGCGCACTCGAACGGGGGAGAGGGATGGCGCAACTTCTGGTCGTCGATCCACTCCTGCTGACGGAGCAGTTCGGTATCGACGCGGGCTGGGTCGGCGCCGAGCACGAGGTGGTGATCCCGTCCGGCTTCTCGCTGGAGGACCTGCGGCCACATCTCGAGCGGACGGAGGGGATCCTCACGGCGCACGGTCCCGTGACGCAGGACATGATCGCGTTGGCGCCGAGGCTCCGCGTGATCGCCAAGCCGGGTGCCGGTGTGGACAACATCGACGTGGGTGCGGCGGCCGCCCGCGGGGTCGTGGTGACCAATGTCCGAGGTGTGCGCGGCCGAGCCGTCGCCGAACACGCGTTGTTCATGATGATGTACCTCGCGCGTCACGCATGGATGCGGGATGACCCCAAGTGGCAGAACACGACGTCCGTGCAACTGGGCGGCAAGACGCTCGGCATTGTCGGATTCGGCGAGATCGGCTGCCATGTCGCCCGCTTCGGTCAGGGATTGGGCATGACAGTCATCGCTCACACGCGTACGCCCGACCCTGATCGGCTCGCCGATGTGCCCGTGGTGTTCGTCGGACGGAACGATCTGCTCGCACAGGCCGACTTCGCAGTGCTGAGCCTTCCGCTCACCGAAGAGACGCATCACATGATCGATCGCTCGGCGCTCGCATCCATGAAGGATGACGCGTACCTGATCAACGTCTCCCGGGGTCCCGTCGTGAGCACGGACGACCTCACGGAGGCGCTCCGCAGCGGGGGCCTCGCCGGCGCGGGGCTCGACGTGACCGACCCTGAGCCCCTCCCGTCGGATCACGAGCTGCGGCGGCTCCCCAACGTCCTGATCTCGCCCCACAACGCCGGTCGCACGTTCGAGTCGCAGGCCGAGGCGCTCGAACGGATGCGTGCCAACGTGCTCTTGGCGCTATCGGGCAGCCCCCCGATGGATCTCGTCAACCCGTGACCGCGGCTATCGCCGACGTTCGTCGCTTGCGGGCGGCTCAGCAGGCCCCGCACGCGCTCATCGTGTAGCCGAGCATCGTGTAGTACCCGACGGTCAGGGACAGCTCGACCGCCCCCGACGTGCCGACCAGCTCGTGCGCGGCGCGGAAGATCTCGTCCGAGACAGAGCTCGTCGCACAGAGCTCGTTCACGAACGAGACGAGGGTCGCCTCACGCGTTCCGAGACCGCTTCCGTCGCCCTCGAGCGCCGCGATCGTGTCTGGCTCGATCCCGGCCCCCCGAGCGGACTCGAGATGCGACTGCCAGACGAAGGCGCATCCGTGCGCGCGACCCGTCGCAAGTGTGACGAGTTCTCGATCAGCGTCCGTGAGATCCGACCCGGACCTGACGACGAGACCGAGCGCCGCGACCTTGTCCGCGATCGCCGGCGCATGGAGCAGCACCTCGAACGGTCGCAGGATCGTGCCCCGGCTCTCGACGATCCGATCGAACACGACCTGTCCGCTGGCGTCGAGCTCGTCCCGCGCCGTGATCAGTGGGATCCGACTCACGACACGACCTCCATAGCGTTCTATCCGTGGTCGGGCTAGCAGCCCTCGCAATCGTCCGGGGTGTTGCCCTTCACCACCGTCCTGTGGAGCGTGAGCAACGAGACGTTCAGGATCCCGCCTGCGTTCGATGCGCGGTTGAAGCGCACGGCCGAGCGGTAGAGGACCGCACTGCCTTCGTTGAAGATGCCTCCGCCCGCCCCGCCGGTCGAGTTGTTGCGCAGACGGGAGTGGATGAGCACGAGCTCGCCGTAGTTGTAGATCCCTCCGCCGTCCATGAAGCCGAAGTTCTGGTCGAAGGACGAATCGATCACGGTGAGGTCCCCGCCGTTGACGATGCCGCCGCCCACGAGCGTGGTGGAGTTCGCGATGACCTCGGATCGGACGAGCCACACGGTGGCTCCTTCGCTGACGGCGATCCCGCCTCCGCCACCCGGGGTCGTCACGGCTCCGCCCGTGATGGTGAGGCGACTGAGCTTCACGGTGACCCCGGACTCGATCATGAGCACGCGACCGACCCCGCCCGCGGTGAGCGTCGTGGGCGTCGCCGAATCGTGGCTGCCTGACACCACGAGGTCCCGGTCGATGGTGTAGTTGCCCACGCAGGTGCCCCAGACGTTCAGCCGGTCGCCAGAGGCAGCCTCCGCGATCGCATCTGTGAGGGCCGAGCCGTCGCCGTTCGCGAACCACGTTCCCTGGTCGGGGTTCCCCACGCGGCAAGGCGGCGCCTCCAGCAGTTGGATCGTGGCCGAATCCGTGAGGTCTAGATCGCCCTCCTCCGGGTCAAACACGCCGAGGAAGCCGTCGACGTTCGCCGCGCCGGGAGTGAAGACGCCCACCTCCGGCGTGACGCGGACCGTGATGCGGTGGAGCGTGCCGTCACACGGTGTCAGCCCGGGTCCGAGGAGGGTGGCCGATCCGGAAACGGAGCCCTGCTGGACGCTGACGTCCAACTCGAACGCTTGCTGCCCGGGCCGGCAGAGCGCGGACACGGTCACCGGGACGCTTCCGTCGAGCTTCAGCCGGGTGTCCTCATCGACGATGTCCACCCGCGGTGCGGAGGTGTCGACGTAGGTCTTGAACGAGAAGTCCTGTCCGTTGTCGCCGCCGAACGGGAACCATGCGAACGAGAGCGAGAGGGCCTCGCCGTTGGGATAGGCGAGACCATCGACGAAGCTCCACCAGTAGCCCTGGGTGCACGGGAGTCCGCTCTCGAGCACGACGATCGCGTACCGCTCGCCGGCGTCCACCTTCGCGGGCGGATCGAACGAGATAGACACGAAGTTAGGGTTCGCCGCGCTCGTACCGATGCTGGCGAGTGGCACGGAGCCCGTGGCCATGGCGACGCCGCTCGGAGCGCCGGTGGGCGCCGACTGGATCTGCACGTGGAGGTCCGCGGAGGTGTTGGAATCGTCACGCCACACGTGGAGGTCGACGCGATCGATGCCTCCTGTCAGCCCCGAGACGAAGGTCTGAGCCAGCCGCTCGGTCTCGCAGGTGCCGGCGCCCCCGCCCCCGCTTGAGAACGCAGGTTGGGACTGGTCGAGCACCCCGTCGGCGCGAGCCGCTGTAGGGATGAGCACGATCGAGATCGCGAGGGCAAGGACGAGGGTCATGGCGGACGATCGGTGCGTGAGGCGACGGAGACGAACCGCTGGCGACATGCTTCCTCCACGGGGGCGAGTTGAGCTTCGCACTCTATCCGGGTCGTAGGTCAGAACGCCATGCAGGTGGTTGGGGAGCTAGCCGTCTCCGGCTCTGACGGCTTCCCGCTCCGCACGGAAGTCTCTGCCCGTCCCGGGCAGGCCCTTGGGACACACCTGCCAACTATTCTTGCCTTGGCCCTTCGCCAGGTACATCGCGTAGTCGGCTGCGCGGACCAGAACCTCGGCATCACCGGCGTTGTCGGGGTGGAAGCTGATCCCGATGCTGACGGTCACCTTCACCTCGTGTTGGCCCAGCGTGAGCGGCTTCGCGACGCGGCGCAGGATCTTGTCCGCGACGAGCTTGGCATCCTGCCGCCCCCCGAGGGTCTCGAGGACGACCACGAACTCGTCGCCGCCGATCCGCGCCACGGTATCGCTGCTGCGGATGGTGCCGAGAAGGGTCGCAGCGAGCGCCTGGAGCACGAGATCGCCGAACTCGTGGCCGCGCGCATCGTTGATCGCCTTGAAGTCGTCCACGTCGAGGAAGAACACGGCGAAGATCGAGCGTGTTCGCTTGGCGTGGGCGAGGGTCTGACTCAATCGGTCCATCAGCAGGAAGCGGTTCGGCAGACCGGTGAGCGGGTCGTGGGTGGCCAGATGTTGGAGATCGAGCTCGGTTCGTTTGAGCTCGTTGATCTCCCGCGTGATGCCTATCAGGCCGATGACGGCGCCCGATCCGTCATGGAGCGGCACCTTGGTCGTCAGGGTCCAGTTCATGCCCGACCCCTCGATCCGACGGCTCTCGACCAACCCGATGATCGGCTCGTTGGACTCCATGATCCGGAGGTCCTCCATCAACGTCCGCTGGCCGAACGACTCACCGAAGAGATCGATGTCGGTCTTGCCGACGAGTTCCGACGGGTCGGAGAAGCCGAGATTGCGGGCCATCCGTTGGCTCACGCGGAGCAGGCGGCACTCACGATCCTTGAAGTAGATGCTGTCTTCCGTGTTCTCCATGAGCGCACGGAACTGGAACTCCTCGGTCAGAGGATCGAACGCAGGCATCTTGGGCCGCCTTCATCGAGAGCCGTACACCCTGTGTATCGGCACTCGGCGAGCCGAGCTGAGGGTCGGCGATCAGGCGCCGGGGAGCGTGACGCGTTCCGAGAAGAGCTCAGCTCGCTGCTCGGCGCGCTCGTCGGGACCGATGCCACAGATCTCGTAGACCTTCGTTGCCAACGCGCGGGGAGAGAACGGCTTCGTGAGGTAGTCGTCGGCTCCGGCTCGCCATCCGTCGATCTGGTCTTGGATGCCGACTCGGACGCTCAACAGCACGACGGGGAGATGACTGATGCGGGTGTCCTCGCGGATCCGTCGCAGGATCTCGAACCCGTTCACGCTGGGCAGCATCACGTCGAGGACGACGGCGTCGACGGTTTCGGTGGCGAGGACCTCGAGACCTTCTCTGCCGCTCGCCGCCTCGACGATCTCGTCGCCACCGGTGCGGAACGCGATCTTGCAGAGCATCCGCACGCCGGGGTCGTCGTCGATCACGAGTATCCGCATGGGTCGATCCCCCTTCGATCTCTTACGACAAGCTTCGGCGCCGCGAACCCCTCAGCGCATAGGGCGGTCGGGGCCAAGTCCCGTTCCCCCATCCGGCCGACGGCACGGCACCCTCGTTGGTCAGTACGGGTCGAGGCCGATGCAGGCCGGGTGGTGGTAGAGCGGTTCCCTGCCGACCGGCACGCTCATGATGTAGGAGAGATCCGGATCCACGGGCTGGCCGCACTCCGCGCACGTGAACCCCTCGTCTCCCACCGCTGCGGTATCGGCACGTCCAGCGGCTCCCTGGATAGCGGATCGTGAGTCGCTCCCTCGTGCGATAGCGTCACCGGCGATGGCCGTTGCGGTGCAGGTCTACACGGAGTCGGGCACCAAGCGCGCGTTCGCCGGCGCGGTCGAGCGGCCCGGATGGTGCCGAGGCGGACGTCGAGAAGACGATGCGCTCGCCTCGCTGCTCGAGTACGCCCCACGCTACGCGGGCGTCGTCGCCGGATCCGTACCGGGGTTCAAGGCGCCGCGGTCCGTCTCGGATCTCGTCGTGGTGGAGCATCTCCGCGGGGACGCCACGACCGATTTCGGGGCGCCTTCCGTGGCGCCGGCCGCCGACGGCCGTCCGATCGATGCCCGCGAGCTGAAGCGACTCGTCGCGATCCTCGGGGCCTCGTGGGCCGCGTTCGACCGCAGCGTGGACGCGGCCATGGGGAAGGAGCTGCGGAAAGGGCCGCGCGGGGGAGGACGCGAGCTCGATGGCATCGTCGACCACGTGATCGGGGCGGAGGGCTCGTACGTGGCCAAGCTTGCTGCCCCTCGCCCGAAGACGGAGGGACGTGACCCGCGGGAGGTCGCCGATGAGGAGCGCGGCGCGGTCCGCGAGGCGCTGTCCCGGGCGGTCACACACGGGTTGCCGGAGAAGGGACCTCGCGGAGGATCGATCTGGCTGCCGCGCTACTTCGTCCGCCGTGCCGCTTGGCACGTGCTCGATCATGCGTGGGAGATCGAGGACCGCGCCGGCGACTAACGCAGCGCGGCGTATCCCGGCTTGATCACCCCGTCCATCAGGGCGAGCCGTTCGTCGAACGGGAGGAACGCCGACTTCATCGCGTTGATCGTGAGCCACTCCAGGCGATCCCATCCGAGCCCGAACGCGTCGACGAGGTTCGCCATCTCCTGACTCAGCGTGATCGCCGACATCAGCCGGTTGTCGGTATTGACCGTGACGCGGAACCGGAGGTCGGCCAGCAGCCCGATCGGATGGTCCGCGATCGACGGCGCGGCGCCCGAGTGGACGTTAGACGTCGGACACAGCTCCAGCGGCACCCGGCGGTCGCGCACCATGGCGGCGAGTCGCCCCAACCGGACCGAGCCATCGGGCGCGACGTCGATGTCGTCGACGATCCGCACGCCGTGACCCAGACGTTCTGCGCCGCAGAGCTGCAAGGCCTCCCAGATCGACGGCAGTCCGAACGCCTCGCCCGCATGGATCGTCAGGTGGAAGTTCTCGCCGCGGATGTGCTCGAACGCGTCGAGGTGACGCGTGGGCGGGTACCCGGCCTCCGCGCCGGCGATGTCGAATCCACACACGCCGCGGTCCCGCCATCGCACCGCGAGGTCGGCGATCTCCAGGCTCCGCGCCGCGGTCCGCATGGCGGTGAGCAACGTCCGAACGGTGATCGGCCGGCCCTCGCTTCCCAGCCGGAACCCTTCCTGCACCGACTCCACGACGTCTTCCAACGACAGGCCGCGCTCCAGATGCAGCTCGGGCGCGAACCGCACCTCGGCGTACGCGACGCCGTCGTCCGCCAGGTCCTCGGCGCATTCTCGCGCCACCCGGATCAGCGCCTCCGGCGTCTGCATCACGCCGACCGTGTGCGCGAACGTCTCGAGGTACAGGACCAGGTCCTTGCGGCTCGCCCCGCGCGTCATCCACGCGCCGAGCTCCTCGGGGTCGGTGGTCGGAAGATCCGCGTAGCCGGTCTGCTCGGCCAGCTCGACGATCGTCCCCGCTCGCAAACCGCCGTCGAGATGATCGTGGAGCAGCACCTTCGGTGCTCGGCGGATCTGCTCGAGGTCGGGGGCGACGGTCATCGCCGTCAGCCTACGAGCGCCGCCACGCGCCGCACGACCTCCCGGCAGAACGCGCCGATCCGCGCGGGGTCGTCGATGAACTGCGACGGCTTGATGCAGATCGACGTGAAGCCCGCGGCGACCTGTGCGGGGACGGACGACAGCGCCTGTCCCAGGTCGGCCACGCTCGTCGGGTCGAGGAAGTCGCCGCGTGTGCCACCGACCATCTCCAACTCGCCGATGTTGCGGCCGGCCCCGGCCATCGCCGAACGCAAGCGCTCCAGCTCCTCCGCCGCGGGACGTCCCAACGGGTTGAATCCGTGGCCGTACATCACGATGCGTCGCAAGAGCCGATCGTGGAGCGAGCTCCCTCCGAACCAGAGCGTCGGCCCCTCCGGTCGATACGGCTTTGGTTCGAGGAACACGTCGTGGAAGCGGTAATGCGAACCTTCGAACGAGGCAGGCGTGTCGCGCCACAGCGCGCGCCACGCTCCCAGGTGCTCATCCAGCAACGCCCCTCTCGATGTGAACGCCACGCCGAGCGCGTCGTACTCCGCGCGATGCCAGCTCACGGTGGGTTGCACGATCAGCCGCCCCTCGGACAGGAGGTCGAGCGTGGCCAGGTCCTTGGCCAGGAGCAGCGGGTGCCGGAGCGGTGGGATGATCGCCCCTGCCACCAACCGGAGCCGCGAGGTGACGGCAGCGACGGCCGACAGCAGCACGACCGAGCTGGGCCACGGTGTCGCGGGATCCTGGTTGCCGGGGAGCGCGTAGTCACGCGGGTTCGCGGGCAGACCGTCCGAGCCGGCGTCCGGTCCCAGCACCACGTGTTCGCTCACCATCACCGCGTCGAACCCCGCATCCTCCGCTTCGACCGCGAACCGCACGAGTGACGAGAGATCGCGAGGCGACGTCATCGTCCAGTTCTCGCTGAGGATCAGGATGAGCTTCGGTGGCGTCATCGCCGGGCCGCGATCAGCGCGGCGTGCTCGCGTCCGGAACGAAACGCGGACCGTGGCCTGGCACGATCTCCGAGACCACGCCCAGCACACGTTCGCGGTTCGCGTGGAGCACGGAGGCGTCGTGCGTGTACGGATCGTCAGCGGGACCGTCGGCCGCCCACCACAGATGCGTGAGTCCGACGACGCCGCTCTCGGTCCTCACGAGCGTCGTGATGTCTTGCGGCGTGTGACCGGGCGTCTCGATGAGCGTCACGTCCGGCGACAGTTGGAAACCTTCTGCCGGCCGGTCGATCCACAGGTCGTCGACGTAGATCGCCTGGAAGTCGTGGACGCGCGCGCCGGGGAACAGCCCCACGTTCACGGTGTGGTCCGGATGGTGGTGGGAGACCACGACGTCGGTGATGTCGCTCGGTGCGACACCGAGCGCGAGGAGCGGATCGAGGATGGAGGACGCGTTCACGACCATGCCGGGATCGATGACGACGAGCGCATCTCCGTCACGGACGAAGCCGACCGTCGAACCGACGCGGAGCTCGTCGCCCTCGCGGACGTATCCGTCGCACAGGATGTGTAGCTCCGCCATGTCGCTCTCCTTTCGGCCGCCGCTGCGGCATCCAACCAAGAACGACGATGCGAGGTCAACATGAACGCCGTTCGGCGGTACCGTCGTCGGCGAACGCCAACGTAGTACGCTTGGAGTCTCGGGCGGACGTCCGAGGGTTCGCGCCGAGTGATCAACATGGGGTCCACATCCCCGTCGCCCTCGCCCCCACGGATCTTTCGTTCCTGATCGGAGACCGTCGATGGCGAAAGCAACCAGCGGAGGCAGCCAGATCCAGTTCGGCTTGCCTGATCGCGGGAAGCGCGCGGGATCGCGGGCAACCGCCGGGCGGCAGTGCCATCACGAAGGGTGCTCCACCGTCCTCACGACGTACAACGCCGGCACGACGTGCTGGCTCCACACCGACTCCAAGTACAAGCATCCGCTCGCACGGTCGTAGCGTCACTGAGCGTCCGTCCGTCGTGACCCCGCCTGTTTCGCGTACCCTGATGGGGTAGGTCGAGCGCGTTCATGCGCCGACACCGCGTGGTGAAGACCGTCTCACTCCCTTCTTATCCGGAAGATCTGGGCCGCTCATCCCCACATCTTTCGAAAGGGATCGATCCATGTCGCAACGAACCGTGAACCCACGGCGTCCATCACCAGCAGCTCAGCTGACGACCCTGAAACCGCTCACATCCGTCGCCCCACTGATGGGTTTCGCCGAGTTCGGCGTCTCCCGGCCGGTCGTCGACGCGCTCCAGATGCGCGGCATCACCGGCGCGTTCGCGATCCAGGAGCTCGTGCTCCGCGACGCGATCGCCGGACGCGACGTGCTCGCGCGCTCGCGGACCGGGTCCGGCAAGACGCTCGCGTTCGCCGTCCCGATCGTGGAGCGGCTGACCCCGAGCGGCAACAGCCCGTCGGCCCTGATCCTGGCGCCGACGCGGGAGCTCGCCAGCCAGGTGACCGAGGACTTCCGCGCGATCGCCGATGTCCGCCACCTACACGTCGCGGCCGTCTACGGTGGCGTCGCGATCGGCCCACAGGCCAAACGCGCGCGTCGGGCGGACATCGTGATCGCCACCCCCGGTCGTCTGCTCGATCTGGTGGCGCGCAGGCTGCTCCGCTTGGACCGCGTGCGGATCTGCGTGCTGGACGAGGCCGATCGCATGCTCGACATGGGGTTCCTCCCCGACGTGAAGCGCATCCTCGAGATGCTCCGGCCGGATCGCCAGACCATGCTGTTCTCGGCCACGCTCGACGGCGAGGTGGGGCGTCTTGCCGCGCGCTTCACGCACGATCCCGTGAAGCATGAGGTGAACGACGAAGACGGGGTGCTCGTTGCCGAAGCCGATCACCGGTTCGTCGCCGTGGAACAGAGCCGGAAGTCGCAGGCTCTCGTCCGTGAGCTTGCCGCCGATCGCGGGCTGACGTTGATCTTCGTGCGGACGCAGCGTGGCGCCGATCGTCTGGCGAAGAACCTCAAGACCCAGGGCTTCCGCGCCGGCGCGTTGCACGGCGGGATGACGCAGGGCGCGCGCGAGCGGTCGCTCGGTCACTTCGCGTCAGGTGCGAACGACGTGCTCGTCGCGACGGATGTCGCCGCACGCGGTTTGGACCTCGAGCACATCACGCACGTGATCAACTTCGATCCGCCCGAGGACGAGAAGGCGTACGTGCATCGCGTCGGACGCACGGCGCGCGCGGGACGCGGCGGCACGGGGATCACGTTCGTCACCCCGGAGAAGCGCTGGGACGTCGGCAAGATCGCCAAGGTGCTCGAGCTCCACGTGGAGTTCGGCGAGGCAGGCCTGCGGATGGACGCGCCCCGGCCCTCGGGCAGCAGCGGTCCCAGGCGACCGCCGAACGGGAACCGTCACCGGCGCTGAGCGGTACCCGGCGTTGCCGATCCTCCGCTAGGCTCCCGCACCATGCCGACACGTCACACGCCGTACCACCAACGGTTCGTGGAGCTCGGAGCCGAGATGGGGGACCGGATCGGGTTCGACGCCGCGGTCGTGTTCACCTCGACCGAACGGGAGCACATGGCCACGCGCGCGGGTGTGGGTCTGTACGACGTGTACTACCAGGGGCCGATCGACATCAAAGGTCCGGACGCGCAGGCGCTCCTCGACCATGTGCTCGCGCGTGACGTGTCGCGACGCCTTGCTACAGACGGGCAGGTCCTCTACTCGTCGGTGTGCAACGCGTCGGGCGGGATGATCGACGACCTCACCGCGTATCGGCTGGGGCCCGAGCACTACTGGCTGATCGCCACGCCTTCACGCGCCGAAACCATCGAGCAGCACGTGACCGAACACGCGCGCGACCGTCGCGCCTACGTCACGAACTGCATCTCGGGAACGGCGTACCTGTCCGTGCAGGGACCCGGTTCGCGCGAGCTGCTCGCGCCGCTCGCGGACGCCGATCTGTCGACCGGGGAGCTCCCGTACTTCCGGTTCGTCCAGACCATCGTCGCTGATGTACCGACCTTGCTGTCGAGGACCGGGTACTCGGGCGAGCTCGGGTACGAGCTGTACTACCCGCGGGACTTCGCGCTGCACATGTGGGACGCGCTCACGGCGGCCGGCGCGACTCCCTGCGGTCTGGGGGCGCTTCGGAGCACCCGCATGGAGAAGAAGTACCCGCTCTACGGACTGGACGTGAGCGAGTCGACGTCGCCGGTCGAAGCGGGACTGGGGTGGGCGGTCGACCTGGACGCCGAGCCGTTCATCGGCCGCGACGCGCTCCTTCGACAGCGGGACGAGGGGGTCTCCCGGATCCTCACAGGGATCGAGCTCCCCGACCTGTCCCACGTGCCCGCGGCCGGAGACGTCGTGTCGGACGCGAACGGCGGAGAGCTGGGCACGCTGACGTCGACGGATCACGGCTGGTTCCTGGGCAAGGCGCTCGCGATGGGGTACCTGCCCGCCGACCTGCCGCCAGGATCAGCCGTGGC
>JBBQVZ010000084.1:0-15530 GCA_038211015.1 Actinomycetota bacterium | reverse complement strand
CCAACACGTCGGGGATCCCGAACAGCGTCCCGCGCTCCATGGCGAGCGCGGGCCAGTCCTGCGGTCGTTGGGTGAACAGGTACCCCTTGTCGAAGCTCGCCGCCGGCGGCGCGTACGTCAGGTACCGATCCGGCTGGCTCCGGATGATGTCGACGAGCTCCGTCGGCCTGAGGAAGTCGGCCTCGGAGAGGTCCGGGTAACGCAGCACCTGGGGGGCGAGGTTCGGGCGTTCGCCCACCTCGAGCCCGGTGGAGATCGTGCCTCCGTGGTAGAGCCCCGAGTACGCGGCGCTCGCGAGGAGCTCGATCCCGACGACGAAGACGACGGATGCCATCACCCAGCGTTTGCGCGCCGTCGCGAGCCAGAAGAGCGTGGGCACGGCCGCGAGCATCGCGACGGCGAGGAGGGCGAACCGTGCCGGCTTCCCTCCGGCGGCGAGCGGCAGCCCGAGCAGGAGCGCGACCCCGCCTCCGAGGAACCAGCGGGCATGTCGTGCCGGCATCGGCCTGTCGCGGAGCCCTTGCAGGCCCACGGCGCCGAGGACGGGGATCGCGATCATCGCCAGGTACCGCATCCGCCCGGGGTTGTGGAGGTAGACGTCGCCGAACGGGAGCTTGAGCAGCAGCGTCTGGAACCAGCCGGCGGTGACTATCGCGTTCAGCATGAGGAGCCACGTCAAGACGAGGCAGCCACCGAACGCATACACGAGCGCCCTGCGCGCTCGATCGCGCCACGCGAACAGGACGGCGAGCAGCATCACGGCACCGGCGTACGCACCCGGCGCCGATCCGAACGCGAGAGGCCACGTCGCCCACACGCCGTTCGTCGCGAGTGGACGATCGCGGATGATCCCGGCCGAGTGCGCCGGTTGTCCCAAGGCGTCATAACCCCGGTGCAGGCTGGACGAGCCGATGAACGCCAGTCGCGGGATCAGGATCGCCAGGCTCGCGAGCGGCATGGCGACCAGGAACAGACCGGTGCGTCCCGCCGCGGCCCACAAGCCAACCTCGCCGTGACGGACGGACTCGATCGAGGTGGCGACAAGGAACGCCGCGACCAACAGGGAGCACATCACCAGCCCGTGGCTCAGGTGCGCGCTCGCGACCTGGGACCACGCGAACGCCGAGAGCGCCAGCCACGCGATCCGGCGGGACCACCGCTCTGCCCGCCGGTATCCGGACGCCCCGACCAGCACGATCGTGGTCCATGCCAGGAAACCGGCGAACGGGAGAGAGATCGCCATGTCCGACGTCGACATCATCATCCCCAGGCAGAGACCCCCGACGGTGGCGACGGGCCGCGACATCGACTCCTTCCGCAGGAACCAGAACAGTCCCAGCCCCGCGAGCGTCGGGTTCAGCACGATCAAGGCGCGCAGGGCGGCGCCCGGCGACAGCGCAGAGAACAGGACCATCGGCGGCACGTACAGCCAGCCGCTCTGCGGGTCGGCCGCGAACCGGTAGCCGAGCATCTCGTTGGGATTCCAGAGCGGAAGATGTCCCGCCGACAGCTCCCGTCCAAGGAACGAGAACCGGGGCAACCAGAACGACAGGATGTCGGGATGATCGTTCGTGAGCAGGGGGTGGAACGCGAAGCCGCGGAGCGCGAACAGCACGCCGACGACGATGACCGCCGGCCCGGCACAGGCGAGGCCGATCCGTCGCAGTCGCGGGTTCCGATCGGATGTCGGGACTTCGCGGGGCGGGGCCTGGATCCCCGTGACGGTGCTGCTCATGGGGCCTGAGCCTACGGGAACCTCCCCGTCTTCGAAGGTTCCTTTGGTAGGGTGAACCGGTCGTTCGACCCCCTCGTACACCCTTAAGGAAGTCACCTCATGATCAGCCTGCAGACAGTGACCAAGGTCTACCGCAACGGTGTCACCGCTCTCGAAGACGTCTCCGTCGAAGTCGAGAAGGGCGAGTTCGTCTTCGTCGTCGGGCAGTCCGGGAGCGGCAAGTCAACGCTGATCCGCCTGCTCCTGAAGGAAGAGGAGGCGACGAAGGGCAGCGTCTACGTCGCCGGGAAGAACCTCGCGAAGATCACCTCGTGGAAGGTGCCGTACCTCCGCCGGAACATCGGGACGGTCTTCCAGGACTACAAGCTGTTGACCGACAAGACCGTCTTCGAGAACGTGGCGTTCGGTCTGGAGGTCATCGGCAAGCCGAAGCACGTGATCGACCAGCGCGTGCCCGAGATCTTGGAGTACGTGGGTCTGGGGGACAAGCTCAACAGCTTCCCCGACGAGCTCTCCGGCGGTGAGCAGCAACGCGTGTCGATCGCGCGGGCGTGCGTGAACCGCCCGTTGGTCCTGCTCGCCGACGAGCCCACCGGCAACCTCGACCCCAACACCAGCGTGGACATCATGCGGCTGTTGGACAAGGTCAACCGGATCGGGACCACGGTGGTCATGGCCACGCACGATCAGGCGATCGTGGACGCCATGCGCAAGCGCGTGGTGGAGCTGGACAAGGGCCATGTGATCCGCGACCAAGCGCGCGGGGTGTATAGCTGATGGCGCTGGGTGTCCAGGGGTATTTCCGAGAGACCGCGTCGGGCCTCCGCCGCAACGGCATCGTGGCGTTCGCCGCCATGTCCACCGCGTTCATCGCGTTGTTCCTGTTCGGACTGGCGCTCCTGATCGCCCGTGAGTTCGACCTGGTGATCGACGCGTGGACCGGCAACGTCGAGGTGGCCGTCTACCTCTCGGACCCGGTCAACCCCAACACGGTGGGGTTGCTGACGAACAAGCTCGAAGGTCTCCCGGCCGTCGCCGACGTGCGGTACGAGAGCAAGGAGGACGCCTGCGCCCGGGCTCGGATCCTGTTCCGGGACCAACCGACGATGATCGAGAACGTCGACTGTGCCACGGTCTTCCCCGCCTCGCTTCGGGTCAAGCTCGCGGATACGGCGCAGTTCGAACAGGTGCGCGCGATCGTCGAGGGACAACCGGGAGTGGACGAGATCCGCGACTACCGCGATCTCCTCACACGCCTCGTCGCGATCACGCGTGTCCTGTCGGTGGGGATCTTGTCGATCGCCGTCATCATGCTTGCGTCGGCCGTCGCGTTGATCGCCAACACGCTGCGCATGGGGATGTTCGCTCGCCGCAAGGAGATCGGCATCATGCGGTTGGTCGGAGCGACCAATTGGCGGATCCGCCTTCCGTTCCTGATCGAGGGATTGGTCGAGAGTCTGCTGGGCGCGGCGGCGGCGGTGGTCGCGCTGTTCCTGGTCAAGGTGATCTTCATCGATCGCTTGCGAGGAGAGATCCGGTTCTTCCCGCTCGTGCAGAATCACGACGTGCTGGCGCTGGCGCCCTGGATCCTCATCGCGGCCACGCTGATCGCGGTGATCGCCGGCACGATCGGGATGCGTCGCTTCCTCGACGTCTGAGGCGGGCGTGATGAGTCCGCAACCGGACGGAGAGAAGACCGTCGCCAGCAACCGCCGCGCGCGGCACGACTACGACATCCAGGAGCGTTTCGAAGCCGGCATCGTCCTCACCGGGTCGGAGGTGAAGTCCCTGCGGCAAGGTCGCGCGTCCGTCGCCGAGGCCTACGCACGGCAGCACGGTGGCGAGCTCTGGCTGGAGCAGATGCACATCCCGCCGTACGAGCAGGGCGAGAAGCGCGGGTACGATCCGTTGCGTCCGCGCAAGCTGCTGCTGCACCGCAAGGAGATCGAGCGGCTGATCCAGCAGCAGAAGGAGCAGAGCTTGGCGCTCGTGCCGATGCGCGTGTACTTCTCGCACGGCCTGGCCAAGGTGGAGCTCGGGCTCGGCCGCGGTAAGCGCGAGCACGAGAAGCGGCAGTCGACGTTGAAACGTCTGGCCGAACGCGAGATGGAACGCGCCGTCGGCCGCCGCCGCTAGTTCCTCAAGCGCTGTCCGAACCCGGCCGTATACTCGGTGAGACAACTGCATATGGGGGTGTACTGGCTTCGACTTGGACGTTCATCGACTGGGAGAAGCGGGCCGAGATCCCGGATGTCTCGTTAAACGCCGGATCAATACAAGCGCCGATAACTACGCGCTCGCTGCTTAATTAGTTAAGTAGCCGTCCCCTCCGGGTCGCCTGCGACCGGAGGATGGACGTCGTAAGCAGGCTCACGGCAGCGGTTCCGTCCGGGGGCCGCCGCCGAACATCGAACCCGGGCTGGCCTCGAGGTCCTCTGCCGGTGGGAGCCTCGGGGTGAGATCTACCACCTGGCTGCGCCCGGAGAAGATCCAGTCGGTCGCTCAAGGACGCGGGTTCGAATCCCGCCACCTCCACGAGAACTATTGTGGTGCAAGTGATCATGGGCGCGGCTCCCGGAGGATCGGGAGCCGCGAACGGACCGGCGCGGTTACAGCCCCGTCTGGTGCAGGGTGCGGACCGTTTCGATGGTATCCGCTTCTGGCGAGTCCTTGTCCTCCCGGTAGCGGATGACCCGCGCGAACCGCAGCGCCATGCCGGCGGGATACCGAGAGCTCGTCTGGATGCCGTCGAACGCGATCTCCACGACGATCTCCGGACGCAGGAACACCGTGATGCCTTCCCGGTGCGTTTCGAGCTCGAGGAAGCGCTCGGTCTGCCAGCGCAGGAGCTCGTCGGTCAGCCCCTTGAACGTCTTGCCGAGCATCACGAAGCCGCCGGTCTCAGGATCGCGAGCGCCCAAGTGGAGGTTCGACAGCCAACCATGGCGGCGGCCGTGACCCCATTCGGCGCCGAGCACGACCAGGTCCAACGTGTGGACGGGCTTCACCTTGAGCCATGCCCCGCCGCGCCGTCCCGCCTCGTACGGCGCATCCAAGGACTTCACCACCGCCCCTTCGTGCCCACGCGCGACGGCGTCGTCGTAGAACGTCCGCGCTTCGGCGACGTCCTTCGTCACCAACCTCGGTACCCACAGCTCGGCCGGGATCACGCCCTCGACCGCGGCGAGGCGCTCGGTCGCCGGGAGATCGATCAGGTCGGAGTCATCCACACGCAGCACGTCGAAGAAGAACGGCGTGAGCGGCACGTCGCGTCGGAGCGCGTCGACGTCGCCGCGACTGGCCGCACGGCTGGCGGTCTGTTGGAACGGGCGCGGTCGCCCGTCCGGGCGAAGGGCGATCGCCTCACCGTCGAGCACGATCGAATGGACGGGCAGCACGAGGGCAGCTTCCACGACCTCCGGCACCCGATCCGTGATCGGATCGAGCGTGCGTGTGAACACGGAGACGTCATCGCCGTCGCGATGCACCTGGATGCGCACGCCGTCGAGCTTCCAATCCACCGCGGCGGCGCCCCCGATCTGTTCCATGGCCGACTCGACCGATGTCGCCGTCTTGGCGAGCATCGGCTGCAGCGGGCGGCCCACCTCCAGCCGGAACCGTTCGAGTCCCGCGGCACCCTCGACGAGCGCCGCCTCCGCCACCGCGGGAAGGTCGCCCGCGAGCATCGCGGCTCTTCGGACGGCCGGTGCGTCGACCGACGCGGCACGCGCCACCGCGTCCACCATGATCCCGGCGAGCGCCCCCTGGCGGAGCTCTCCGCCGGCGAGCCTCACGAGGAACCGCTGCTCGTCCTGGGTGGCACGACCGAAGAGGGCCGCGAGGGCCGCGCGCCTCACCGCGACCGATCCCGGGCCGCTCGCCTCCGCGGCTCCACTTCGGCGACCACGATCGTTCGTTCGGTAGCCGGCGGCGGCAGGTCCTGAAGCGAGGCCCAGCCCACGCCCGTGCGCCGCTGCCGGAGCTCGCCGGAGAGATAGCTCACGACGATCGGGATGTCTTCCGGCGTGGCGCCTCGGAGCCGCTCGGCGATCGCCTCGACCTTCGCCAGACGCGATCGCGTGGACGCGACCGATCCAGACGTCGAGACGAGGTCGGCGAGCAGCATCCGGTTTCCTACGACGCGCTCGGAGCGTCCGTGATGTCGAGGCTGGCGAAGATCGCTCGCGCTTCGGACCTCGCCGTCGCGGCGCCTTCCGTCGCCCCGATCGCCGAGAGACACCGCGCCATCCCATCCAGCGCATGGGCCTGCTCGAACGGATCGCCCCAGAAGCTCCAGGCGTTCGCCGCCTCCTCGAACCGCGCCGCCGCGTCGTCATGCTGCCCTTGCATCTCGGCGAGCAACGCCCGGACGCTCGTCATCGCGTTCCGGGTGCGCGTGACGAACACCGGCCTGCCGCCGGCGAGCGCCTCGGCGAGCTCGAGGTCGCCGTACGCGTGACAGATGCGGATGGCTTCGGGGAGTTGCAGCTCGCGGTACTCGGTGGGTCCCTCCCGCGTGGCGTCGTCGAACTCGCGGAGGTGCTCGAGCGCCGGCGGCGTGTCCTCCTTCGTCCACGCAACGACGGCGGCGGTGACGAGCGCCGGCGACAGGATCTGGAGATCGCCGATCTGCCGCGCCGTGTGCAGGTATCGTTCGACGAGCTCCGCAGCGTCGTCCACCTTCCCCCGATGCGCCAGGATCCGCGCGGAGTAGGTGAGCGCGACCGTGCCCACCTGTGAGTCCTCCTGCTGGGTCGCCCACTCGATCGCGCGGTCCGCGCGGGCCAGCGCCTCATCCCAGCGTCCGGCGTCGTACAGCATCCACAGGGACTCCGCCGTGGACCACATGGTCTGTCCCGCCATGCCGCGCACCTCGCAGGCCTCGACCTGCGCGTGATTCATCTCGAGGCTGCGCAGCGGGCCCTCCTGCAGTCCCACCCATTCGCTCAGATAGGAGTAGGACTGCGCGAGGTCGACCCCGTTCCCCGACGCTTCGGCCCGGTGGAGCGCGTCCCACAGGTCGTCCATCCCTTCGAGGTCGCCGAGCTCGCAGCGGCCGTTCCCCCGGATGTGCAACGCCATCATGTCGACGGACGCGGAATGGGTGAGCGCCAGCGCACGGTCGGCCCATTCCAAGGAGCCCTTCGTCCGTCCCGAGAACATCTCGTCCTCGGCGCGGCATGCGTACAACTCCGCCAGGAGCTCCGGCGTCTCGCCCTCCAGGCGTTCGAGCAGCTCGATCCCACGATCCAGGAGCTTCCGCGCCGCCTCGGTATCGCCCCGGAACCCCAGCTGGAAATAGAGCCGGCGCATGCAGTACGCGGCCTCGTGCTCGTCGCCGTTCGCCAACGCCTCGTCCATCGCCTCCTGGTACGCGCGGATCGCCTCGTCCACGTCGACCTTCCCCGCGCGCCAGGCGAGCTCCGTTCCCTTGCGCAGAAGCATGGGACGCTGCGGATCCCCTTCGGACGTGAGCTCGAGCGCGCGGCGGTAGTACGTGGCCGATTGCGGGACGTCGATCGACATCTGGCGCTGGCCGGCGAGCAGGAGGAAGCGGCGGGCATCGTGCCTGAGCGCCGTCACATCCTCGGGGACGCCCGCGGCGATCGCGAGCGTGAGCGCTTCCGTCGAGTGGTGAGCGAGGAGCTCCGCTCGATCCTCCAGGCGGTCGCCGGCGGTTCCTTCGAGCCAACGGGCGACCGCGAGATGGCGGGTCGACCGACCGGCGCGCGGGATCTGTCCGTACGCGACGTCGCGGATCAATCCATGGGTGAACGCGTACTCGTCCTCACTGGTCATGGTCTGCGACGACGTTCGGCGGATCAGGCCCCGTCGACGGAGCTCGGCGAGCGACGCGACCACGTCCTCACCACCGTGCATCGACGCGACGGCGCCCGACCAGAACGGGTCGCCGACGACGGCTGCATCCTGAAGGAGCGAGCGTTGCGGAGAGGTGAGGGCATCGAGTCGCGCGGCGATCAAGCCGTGGATCGTCTCCGGGAGCGCGATCGACGATACGTCGGCCACGGCACCCTGGTCGGCCAGCATCCGGACGAACTCGAGCGCGTACAGCGGGTTCCCTCCCGCGCTCGCGACCAGGGGCGCCTGGGCTTCGGGAGGCAGCACGGTCCGTACGAGCAATTCGGCGAGCAGCCGTTGCATGTCGTCTTCAGTGAGTGGCGACAGTGTGACCGTCGAGGAGTTCGGTTTGCCGGCGCCCCAGTCGCGGCGGGCATCGAAGAGCTCCGGCCGCGCCGTCGCGACGAGTAGCAAGGGCGCGTCGGGTAGGTGGTCGCCCAGCTGATCCAGGAAGTCGAGCATGGCCGGGTCGGCCCAGTGAAGATCCTCGATCACGAGCACCGTCGGCGCGAGCGCAGCTTCGTCGCCGAGGAACCGCGTCCACGCGGCGAACGACTCCTCCCTGTTCGCGGCGGCCTGGCCCTCGACGTCGACCAACCCCAGCAGCGGAGCCAACCTGGCTCGCAACCAGTCGGCATCCTCCGCACGGGACTCCAACGTGCCGAGGTGACGGTAGAGCTTCCCGGCGGCCTCCTCTCGGTCGTCCGAACGTCTCACCCCGGTCGCTTCGCGCACAACCTCCTCCAGCGGGGCGAACGTGACCGATTCCCCATAGGGGAGACAGCGTCCCCGGTACCACGTCGTGCGCTCCTGCTGTGCGAGCACGTGCTCGCGCAGGTCGCCGACGAGCCGGGTCTTGCCGATCCCCGGGTCGCCGACGATCGTGACCAGCTGGAGCGATCGCTCTCGGACCGCCCGAGCGAACAGCTCCTGCAAGAGGCTGCGTTCGCGCTCGCGCCCAACGAACGGCGTCGCGTCCTCGTCGGCCCGACCGGGAGTCTCCTCGCGCACCGCTTCGACGACCCACACCCGGAGCGCATCGGCCTTCCCCTTCACGGTGACCGGCTCGAGCTCGCGGTAGTCGACGGCTCCCCGCGTGGCCCTATAGGTGGACTCGCCGACAGCGATACCGCCGTGCGGCGCCACCGACTGGAGCCGGGATGCCGTGTTCACGACGTCGCCCGCGACGTTCTCGCCGACCTGCGGCCCCGTGGCGAACGTGACGACGGCCTCACCGGTGTTCACGGCCGCGCGGACCGGGATCTCCATCTCGGAGGTGCGCGCTTGGATCGCCGACGCCGCTCGTACGGCGCGTTCCGCATCGTCCTCGTGGGCGACGGGAGCGTCGAACACCCCCATCGCCGCGTCGCCGATGAACTTGTCGAGCGTGCCCCCGAACCGCTCGATCTCCTCTTTCGCGATCGCGTGGAACGGCATCAGCGTTCGGCGGACGTCCTCGGGGTCTGCATGGTCCGAGCGCGACGTGAACCCGGCCAGATCGGCGAACAGGATCGACACGACCCGGCGCTCCTCGACCGGCGCCTCGGCTGGGCCGGTGTCCTGCAGCGGGGTGCCGCAGCTCGGACAGAACCGTCCGCCCGGAGGAACGAGCGTGCCGCAGACCGCACAGGCCGTGCCGAGCGGCGCGCCGCATCCCGCGCAGTACCGCGCGTCCTGGTTGTTCTCGTAGGCGCAGGAGGGGCAGGTCACGGCCATCGAGCGAGTGTAGTCACGTCGGTCTGAAGGCCCCTCCAAGTGCCGATCGCGCAACGCGCAAGTCAACCGACGCTAAGCTCCGCCGGATGGGAAGGCTGGACGGCAAGGCTGCGCTCGTGACCGGAGGAACCTCCGGGCTCGGGATGGCGATCGCGGAGCGATTCCTCGCGGAGGGTTCCTCGGTCGTCGTGACCGGCCGCGACGAGGCGCTGGGAGCTCAGGCGCTCGAGCTGCTCCGCGGATCCGACGGCGGCGGGGCGTGGTTCTGCCGGGCCGACGCTGCCGATCCGGACCAGGTCGGATCGTCGGTCGCGTTCGCGGTCGAACACCTCGGGGCGCTCGACATCCTGATCAACAACGCGGGGATCGGCGTAGATGCGCGACTCATCGATACGCCCGTCGCCGACTTCGACCGGGTGATGGCCGTCAACCTGCGTGGACCCTTCCTCTACGCGCGAGCGTGCTACCCGCATCTGGCGGCGCGCGCGGGCTGCATGATCCACATCGCCTCCGATGCCGGCGTGACCGGTGAGCCGGAGATCGGCGCGTACTCGATCTCCAAGGCCGCGGTGATCATGCTCTCGAAGATGCTGGCGCTCGACGGCGGTCGCGACGGCGTGCGCTCGAACTGCATCTGCCCCGGCGACATCGAGCCGGGCATGCGCCACTTCGCGGCGGCGGGGGGAGATGAGGGTTGGCCGTATGACTCGTCGGAGTGGCAAACGCCTCCGATCGGAAGGATCGGGCGAGCGACGGACGTGGCCGATGCTGCCGCGTTCTTCGCGAGCGAGGAGTCGTCGTTCTGTACCGGGTCCGTGCTGCTCGTCGACGGCGGCATGAAAGCCGGGATCCTCCGAGACTGATCCAGCCGAGATCAGCCGGGGGGTCCCATGGTCACCACGTCGTCTCCGACGATCACCTCTACCAACGCGCCGTCGGCGATCGCGTCGAACGCATCAGCATCGAGGACACCGACGGGGATCGTTGTGCCGTACAGCTCGCGAGCGACGATCGCGCCCAGCGCCACGATGCCATCGGCCTCCCGCAGGACGATCGCCGCGGGGGCGGTGCCGGCGCGGATCGCTTCGGCCAAGATGTATGAGCTGGAGCTGGATCCCCTGCCCGACGGCATCACCAAGATGCGGTCCGTCACGACCGCCCCTCGCTGTGGATGATGGGTATCGATCAGCTCGCCGGTCTCGGGGTCGAGGCCTCCCCAGAAGCTGAGTGGTTCGGCGAGCACGAGAGCGAGGCCCGCGGCGCGGCCGGCGACGAGCGTTCGACCCTCAGGCATCGGAGGCCTCGCCCCATAGATCCGGATCACGCCATACACGACCGAGCGAGGCCGAGCGAACGCACTCTTCCATCGATCCGAACACGACGTCGAACCCGAGGTTCGCGGGTGCGTACCAGGCCCATTTCGCGGAGTTGGTCATCACGGGCCCGCCCACGTCATGCAGGATCGGCGTGATGTACGTGCAGGTGTCCGTCACGATCGTCACACCGGCGTCGGCGAGAACGGTGAGCGCGCCTGCCCCGGCGGAGACGTCGCGCCCGGTGTTGGCGTAGAACGGCACGGTGGGCGGGTGGCGCCCCACGGATGTGGCGAGCAGGTCGAGCTCATCCACGGACATGTGCGGCGTGCCGACGCTGACCGCCGAGATCGGGCCACCCTCGATGGTCGTGAGCTCGTCGCGGGCGGCGCGGAGCCGGTCGAGCGTGACGACGATCTCACGCGCAGCACCATCGCCGCCGAGCGCGTCCTCCAGGGTCGGCGCCTCGGGCGTGATGCCCACCGCGTGGAACATCGCCACCGCGCCCGAGGACGCCGCGGCGGCGCCGAGCGCCTTCAGTCGGTCCTCGCCGGTCTCGAGCGGGAGCCCGACGATGACGGGCACGTCCGTCCCGGATTCCTTCCCGACGATGTGTCCGATGCACGTGGGCGTGACCTCGTCGTGGAGGAGCCGGTCGGAGACATCGTCCGACAGGCGGAACACGATCCGGCCTCGTCGGTGCTCGTCGAGGTGCAAGCCGGCATCCGGCACCCGTCCGGTGATCGCGGCGCAGATGTCGATGAAGTCGCCGTAGCGGTTCGTCCGCGCCCCCAGCACCGAGTTGGCGAACACGATCGCGTTCGACTCGGCCCACGCGACGTGCTCGCCGAACGCGGGACGCGAGTCGAGCTGATACGGCGCACACGTCCACGTCGGTCGGCAGCCCATGGCGACGTACGCGTCCATCAGCCTGCGGGCCCGCGACGCCGTGTCGGCGTCGAGCCGGATGAGCTCGGGGTGGAGCAGGTCCAGCGATGAGACGTTCAGGGTCGTCGGCACGGCGACGTGGGCTTGGCCGGCGAGCAGCTTCTCCACGAAGTCCAGCCCCGCCTGCCCGTGGTACAGGCAGCTGTCGACGTGCGCGGAGGTGACGTCGATCAGGCGATCCGCCTGCCAGACGCGCGCCATGTCGATCAGGATCCGCATGGCCAGCCCAACGGCCTCGCCATGCCGACCATCGAGCATCTCGCGGTCCCGTGGGCTCAACTCGACGGCCATCGGTCGTGAATCATGGCACTCCGCGCCGCCGACCAGGGAGGCGGCTAAACGCCCGGGACGGGGTTGCCGATAGGGGAAACATGGCGGAACGGCTGTTCAGGACGTACATCGCGGGCGGAGTGCTGATCGCCACCGTGTACTTCCTCTTGCCCGACGGCCCGGGGGTCATCGTCTGGGATGCCCTTGCCCTCTCGATGCCGGTGGCGATCGTGATCGGTGTACGGCGATTCCAGCCGGATCGTCGTCTCCCATGGCTGTTCCTCGCCGCGGGCCTCGGGGCCTTCGTGGTCGGCGACATCATCTGGAGCCTCCCCATCGGCAACGTCCTTGGGCCGAGCGACATCGCGTACGTGGTGGGCTATCCGCTCATCGCGATCGGCTGCCTCCTCCTGGCTCGCGTGGGGAAGCGAACGTCGGTGCTCGCGATGATCGACTCGCTGATAGGCGCCATCGGCCTGGCAGCGATCTTGTGGGTGGTCGTGCTCGGCAAGAGCGTCGGAGCCGGGCCTTCGTTCGCCTCGCTGGTCAACGCGTCTTACCCCGTGTTCGACATCTTCATCGTCACCTTGCTGGCCAGACTCGCCCTGGCGCATCGTTCGCGCGAGCCGGCCCAATGGTGGCTGGTCATCGGCTTCTCGGCGATGTTGGCAACAGACATCGCGTACGCGTGGCTCGTGCAGCATGCGGCCGATGCATACAGTCCGTTCCTCGACCTCGGCTGGCTGATCAGCTACATCTCCATCGGAGCGGCGGCATTGCACCCCAGCATGGTCCACCTGACGCGCCGAGATGCGCCTGCGGCGATGCTCACGCCGACCGACGTCCTGGGGCTGGGGGTACCGCTCTTGGCCGTGCCGGTCCTCATGCTTCTCCCCGGCCACGACCAGCCGATCGACCAGTTCATCCTGGGCGTCGTTGCCATCGCGCTCGCGATCCTGGTCATGCTCCGGATCGTCCTGTCGGCGAAGGATCAGGATCGCGCGCGTCAGCAGGCTCGCACGTCGGAGCTGGAGCACCGGGCCGTGTTCGAGAATTCTCCGGTCGCGGTGTTGAAGGTGGCCAACGGAGCCGACACGGGTGGTCGTATCTTGGACGCGAACCCGGCGGCGGAGCGCCTCTTCGGATACGAAGGAGGGTTGGCGGGGCGGCACATGCGCGACATCCTCCTCGACCAGCGTGACGGCTCCGCGATCCGTGAGACCGTGCACGAGCTCGGCGATGCACCGGCCGACGCCCGGGCCACATGGGACGTGCGCGTCAAGCGGGGTGACCGTTCATCGTTCGAAGCGAGCATGACCACCTCGGTCGTGACGGATCCGATCGGCGGCGCTGGCTTCGCCATCACCGCCGTGGAGGACGTCACACTGAAACGGCAGGAGGAGGAACGCCTCCGTTTCCGCGCCTTGCACGATCATCTGACGGGTCTGCCCAACCGCGATCTCCTGGACGAAGGCCTGCGGAGAGCCCTCGCTCGGGCCGGCCGGGCCGGGACCCAGGTCGCTGTGATGTTCCTGGACCTCGACGGATTCAAGGACGTGAACGACCGGATGGGACACGCCGTCGGCGACGACCTCCTCCGCGCGCTCGCCCAGCGGCTCGAGTCCTCCGCTCGCGGCGGCGACATCGTGGCTCGTCTCGGCGGCGACGAGTTCGTGATCGTGGTCGAGGATGTGCGCAAGGACGAGCAGGCCGAGGCCAGCGCGACGCGATTCCTGGAGGAGGTTCGCCGGCCCGTCGTCCTGGGCGGCGCCAAGGTGACGCTCAACGCGAGCGTCGGGCTCGTCGTCGCTGGAGCCGAGGACGTGCCCGACGACATCCTGCGGCGCGCGGACTCCGCGATGTATGAGGCGAAGCGCTCCGGCCGCGGCGGTTGGCGCCGGTTCGGAGCAGAGCCCACCTCGGTGGGCCTGGGAGCCTAGGGGATCTGCGGGATCCCGATCGGATCGCCGTCCGGGAACGCGGTCTCGCCGAACCGCGACAGGTCGGTGTGTTCGAGCGACGCGAGGTACGTGGTCGAGAACACCGCCGAGAACTCCTTGGTGTCGAGCAGCTCCTGCTCGATGGCGCTCTGTGGCACGTAGGCGCCGATGTTCTGCCGGTATCGGTAGTCGCGCAGAGCGACGGCGACATCGTCGATCGAGGCACCGTTCAACCGGAGCACCCCTTCGTGGAGGTAGATCTCGGACGGGACCACGCTCTGCACGGTCGTCACCAGCTCACCGCCGAACCGTTGGTCGATCTCCTCCCCGAGCTGTACCGGGTCGAGGCGCACGCCGTCGACGTCGTCCGGCAGGGGGCATTGTCCGTGGTCGGCGGTTGCGATGAGCACGTACTCCTCGGGGAAGAGCTCGTCGAGCGTGGCGACCAGCCGGCCGAGCTGGGCGTCGACCTCCTGCAGGACGAGTCCCTCCCACTCTGACTTCATGTTGTAGATGTGACCCGTGTAGTCCGGTGCCTTGTAGTTGACGTAGAACAGGTCGGTCACGCCGCTCTGCCCGACGGGCTCGCTGCGGAGCGTCGCCTCGATCAGATCGCCTTGATACCGCACCACCGGCGGTGCGCAGCACGGCGTCTGACGTGTTCTCGGGTCGAAGCTCCGATCCCACTCCGGTGCGGTGAACGCCTGCAGGTGTTCGTCGTACACGTCGAGGCCGGGAACGGTCGACGGCATGCGGAACAGGTCGGGGTTATGCGGCGCCCACTCGCCCACGCCGTTGTCCTTCCAAGCCCCCTCGTTCCAGTACACGCCGATGGGGAGCTCGTCGCCGCTCCGCGAAGGGCCACCTCGTCCGATCATGCCCATGTGCCAGACCTGGTAGCCGATCTCGCCGACCCACGCTCGATCGTCGGTGGCGTCGCTCCACAGGTCTGCGAGTGTGGGGATCAGGATGTCGCCGGGGTTCGCGTGCCCCGCGTCGCCGTATGCCTTGCGGACCTTGCTGCCGTCGCGGATGTTGTGGCCGGTGATGCCGTGCTGGCTCGGGAACGTACCGGTGCCGATCGTGGCGTGGGCGCATGCGGTCACGGCGGGGAAGGACCCGGTGATCGCGTTGCGGTAGTTGGCGCCCTGCCCCATCAACCGTTTGAGGTTCGGCCAGCTGTCGGGCCAGTGCTGCAGGACGTTCCAGCCGCCGCCGTCGATCACGAACGTCACGATGACCTTTGGTGGTGCGGCGTCGCTCGCGATGCCCGGCAGCGCCGCTCCGGCGCGATCGGTCGGCCAACCGGCGAAGCCCATCAATGCGGCCGTGGTGGGGGCGATGTCGGCGAGCGTGACGCGCGTCGTGTCGTCCAACGGCTCGACGCGACCCGGTGCGTGCACCACCAACGGAACGCGCTCCAGGTACATCCACACCGAGGCGTGGCTGGTCGCACGGTAGAACCTCACCAGGTCGCGCGACTCCGGAGCGTAGTTCGAGCTGTTGAACGGCGCGAGCACCAGTTGCAGCTCCCCCGACCGGCCCGGATGGAACGCTCGCCGGATCAGCTCCATGTATTCAGCTCCGAGGTCGCTCGCCATCGCTTCTTGGATGGGACGAGGATCGGGAAGCGAGAGCGAGCGCGTGGAGCGGCCGAGCGCACCGCCGACGAACAGCCACGCGAACCCGCCCAGCCCCGCGAGGGTGAGGAACCGTCGGCGTCCCGGATCGGGAGAAGTGCCGTCCGAC